>CALVZV010000015.1 GCA_944372665.1 uncultured Clostridia bacterium
GCGGAAATGCGTGAGCGGCTCAACGCGCTGCTGGGACCGGACAACGGGGTGTGGGTATCGACGTTTCATTCGTTTTCCGCCGCTATCCTCAGAAAATTCGCCACGCATATAGGCTTCAAACAGAATTTTTCCATTTACGACGAAACGGATTCCAAACGCGTCATCTCCAAGGCTATGCGCGAGTTGCATATAGACAATCAGGCGCTCAAGGAGGCTATGCGCGAGCATATCTCCAAAGCCAAGAACCTCGGTTATTCTCCGGACGAATATTTTGCCGAACTTAACGGCGTTAACGATTATGCCGAGGATATCCGCCGTATTTACGAGAGATATAACGAGCTGCTTCTTACATCCAACGCCATGGACTTCGACGATCTGCTGCACAGGATGAAGGAGCTGCTCACGACCTCGGAGGAAGCGCTGAAATACTGTTCTTCGCGCTTCAGGTACGTGCATGTGGATGAGTTTCAGGACACCAACAAGGTGCAGTATGAGATCGTGAAACTTATCGCCGGTCCCCACGGCAACATTTTCGTGGTCGGTGACGACGACCAGAGCATCTACGGCTGGCGCGGCGCGGAAATCGGCAACATTCTGAATTTCGACAAAGAGTATCCCGACGCCGATGTTTACAAGCTGGTGGAGAACTACCGTTCAACGCCCGAGATCCTTCAAACCGCCAACAACCTTATTTCGTTCAACACCCAGCGCCACGAAAAATCTCTGGTGGCGCTGAACGCTTCCGGAGCGGGGGTAACGTACTATACCGCGTTCAACGATTTGCAGGAAAGCGAATGGGTGATCGATAAAATAAGATACCTTATGGCACGTTACGGATACCGAAAAAGCGATTTTGCCATTTTGGTCAGAGCTACCTCGCTGACCAGGGATTTCGAAAACGCGCTTGCCAAAGCACGCCTCGTTTACCGCGTGCTGGGCGGTATGAAATTCTATGACCGCAAAGAAATTCAAGACGTTGTCGCCTATATGAGGATGGTCTCCAACGGTATGGACAACGAGGCTGTCGCAAGGATAATCAACGTGCCTGCAAGAGGCATCGGTGACGCCACGTTCATGCGTCTGAACGACTACGCGAGGGAAAAGGGAGTTTCCGTTCTGGACGCCGTTTTAGGTGCGGACATTCAAAAAGAGATGCCCGCCTCGGTGGTCAAAAAGATAGAGCCGTTCAAGGAACTTGCGGGCGACCTTATCGGAAAATCGTATCTTCCGTTGGGCGAATTTACACAATATCTGATTGAAAAGGCGGGCTTCGAGCGATACTATACTTCGACGGGCAGCGAAGAAGATTACGCCAGATGGGAAAACGTCAAAGAATTTTTGTCTTCGGTCAAACAATTCGAGGAAAAAGAACCTAACGCCACGCTGGAAACATATTTGCAGACCGTCAGTTTGGTGCGCGAAGAAAGCGAAGACGATTTCGACCGCGACAAAGTTACCGTCGCCACGATGCACGCGGTAAAGGGTCTGGAATTCAAGGTGGTATTCATCGTCGGCATGGAGGAGGGCACTTTCCCGTCGGCGCAGTCGCTTAAAGGCGACGACGACGCGCTTCAGGAGGAGAGGCGCGTCATGTACGTGGCAATTACCAGGGCAAGGGAAAGACTGTTCATTACGAACGCCAACCGCAGATTCAGGTTCAAGCACGTCGAGCCGTGTCTGCCTTCGCGTTTTTTGAAAGAGGCGAAAGGTATAGACAGCGATTCGCCTTACGTATACATGAACGCCAGAAACGACTATGTTGCAGGACTCGCGCCGCGGCCGTCTTACATGATGAAGCCTGCATATAAAGCGGCAATACCTTCGGCTGCAAAAGCCGAACCCGTAAAGCAGAAAGACCTTACCGGATTCGTTCAGGGAGCGGCGGTGGAGCATCCCCGATACGGTTCGGGCACGATAATGGCTGTGACCGGTTCCGGCAAGGACGTCACCGCAACCATAGCATTCGGCAATCTGGGCATCAAAAAATTCGTGCTGCAGCTGGCGCCTGTCACGCTGAAAAAGTGAGGATAACGGTATGGACAGAATGAGAGAACTGGTCGATCTGCTGAACAAATACGCTTACGAGTATTACGTATTGGACGCGCCCACGGTATCCGACGCCGAATACGACGCGCTTTACGACGAACTCAAAGCGCTGGAAGCCGAGCTGTTTTTCGTGCTGCCGGATTCTCCGACCAAAAGGGTGGGCGCCGCGCCGTTAAAAGAATTCAAACCCTATAAACACAGGGAGCGCCTTTATTCTCTGGATAAGGCTCAGAGCCCGGAGGAGCTTAAAGCGTTCTTCGCGAGAGTGGAAAAAGCCGTCGGCTGTTTCCCCGATTTTACCGTGGAGCACAAATTCGACGGACTGACGCTGTCGCTTACCTACTCGGACGGCAGACTGATCCGCGGCGCCACGCGCGGCGACGGAGTCACCGGCGAGGACGTTACAGAACAGATAAAAACCATACGCACCGTGCCGCTTACCATAGATTTTAAAGGCACGGTAGAGGTGCAGGGCGAAGGTATAATGCGCTTTTCGGCTTTCAACGAATACAATCGGACGGCTGCCGTACCGCTTAAAAATCCCAGAAACGCCGCGGCGGGCGCGATAAGAAATCTCGATCCTTCCGAGACCGCCAGACGCAAGCTCGATTTTTTCGCGTATAATATCGGCTATCACGAGGGCATACGCTTCGATTCCCAGCGCGCCATGCGCGAGTTTATCGTCTCGAACGGTTTTTTGTACGGCAGGCGTTTCGATGCGGTTTCATCGGAAGAAGACGCCGAGAAGGTCATCGGAGCGATCGGCGAGGAAAGGGATTCGCTGGATTATCTTATTGACGGAGCGGTCATAAAGGTCGATTCCGTAGCGCTCAGGGAGGAGCTGGGTTATACCGAAAAATTTCCGCGCTGGGCTCTGGCGTATAAATACAAAGCCACCGAAACGACTACTATCCTGAAAAACGTGTTGTGGCAGGTATCCAGGACCTCGAAGATAAATCCTTTGGCGGAGCTGGAATCCGTCGAACTGGGCGGCGCGACGATAAGACGGGCGACGCTCAACAATTACGACGACATTCTGAAAAAGGGCGTAAAAATCGGTTCGCGCGTCCTGATACGGCGTTCCAACGACGTTATCCCCGAAATCATGGGCGTTTACCAATCCCACGACGACGACAAAGAGATACTGCCGCCCCAAGTGTGCCCCGCATGCGGCTATCCCGTCGTCAGGGAGGGCGCGTTTTATTACTGCACCAACAAGACGGGCTGCGCGCCTCAGATCGTCGCCATGCTGGATCATTTCGCGGACAAGCAGTGTATGGATATCGACGGCTTTTCCGAAAAGACCGCGGAGCAGCTTTATAACGAACTCGGCGTCAGGTCGCCGGATATGCTGTACGATCTTACCGAAACCGATCTGCAGAAGCTGGACGGATTCAAGGATAAAAAAATCACAAATCTGCTGAATAGCCTTGCGCGGTCGAAGCACACGACTCTCGACAGGTTTATCTTTGCGTTAGGGATACCGAACGTAGGTAAAAAGAGTGCCAAACAGCTTGCGGATCACTTTAAAACACTGGACGCGTTAAGGCACGGGACCAGGGAGGAAATATCTATGCTGGATGACTTCGGGCTTATTACGGCAGACAGCGTGGCGGGCTATTTCGAGGATGCCGGCAACGCTGCGCTGGTGGACGCGCTGCTGTCAAAAGGCATAATTATTTCCGAACCCGAAGAAGCCGGGGAAGGTCCGTTCAGCGGCAAGACGGTGGTCCTGACGGGCAGCCTTAAGCGTTTCAAACGCTCCGAAGCGCAGAAAATAATCGTTTCTCTGGGAGGCAACGTCGCAGAGTCGGTTTCGTCGCGCGTCAATCTGGTCGTGGCGGGCTCGGAAGCGGGCAGCAAACTGCAAAAAGCCGAAAAACTGGGCATAGAGATAATAGACGAAGAAAAATTTTCGGAAATTGTTGATAACTTTGTTTAAATTATTTTAAACGCTTTACAGAGCGCGTACGAAGTATATAATTTAAACGTGCGCGAAGGAAAAGCAGACGAAAAAGAGCTGAAGGAACACGTATTCGGCATTATATCGCACCGTAGAAAGGAAGTGACGGAATCGGCGGCATTGGGACGCGACGCTGCCAGAATAGACTGCGGCGCCGTCCTGGTGCATACCGATCCGATAACGGGCAGGTGCAAAAACATCGGTTCGCTGGCAATAAACGTGGCGGCTAACGACGTCGCGGCGGCAGGCGGTGAACCGGTAGCGTTTTTGCTGACCGTCATTCTGCCGGTCGCATCGGACGCTTCGGAATTGGGCAGGATAATGGCGGACGCCGAACGCGAATGCGTCAAAATAGACGCCGAGATCGTCGGCGGCCACAGTGAATTTTCGTCCGCAGTGACCCGCCCCGTAGTGAACGCGGTGGCGCTGGCAAAGCCCGTCAAAGGCTTTTCGGTCAGGAAAGCCATGCCGGGCGACGACATACTTCTGACCAAAAGCGCCGCCACGGAAGCGGCGGTGTTGATATCCGAAAGAAAGCCCGGACTCCTTTCGGAGGAGGAAACCGGAATCATATCGGCTATGCGCGGCGGGTTAAGCGTCGTAAACGACTGTAAAGCCGTTGCCGGATCGGTGTCCGAAGCTTATATGCACGACGTCACGGAGGGCGGCGTGGAGAACGCGGTCTGGGAAATGGCTGCCGGCGCGGGAGTCGGCGCAAGGATATATGCCGAAAAGATCGCGGTGTCCCCGATAGCCGAAAAGCTGTGCCGCGCCTTGAACATTAGCCCGCTGCGCTGTCTATCCAGCGGCGCGCTGCTTATTGCGGTAAAAAACGGTACCGCTTTGGCGGAAAAACTTGCGGATAAAGGCGTTTCGGCCGCAGTCATCGGTTCGGTGACCGGCGAAAGAGGCGTATATATATCGGAGAACGGAACCGAACGGGAGCTCGGACCGGTTTCGGACGAATTGCTTGCTGCGGAGGATAAACCATGTACAGTATGACCGGATACGGCAAAGGCATTTGCGAAAAAGACGGACTCAAAGTGACGGTGGAATTAAAAAGCGTCAATCACCGTTTTCTGGATATCGCTTTCAAGCTGCCGCGCTGCTATCAGTTTGCGGAAAAGATAATACGCGAATCGTTGACCGCCCGGGTTTCGCGCGGACATATCGACGTCTTTCTGAACGTGGAGGACGGCAGGGAAAACGGAGGCGCCGTGCTTAACGAAAGACTGGCGGCGGATTACAAAAGGATCTCCGAGAAACTGGCTATGATGGGCTTTGAAAACGACGTGACCGCCTCCGCTCTCATACGCGTGCCGGATATGGTGGAGTCCTCCGAACCCGACGAAGGCGACTGCCTGCTTTCGGAAGCCGTCGCGGAAGCGGCTGCAAATGCGGTCGGAGCGCTTCTGGAAATGCGTTTTGCCGAAGGCATGCGCCTGGAAAAGGATCTTGCAGACAAAGTGCGTACGCTGAAAACGCTGCTGGACGAAATAGCTTTACGCGCGCCCGAAGTGGCAAAAGATCACCGCGAAAAACTGCGCGAAAGGGTATCGGAAGCCTTTGCGGACGTCGAGATAGACGAAAACAGACTGCTGGGCGAAATCGCCGTATATGCCGACAGGGTGGCTATCGACGAGGAAATAACCAGGCTCAACAGTCACATCGAAAATTACGGCGAGATAATCCGCTCCGACGGAGCCAAAGGCAAAAAGCTGGATTTCCTTACCCAGGAAGCGGGCAGGGAAGTCAACACTATAGGCAGCAAATGCAACGATCTGTATATTACCAAACGCGTCCTGGAACTTAAAAACGTCGTCGAGACGATAAGGGAACAGGTGCAGAATATAGAATAAACAACCCGAAAGAAGGAGAACTATAACTATGATGATCGATCCCCCGATTGACAAACTCATCAAAAAGGCGCCTTGCCGTTATGCGCTCGTAGTGGGAATTACCAAACGCGCTAAAGATCTGCTGGACATGGAATCCAAAGAGCTGGAAGAATCCGGGCTTAAAGCCGTTTCCTACGCCGCAAAGGAAATATACGACGGCAAGATCAAGGTGATCGTCAACAAATAATGAAGACCGTAATACTCGGCGTTACCGGCGGAATAGCCGCGTACAAAAGCTGCGAAGCGGTTTCGCGTTTCAGACGTCTGGGATACGACGTGCGCGTCGTCATGAGCAAAAACGCCACCGAGTTCGTAACGCCGCTGACGTTCGAAAGCCTCAGTCACAACAAGGTCGTCGTCGATACTTTCGACAAGACGCGAGAATTCGAGATAGAGCATATAAGCTATGCGGAGCTTGCTTCGGCGTTCGTTATTGCTCCGGCGACGGCGAATTTTATCGGCAAGCTGGCGTCCGGGATATGCGACGACATGCTGACCACGACTGTGACCGCAACCAAAAAACCGGTATTCATCTGCCCGGCAATGAATGTCAACATGTACGAAAATCCCGTTACCCGTGCCAATATCGAAAAGCTGAAAGCCTTGGGCTACAGGTTCATAGGTCCGGAATCGGGCTTGCTGGCATGCGGAGTTACCGGCGCGGGAAGAATGAGCGAGCCCGAAACCATCGTGGCGGAAGTAGACAAATTTCTGACTCCCGTTCAGGATTACCGCGGGCTGACGGTGCTGGTGACCTCGGGCGCGACGCGCGAGGCTATAGACGGAGTCAGGTTCATTTCCAACCGTTCTTCCGGCAAAATGGGCGCGGCGTTAGCCGAAGCCGCTCAAGCCAGGGGAGCAAAGGTGATTTTCATCGCCGGATACATGACCGCCCCGATGCCTTCCGCAGCTAAAATAATCAGAGTGAACACCACCGCCGAGATGTTTGAAGCGGCAACTTCCGGTGCGGCGGAAGCGGACGTAGTGATCATGGCGGCGGCTCCGGGCGACTATAAAGTCAAAAATTATTCTCCGTCAAAAATAAAAGCCGAGAACGTAACGCTGGAACTGGAGAAAAACCCCGATATCGCGGCGGCTATAGGCAGAAATAAGGGCAGCGCGAAACTGGTGGTTTTCGCCGCGGAAACCGATGATCTCATCAAGAACGCGATTGCTAAGCTGAAAGCCAAGAATGCCGATATGATCGTTTCCAACGACGTGACCGCCGAAGGCGCGGGCTTCGACTGCGACACCAACGTCGTCACGCTTATAGAGGCGGGCGGAGCGATGACGGCGCTTGAAAAGATGTCAAAGCGCGAACTTGCGGACGTTATTTTGGACGCAGTAAAGCATTTATGATCGCCGAAGTCATAGTCGACATATCCAATTCCGACGTCGATAAGGTATTCGACTATATCGCGCCGGAGGGGATCGCGCCTGGCGACCGCGTAGTGGTGCCATTCGGCAGGCAGAAGCTGGAAGGCTATGTTCTGCGCCTGAAGGAAAATCCGACGACCTCGCACGCCCTGAAAAGTATAGAACGCGCTCTTGACGACGAGCCGCTGATACTTCCCGAGTTTATAAAACTGGCGGAATTCATGCGCGGCAAAAATCTGAGATACGCGGATTGCTTCAGACTGTTCATACCCAACAAACTGCGCGGCGGCAGAATACGCGAACTGTACAGGAATTATCTTTTTTTAAACGGATCTCTCGATTTCGAAAAAGAGTACGGCGCCATTACGCAAAAAGCGAAGGCGCGCCGCGCGCTATATAAAGAGATTTACGAAGTCAAAAGCGTTGCCGAGCGCGACGTTTTGCAAAGGTATTCCGCTTCGACGGTCAACGCGCTGATCGAATCGGGACTGATATACAAAGAATCCGTTGCCGAGGCGCGCACTCCTTCGGGAATGAAGGTTTCGGGCGACAAACCCGTTCTGACGCCGAAGCAGCGCGAAACCGTAGACAAAATCGTTTCGGGAAGCGGCACTTTCCTTTTGCACGGAGTGACCGGTTCGGGCAAAACCGAAGTGTACATGCGCGTCATCGAGGACGCGCTGAATAAGGGCAAAACCGCCATAATGCTTGTGCCCGAAATAGCGCTTACGCCGCAGATGCTCGGGATTTTCCGCGCGCGTTTCGGCTCCGTAGTCAGCATACAGCACAGCTCGCTTTCGGACGGGGAACGCTATGACGAATGGATGAAGCTCAGGCGCGGCGAAGCAAAAGTGGCGCTGGGCGCGCGCTCCGCCGTATTCGCGCCGTTAAAAGACGTCGGCGTGGTCATACTGGACGAGGAACACGACTCCAGCTACATTTCCGAGTCGAACCCGAGATATTTCACCTGCGAGGTAGCAGCTTTCAGAGCGCGTTATAACGGAGCAAAGCTGATACTAGGCTCCGCCACTCCGTCGGTGGAAAGCTATTACAAAGCGCTTAAAGGCGAGTATACCTTGCTTGAGATGTCGGGCAGAGTCAACGAAAAAGAACTGCCTTTGCTGGAAACGGTGGATATGCGCGAGGAGATACGCCGTGGCAATCTGGGACTTTTTTCGACTGCTCTCATAAGAGAGATCGAAACGGCGCTGAAAGAAAAAAACCAGGTTATGCTGTTTCTTAACCGACGCGGTTACGCTTCGTTTTTGAGATGCCGTAATTGCGGATTCGTGCCCAGATGCCCAGACTGCGACGTATCGCTTACATACCATATGGAAGACGACACGCTGCGCTGCCACTACTGCGGCGCGCGTTTCAGAAGCATCGACGCTTGTCCTAAATGCGGATATACGGACCTTAAAGAAGGGAAAACGGGAACCGAAAAGCTGGAAGAAGAAACAAAGCGCCTTTTTCCCGAAGCCCGTGTTCTCAGAATGGATAACGATACGACCAGGCTCAGGGACGCCTATACGGACATCCTGACAAAGTTTGCTTCGAAAGAAGCGGATATTCTTGTAGGCACGCAGATGATAGCCAAAGGACACGACTTCAAGGACGTCACCTTGGTTGGCATAATCGACGCGGACATAGCCTTGTATTATTCGGACTACCGTTCAGCCGAGAGAACTTTCCAGCTGATAACCCAGGTCGCCGGCAGGGCCGGCAGAGCGGAAAAGGCGGGCAAGGTGATAATGCAAACGTATTCGCCCAACCACTACGTCTATAAGTTTGCCAAAAAATACGATTACCGCGGCTTTTACGACAACGAAATAAGAGCCAGGGAACTGACCAAATATCCGCCGTTCACAAAGATAGTCAGGCTGCTGGCGCTTTCGGAAACGGAGAGCGCAGCCTCAAACGCCGCCAGAAGCCTTGCCGCAGAAGTGGTTGGTCTGAAAAACGGTACGGCAGGGATACTCCGCGTACAGGTGATGCAGTCCGCGATAAAGCGGCTTAGGTCGTATTACCGCTATCAGGTGGTGATCTGGATAGACTGTGACGCCGAGGACGAGATCTGTCCCGCGCTTTATGCGTTTGCCAGAAAAGCGTCGTCAGGTAAAGTCACGGTATTTGCCGAAGTCAATCCGCAACAGATGTTGTAAACAGATATAAGAGGAAGAATAAAAATGGCGTTAAGAAACATTTTCAAGGAAGGCGAACCGATTTTGAGGCGCGTGGCGCGCGAAGTGGGCGGCATCGACGAAAGGGTCGTCACGCTGCTTGACGATATGCGCGAAACAATGATTAAAGCCGACGGCGTGGGGCTGGCGGCTCCGCAGGTCGGAGTATCCAAACGCATAATCGTCATAAAGCCCGACGCGGAATCGGACGAGATCGTCGAGATGATAAATCCCGTTATCAGCGAGCAGTCCGGCGTACAGGTGGGCGTAGAGGGCTGCCTTTCGGTAGACTCTTCCAAAAACTGCAAGATCGCAAGACCCATGCGTCTGAAGATAGAATACACGGACAGAAACGGCGTTCGGCACTCCGAATACGCCTTGGGGTTCAAAGCGCGCGTTATATGCCACGAGACCGATCATCTGAACGGTATTTTGTTTATCGACAAGGAGTACCGCGGCAGATGAAGGTCATATTTCTGGGAACGGGAGAGTTTTCGCTTACCGTGCTCAAGACGGTATATTCGTCGCGGCACACAGTCGTAGCGGCGGTCGCGCAGCCCGACAGAGTAAACGCCAGGAACGGCAGGATCATTCCTTCGCCCGTTTCGGTATTCGCGCGCGAAAACGATATAAAACTGTTCAAATTCGAGCGTATAGGCAGCGGCGCGGAGGAATTGAAGGCGCTGGGCGCCGACGTCATGCTGACGGCGTCCTACGGTCAGATGCTGCCGGAATCGGTTTTGAATCTTTGTCCGTTCGGCGTTATTAACACGCACGCCTCGCTGCTGCCTAAATACCGCGGCGCGTCGCCCATACAGGCGGCGATCGAGGCAGGCGAGACGGAAACGGGCGTCAGCGTTATGCGCACCGTCATGAAAATGGACGCCGGCGATATAATCGCAGCCGAAAAAATGCGTTTGACGGGCGAAGAAAACAGCGCCGAATGCTTCGAAAAACTTGCCGTTATTGCCGCAAGACTGGCGGTCGAGGCGCTTAACGCCCTGGAAGACGGCACTGCCGTAACGGTTCGGCAGGACGAAAGGCAGGCGACGTATTGCAAAAAGCTTAAAAAGTCGGACGGGAAAATTGACTTTTCTCTTCCCGCCGAAAAAATACACAATATCGTAAGAGCGTATTACGGATTTCCGGGTACGTATTTCGAGTATAACGGAAAGACTGTTAAAATCATTAAATCGCGAGTGACCGAAGGTGCCGACGCCGCGCCCGGTACGGTGATAGAATCGGATCCTAAACGCGGACTGAAAATACAGTGCGGAGACGGCGCGATAGAGGCGCTGACCGTCCAGGGAGAAGGCGGCAAGGCGATGTCCGCGGGCGATTATCTTAGGGGACATCCCATAGAAAAGGGGAGCGTAATCGTATAGATGCAACAGGCAATGACCGAAGCGTATGCCGTACTCGACTCCGTATTCAGGCGTGGCGCATACGTCAATATCGCTATAAAAAACGCCGACTGCCGTCTGAAAGCGCTGATGACCAATATCGTTTACGGAACCGTGGAGCGCTTTTACGAATGCGAATATACGCTGTCGATACTATCGAAATCGGTAAAACCCGCCCTTAAAACGCTGATGCTGGAAAGCATCTACATGTTAAACCACATGAATCTTCCCCCTTATGCCGTCGTAAATTCCGCTGTGAACGTCGCAGGGGAAAAATTCGGCGAAAAGGTAAAAGGCTTCGTAAATGCCGTTTTGAAAAACGTCGCTGCGGGAAAGGTGAAAATGCCCGTGTCGGGTGACGATTACGAACGTATAAAATACAACGCGCCGCCTTTTGTTATCGAAAAACTGAGAAAGGACGGCTTCGATCCCGCAGCGTTTTTGCTGCCGCCACAAAAAAAGGTAGTGCATTTCAGGATCACCGGAATTTCCGAAAAGGAAACCGTGCTTAATTCGGTGCCCGACGCCGAACCGAGCTATGCGGGCGGATATACAGCAAAAAGCAGCGACGTGCTTGACAAACTCAACGACTCGGGTAAGATCACGTTCCAGTCGGCTTCTTCGATGGAGTGCGTAAACGCATTCGGCGACCTGAAAGGTAAAATGATGTTGGACGTCTGCGCCGCTCCGGGCGGAAAAGCCGCGTATGCCGCTTCGCTGGGCGCCGCGGTCACCGCGTGCGATATTCATCCGCACCGCGTCGGGCTTATAAAATCGTATGCCGCGCGCACAGGGGTAACGCTTGACGCGCGCGTAGCCGACGCCACGGTATTCGAACCGGCGTTCGAAGAAGCGTTCGACTGCGTTCTGGCTGACGTGCCGTGTTCGGGGCTGGGCGTGGTCGCTTCCAGACCGGACGTGGTGTTGAACAAAAAGACGGACGACGTCGAAAAACTAGCCGCGATCCAATACGGCATTCTTTCCGTTTGCGCACGCTATGTGAAAAGGGGCGGCAAACTGGTATATTCCACTTGTACGCCGCTTAAGGAGGAAACGGAAAGACAGATAGAGCGTTTTCTCTCCGAAAACGACAATTTCCGTATCCTTAACTACAAAAATAATTTAAAATTCGGCAGATTGATGATGCCTGACGAGATCGACGACGGTTTTTTCGTCGCCGTGACGGAGAAAATATGAAACTACTGCAGGACTTAAGTTACTCTCAGATAAAACTGCTTGTCGAGGAGGCGGGCTTTCCTTCCTACCGCGCTGAGCAGATCAACGCCGTCAGGATATCGAACCGGGAATATTCGGCTTCGTCCAATCTGCCCAAAAAAGTTGCGGAATACTTTTCCGCGTCGTACGCCACGCCGGCATGCACTATAGCGGAAACCGTTTCCGGCAAAGACGGCGCCGAAAAGTATTTGTTTGCCATGCGCGACGGCAACGTCGTGGAAGGCGTTTTCATGCCGCATTCATACGGCAATACTTTGTGCATTTCCACCCAGGTCGGCTGCAGAATGGGCTGCGTTTTCTGCGCCAGCGGACTTAACGGGCTGAAACGGAATCTTACCTGCGGGGAAATGCTTTCCGAGGTATGCGCCGTAAATGCGTTGAAAGGCGGCAGCGCTTCGCGCCGTGCCGTGACAAATATCGTTTTGATGGGTTCGGGAGAACCGCTGGACAATTTCGAAAACGTGGTACGTTTTTTGAGAGAAATAAACGACGAAAAAGGTTTAAACATCAGTCTGAGGAACGTGTCTTTGTCTACGAGCGGGCTTGCCGGCAGGATCAGGGAGCTTGCAGACACAGGGCTTAACGTCGTTTTGTCGGTATCCCTGCATGCGCCCACCGACGAGAAACGTTCCGCAATTATGCCTGTCAACCGCTCCAATCCGATATCCGTATTGATGGCTGCCGCCGACTATTATTTCGAAAAAACCGGCAGACGCGTTATTTTCGAATATGCCGTCGGGGAGCATAACTGCGGTATTTCCGACGCTCGGGAGCTTGCAAGGCTTTTGCGCGGAAAGAACGCGCACGTCAATCTGATAAACCTCAACTACGTCCGTGAGCGCGGTATGCGCGGACTTAAAGCGGACAACGTAAAGGCTTTTGCCGAAGAACTGAAAAAACGCGGGATCGGCTGCACGGTCAGGCGCAGCATGGGGCAGGATATAGAAGGCGCCTGCGGTCAGCTGAGGATCAAATATATGAAAGAACACGACCTGGACGCCATGTCAGGCGGCGACGGAGGTACGGATGAGTAACGGCAAGACCATGACCGTGACGTCGATAGTGGCGGATCTGTACACCGTAAGCGGCGACGGCGAATCGCTGAAGGCCAAAGTGCGCGGCAGGTTCCGCCGCAGCGGTCAGACCGTCTGCGTGGGAGACAGGGTAAAGATAGTAAAAGAGCGCGGTTTTGCCGTGATAGACGAGGTTTTGCCCAGGAGAAATTCGTTGCTCAGACCGTTTGTCAGCAATATAGATTCGGCTCTGATCGTCGTCGCCAAAGAGCCTGCTCCCGACCTTATACTGGCGGACAAAATAATCGTAAACTGCTTTATAGAGGGCATAAAGCCCGTTCTGGTTTATAACAAATGCGAGCTTGCCGACGAGGACGAGATCGGAAAACTGTTTGCGGCTTATTCTCCGTTTATGAGGTGCATAGCCGTTTCCGCCCTCGAAAGAAAAGGCTTCGAACTGCTGAAAGAGGAGATAAACGGCAAGACGGTATGCCTCGCGGGTCAAAGCGCAGTAGGGAAAACCAGTCTGATGAACGCGGTATTGGACGCGGACCTGAAAACGGGTGAGCTTTCGCGCAAGATTAAGCGCGGCAAAAACACCACGCGGCATGTGGAAATCTATAGCGTATGGGACGGAAACGTAATGGATACGTGCGGTTTCAGTATGTTGACTCTTGTCAACCTTGCCCCCGATGAGTTAAAGTATTATTACGAGGACTTTCTGCCGCTTGCACCGGGATGCAGGTTCACCGCCTGCGACCACGTAAACGAACCCGAATGCGCCGTAAAAGCCGCGGCGAGCGCGGGAAAACTGGACAAGGGAAGGTATCTCAGATATCTGGAGATATATAACGAACTCAAAAACGAAAGGAGAAAATCTTTATGAATAAAGCACTGGTTTCGCCTTCTATTCTTTCCGCGGACTTTGTCAACCTGGAACGCGACGTCAGACGCCTTTTCGACTGGGGCGCCGACTACGTTCACTGCGACGTCATGGACGGAGTATATGTCAAAAACCTGACTTTCGGAATGCCTATGATAAAGGCGATAAAACGTATTTCTCCTTTGCCTTTGGACGTGCATCTGATGATAACCGAGCCGGAGAGATACCTCGACGAATTCGTTAAAGCGGGCGCCGACATAGTCACTTTCCACCCCGACGCCTCACGCGATCCCGAAGCTGCTTTGAAACTTTTGGGCGACAGGGGAGTAAAGCGCGGCATCGTCATAAATCCCGACGTCAAACTAAGCGACTATATATCGCTTTTGCCCGAATGCGACGTGTTGCTGGTTATGAGCGTTTACGCCGGACTCGGCGGACAGAAATTTATCCCGGAAACGCTAGAAACCGTCAGGGCGGGCAGACAATTCATTTCCGAACACGGTCTTAATACGATCATAGAGATCGACGGCGGCGTGGGCGCATCCAACGCCGGGATCTGCCGCGACGCGGGCGTCGGCATGATAGTGGCAGGCTCCGCTGTCTTCAACGCGGAGGATCCCAAAGCCGTAGTGGACGCGCTCAGAGGTCAGGAATGACCTCTATGCCTGCTTGTCGTCAGGCTAGCCGCGGCGACAGGGTCGGCAGATCAGCGGACGGATTATCTTTGCAATAAAGCCAGGCAGTTTGATACAGATTATTTTCATTCTCGCTCCCGCTTCAGTATATGCCGCTGCGGGCGGGAGCGTTACGTTTCCCGCAAAAAAAACAGCGCCGTACAGCGCTGTCGGATATCGGTAAAAGGTAAAATTATTTATCTTCCTTTTTCATCGTGCGAAGGCAGCGAGTGCAGACGTAAGTGTTCTGCATTTTTCCGTTGATTTCAATATCGACTTTCTGGACGTTGGCTGTCCAGCTCCTTCTCGTTTTGATATTACTGTGGCTGACCTTATTGCCCGACATAGTTCCTTTTCCGCATATACTGCATACTTTAGACATGTTTTACCTCCCGTGTGTTTTCGCGCTTTGCTATTATACATAATATTTCCGCGTTTGTAAACGATTTTAAACAACTTTATTCAATACGCTTCGATAATATTTTTTCAGCGCCCCGATTGAGGCGTTTGCGTACACGCGCGCGGAGGCTTGCAGTAGAAAGTAATGGTGTTTTTTGCTTGCAATATCGACGTTTTTAATATATTATAATATATCATAGCATGCCCGTATGCGAGCACGCACGACGGGAAAACGTGGAGATTATGGCGCTAACTACCACAAACGGATACGGAAACATAAATATAAGCGACGAAGCCGTTGCCGTAATGGTCAGCAGAATAACTTTGGATTGCTACGGAGTGGTCGAATTGGCAAGTCGCCGTCTCAGCGACAGCATTATGACGTTGTTTAACAAGGTTCCCAAGGGGAAAGGCGTTAAAATCGTCACGATGGATAACCGTATTTTTGTGGAATTGTACATTATATTGAAAGACGGCGTCAACCGCGACGCAGTGACCGAAAGCCTCAGATCCAGCGTTGAATACAACGTAGAGCATATGACGGGAATGAGGGTAAAAAGCGTAGATATCCACGTCGTAGGGGTAAAGTTATAGTAACGACGGGCCGAAAGGCTTATGGGATATAAATGACAGGGTTGAAGACACAGGACATACGCGAGCTGTTCAAAGGCGGAGCGTTGAATCTGGAAAACAATAAAGAATACGTAAACAGTCTGAACGTATTTCCCGTTCCCGACGGAGATACGGGCACCAATATGACCATGACCATGTCCAATTCCGTCAAGGAGATCGATTCCGTGACGGAAGACAGGATGGATCTGGTCTGTTCGGCTTTCGCAAGGGGTGCATTGATAGGCGCCAGGGGCAATTCGGGAGTTATTTTAAGTCAGATCTTCAAGGGGATGAGCCTGGTCATGCAGGATGCAGGCGAAATCACGACAAAGATTTTTGCACGCGCGCTGAAATCCGGTTCCAATACGGCTTATGACGTAGTTTCGCACCCGAAAGAGGGAACTATTTTGACGGTCATAAGGATCGTTAGCGACTATGCAATGCGCGTTTCCGCAAAGAAAAGCGACTTTATTGAGTTTTTCAAGCTGATTTTGCACAAGGGCGAGGAGATACTGCAAAAGACTCCCGACCTTTTACCCGTTCTTAAAAAGGCGGGCGTAGTAGACGCCGGCGGCAGAGGGCTGCTGATAATCCTGGAAGGCATGTATAACGTGCTGGCGGGGATAAAGATGGAAAAAACCGAGCCCTCGGAGGGCGCACAGAGCGCCGAAATTGCCGACGTATTCGACGATTCGCACGATCCGGAAGACATCAAATTCCAGTACTGTACCGAATTTTTCATCATAAATCTGCTAAAAAAGACGACTCTTTCCGACATCGACAAACTGCGCGACAAACTGAATAAGATAGGCGATTCCGTAATAGTCGTCGGGGATCTGTCGCTTGTCAAGGTGCACGTACATACCAATCATCCCGACAAGGCGCTTGGTTACGCGCTGCAGCTTGGCGAACTTGACCGCCCCAAGATCGAGAACATGATAGAACAGAACCGCGCGCTTAGAAAAGAGCGCGAGGCTAAATCCGAACGCATGCCCACGGCACTCGTTTCCATCTGCACCGGCGAAGGCATAGCCAAAATCTTCCGCGAACTCAAGACCGATAAGATACTGGAGGGCGGACAGACGATGAATCCGTCCGTTTCGGATATCGTCAATCTGGTCGATTCGGTCGGCGCCGACACAGTTTACATTCTCCCCAACAACGGCAACATAGTGTTGGCAGCAGAACAGGCGCGTGAACTGACAAAAGCTAAATTGGTAGTTGTAGCTACAAAAAATATTCCGCAGGGCATTGCCGCGGCGGTAAATTTCAACCACGACGCCGGCGAGGAAGAAAATACGGAGATGATGCGCCGTTCCATTCAATACGTCCGCAGCGGTCAGGTGACGCATTCCGTCAGGGACACCGAAATGGACGGTTTCAAACTTAAAAGCGGAGACATCATCGGCATCTACGACAAAATCGTCGCAAAAGGCGACGACGTCAACAACGTGACCGAAGCGGTCATAGAAAAAATGGTTGACGACGACACCGCTTCCGTCAGTCTGTATTACGGAGAGGGGATCACTGAGGAGTACGCAGGCGAGCTTGCCGCGAAACTGACCGAAAAATATCCTTTCCACGACATCATGGTGTTCGAAGGCGGCCAGCAGCACTATTACTATTATATTTCTGTCGAATAAGCGTGGCTGAAGAACTTATCAAGCTGAAAGGGATAGGCCCCGTCACCCTCGAAAAACTATCCCGTCTCGGGATCTTCACCATAGAAGAACTTTTGAAAAAAACGCCTGCGGATTACGTTGATCTGGACGCCGTGAACAATTTGTCGGCGGCTGAAAACGGCGATTTCGTCGTGACGGTAGTCACAATCGAATACGCCGCCAGACCCGTCAAACGCGGCAGACTGCAGCTTTACAGAGCATCCGGCACGACTCCCGACGGCGCTAAACTTAAACTGACCTGGTACAACGCCAATTACGTTTCAAAATCCGTTTACGTCGGCGCATGCGTCAAGGTATACGGGAAACTAAAAAAAGAGGGTCGTACCTGCGAGTTGATAAATCCCGCGTATATGAGCGCGTACGACGAAACCAAACGCGGAATCAAACCCGTTTACGCTTTGAGAGGCATCGTGCCGCAGGCGACATTTACCGAAGCCGTGCGCGACGCCGTTGCCAAAGGATACCGCGTAAAGAGCCTCGTTCCCGAAGAAAGCGACGATTTTCCGCTTAACGACGCCGTGCGTGAAGCGCATATCCCGACCGATATCGCGCTTGCGGCGCGTGCCAAAACGCGCATAGAGCTTGAAAAGATAATAAAGGACGTCGCCGCCTACAGACTCGTCGCCAGCGACAGGCACCGCACTCTGTTTTACGAAGAAAGCACTTCGGTCGTCGACGATGTCGAAAAGACGCTGCCGTTCAGGCTGACGCCTTCCCAGAAAGAAACGCTGGACGCTGTGTTGGAGGGCATGAATTCGCCTAAGCCGCTGAACGCCATGATCGTCGGCGACGTCGGCAGCGGCAAGACGGTGGTGGCGCTTTTAGCGGCATACTATGCGGTAAAATGCGGCTATCAGGTCGCATTGATGGCGCCCACGGAGATACTCGCCGCCCAGCATTTCAGGACTTTTTCCGACGCGTTGGAACCTTTCGGCGTAAAAGTCAGGCTGCTTACTTCCGGGCTGAAAGCCGAGGCTAAGCGCAAAGCGCTGGCAGCCGTATCGTTGGGCGCCGCGGACGTGACGATAGGGACGCAGGCCGTCATTTCCAAAGGCGTCGAGTTTAAAAAACTGTCTTTGGTGATAATCGACGAACAGCACCGTTTCGGAGTGGCGGAAAGGACGGCGCTGCTCAAAAAAAGCGGTTCGGCGGATACGCTGACGCTTTCGGCCACGCCGATACCGCGTTCGCTGAGACTGACGGTATTCGGAGACGTCGACGTGCTTAACGTCGACAAAAGATACTCCGGCAATATTTCCACGACGGTCGTTACGCCGAAATACAGAAAAGCCATGCTGGAATACGTCCGCAAGGAGTGCGCTTCGGGGAAACAGGCGTATATCGTGGCGCCCAGGATATTCGACATCGAAGGCATCGAGAGCGCGTCCGTCGTAAAGCTGTATAAGGAGCTGGGCGCGCTGTACTCGGGCGAGTTCGGAACTGCGTTGCTGCACGGAAAGATGAAAGCCGAAGAAAAAGAAAGGGTGCTGAACGATTTTTATGCGGGCAGGACCTCGGTTTTGGTTTCGACTTCCGTAATAGAGGTCGGTATCGACGTTCCGAACGCTTCGGTCATGGTCATTTTCGACGCCGACCGCTTCGGCTTGGCGGCGCTGCATCAGTTAAGGGGCAGGATAGGCAGAAACGGCGAAGCCGGCAAATGCTTCCTGTATACCGAAAAAAGCGAGGACGAGATCGTGCGTCTGCAGATAATGACCGAGGAGACCGACGGCATGAATATCGCGGAACGAGATCTGGAGCTGCGCGGCGCGGGCGAGTGGCTGGGCGAAGAACAAAGCGGCAGGGGCGGAGCCGGAGTGTCCGTTGCCATGATGGCAAAAGCCAGACGGCTTGCCGACGCCGTGGATCTGAATGCCCACCGCGAGGAGCTGATTGCGTACGCGCTTGCCAAACAACTTTACAAAATAAGTTTAAGCTGATGTTGCGACGCGATTTATAAATACTTTTCGGAAGATTTGTCATATTCCACACCGCTCTTTCGGCTTGTAATATAATCGGCTCGGAAAGGAGAGCCTATGAAAAAACAAGCGCCTAAACTTATTGCGTTCTTTTTATTGGTAACGCTTGCCGCCCTTATGGCGGTAGCCGCGTGGATACCCGAAAAAACTGCGGGATCCATTCTTGCCGGCGAGCAGGACGGCGGCAGCGGCGATATTTTAACGCCGCCGGATACCGACGGCGATCCTTCGCAGGAAACGCCTCCGTACGAGGAGCCTCCTTCGACGTTCGTTCCCATCCCCCCGGAATCAAGCGAGCATTGCCGCTTTACGCAAAGCCTGTGGGCTGAAGGCGGCGTTGTGCTTAACGGCGTACACAACACTTCCGAAGGCACTTTCGTCGTCATTACGCATTCCGGAAAGGAAGGCGCGCTGAATAACGGCGGCAAAAAGACGGTAACCGTATTGAAAATGGAAAGCGACGGCACCGTTTCGGCTTTGAAAAATGTTGTGGGCGGCGATACTTACGTTGATTCTCAGCTTACCACCGACGGCATAACGCTTGCAGTGTGCGACGGCGAAAATAGCTATATCCACGCGCTTTCTTACGACCTTCGGTACGATAATATTTTAAAGCTTAACCGTTTTGAAAGAGGGGAGATTTTCGCGCTGACACAGGGATATCTGCTGTTTACGACGGGTAACGAAAACAATGTGCGCACCGTTAGGGAGGGCTGTATACGCGCAGTAGGCTCTGTAATGTCGGGAGAAATAATTGCCGTGTACGATTTCGATTCGCATTATATGCTGGTCATAGGCGGTATCATGGGATATTCAGTCGTTAAAATCAACACTTCGCTGGAAGTTATTTCGATAGTGACGGTATCCGGCAAACAAATACTTACCGTTTCGCCTTATACCGATAACGGCAAACAGAAGTTTTTAGCGGTAGAAAAAAATGCCGACGGCGTGGAAATAGTCAAGTACGACGTTTCTTTCGATAACAAAGAGGATCGTGTTTCCATGGGACTGGCGGAACAAGCCGAAGCTTTTATCAACGGCGAAAGCACAATGCTGCTGCTGCACGCTTCGACTCCGCGTCTTTATATCATCGGCAACGACAATTTCGATTTAAAGCTTTCCCAATCGGAAACCATGCGCGGCGTGACCGCGATACATGACTGCGTGACTTACAAAAACGGATACTGGTGTCTGTTTTCCAAAAGCGACAATTTGGAGCTGATGAAGATCGAAAACGACGGCGTGATCGACACCAGGTATCTGGCGGTCACTTCCTCGACGGCGCACCTTACAACGGACGCGTCAAACAACGCCGTGGTGTTTTACAGTGCCGACGACAGCCTGAAAATCATCGGCGTGTGACCGATTCGGATACCGCTGCCGCGATGATATCCGCGATTTTATCCGCGACGCCCTCGTTTACGGGGGCGTTCAATATTTTGTCGTTCTCTTTTGCCACGGCGCGTATAAGTTCGGTCGCGCTTAAATCTTCCTCGCGTATCAGCGTACACATTCCGCGCTTATAATAGCTTTCGGCATTTTCTACCTGGTCGCCGCGGCTGGAACGGCTCTTCGGCAGGGGAATGACTATTATCCGTTTTCCGAGTGCGTACGCTTCCGCCAGACTGTTGGCGCCTCCGCGTATGACTACGGTGTGAGCGGCTGCGTAAAGGTCGGCTATATCGTCGGCGTAGGGTATGGCGGTATAACCTTTTCTGCGCGGCGGCTCCGGCGCGTTCCTGCCGGTAACGTGCACTATTTCTCCCAGGTTGGTCAGCCCCTTTACCGCCTCGTAAACGCAGGAATTTATTTTGGCGGAGCCTTGGCTGCCTCCGAACACCAATACCGTATTCGCGTTACCCAAACCGTATTTTTTGCGTGCCCGTTCAGCCGAACCTGAAAACAGTTCTTCTCTTATCGGATTGCCCGTGCAGACGCCTGAGGCGGTTTCGGGGAACGAGGTCAGAGTCTTTACCGCAAAGCGCGACACCAGCTTGTTTGCCAGTCCCATCGAGAAATCCGATTCGTGGTTTATTACGGGGATGCCGAGCTTTTTGGCGGCAAGGCACGCAGGTATACACGCGTACCCGCCCTTGGCGAAAACTGCCGCCGTCATGTGGGAGGCGAGTATTTCCGCAGCCTGTTTGCGGGCACGGAGCAGCACGGATGGAATCTTCAGGTTTTTCGGCGAAAACCCCCTTATGAATTTGACGGAATCGGTTTCGAAATATTTTATTTTGTAGTGTTCGGCGATCTCTTTTTCCATACCGCCGGCGCCTATGAAAATTATGCCGAAACCGCGTTTCCTCAGCGATTGTCCCACGGCGACCGCCGGCATTACGTGACCCGCGGTTCCGCCGCCGGTGAGCGCGATTATACGCATTGCGAAAACCCCCGTACAATTATTTTGTTTAGTAGTTGAATTATATTCAAAAGAGTGTTAATATATACTATGCCGGAACGGCGGAGGATGTCTCCCGGCAAATAAAATTCGGAGAATCTGGATATGAAACACGTAGAATTGAGGACGTTCGACGGCAAGATCAACACCGTCTCGGTGTGGGACGAAACGACCGACGCCATAGGAAGCGTCGTTATCGTACACGGTATGGCGGAGCACGCCGACCGTTACGACGATTTTGCACGCAGTCTCAACCGCGAAGGATACGTCGTTTTGGCGGACAATCACAGAGGGCACAAATTCAATCCCGACGGCGAACGCGGCATAGTGGCTCCCGATTCTTTCGAAAATTCCGTGCGCGACATAAAAACCGTAGTCGATTACGCCAAGGAAACCTATAAGACGGAAGTGCTGCTCCTGGGGCATTCCTACGGCAGCTTCCTTTCGCAGAGGTATCTTGAGCTTTACGCGGACACGATAAAGGGCTGCATCCTTTCCGGAACAGCGTACATGAAGGGCGTTTTAGTCGGACTGGGCAAGGCGATAGCGGGCATACAGCGTTTCTTTGTCGGCGGAGAAAAGACGGGCAAACTTATCGACAAAATGAGCTTCGGCGCGTACAATAAACCGTTCGAATCGCAGGGACAGCGCTTTGCGTGGCTGTCGCGCGACCGCGAAAAAGTCGCCGAGTACGAAGCCGACGAATACTGCGGATATCCGCTCAGCATCGATTATTACTATTACTTCTTCCGCAGCGTTCAAAACATGTATTCCGACGCGGTAAAATCAATACCCGCGGATCTGCCGATCCTTATCGCTATTGGCTCGGACGACCCCGTTTCGAACAAGGGCGTGCTTGCCGAAAAGCTGTATAAATTTTATTTGCAGAACGGGCTGAACGCCGAACTGAAAGTGTACCCCGGCGCGCGGCACGAGATACTGAACGAGACAAACCGCGCCGAGGTTTACGCCGACATGACGGCGTTTATCGACAAAGCTTTCCGTAAATAGGGCATTATGAAAAAGTGGTTCCGTTTTAAAAGTATTCCGGTTTTGGCGCTGATAGCTGTGGTCGCATTGACCGCGGCGGTCCTCAGCGCGTGCAAAAAGAACGAACCGACCAACGCAGGCGCTTTTACCGAAAGCGTTTCGTCTGCTGCGGATTTCGAAAAGATGCGAGAGCGTCTCGGTTCTTTCTATGATCAAGGTGTTTTCGAATTGACCGAGAATATCGTTTTAGACGGTAACTGGACGCCCGTAGGCACATCGGTGACCGACTCGTTCAGGGGCACTCTGGACGGCAAAGGACATACCGTATCTTATAACATCGTTATACCGGCTCCCGAAAAAACCGATCTTTCCGCAGTCGGTCAAAGCGCCGTTTACGGGCTTTTCGGATATCTTGCCGGCGCTACCGTAAAGAACCTTAATATCGAAGTGCATATAGAGGTTCCCGTCGAAACCAACATCGCTTACGTGGGCGGTCTTGCCGGATTCGTTTACGGCGATACCGTGATAGAAAACGTCAGCGTGAGCGGATACGTCAAGACTTCGCTCGGCAATATCCTGAACGAAGAGACCTTCGATCTGTTCGGCTCCGGACTCAGCGCCAGCGTGGGAGGGCTGTTCGGATACGCCATCGGCGACGTTACCATCAGAAACGTCGTTTCTTCCGCCGACGTTAATGTCGGCGCGTATTCCAGTTTCGGTGAGGTGGCGACCCTCGGCACGGTCCAGGCAGGCGGTATCGGCGGTACGCTGCGCACCGAGAATATTTCGGGTCTGACCGCAGAAAAACTCGAAAGCGTTTCCCACGTCAGCGCCGAAAACGTGAGCTGCTCCGGCAGTGTGGAGGCGTGGGGCGCGATCCTTAACGCAGGCGGTTTGTTCGGACTTACGCACAGAACGCTTGCCGAAGACGTACGCTTCACGGGTGACGTCAAGGCGTATTTCGTTACCAGAATGAATCTGGGCGGCATTGTCGGCACTTTGGACACAGGAGATTTTTCCTCGGTCGTTCTGGGCTCGGAAACCGCCGGTTCCTCCGTGACCGCAGCCAAGGCTTTCGCATATGGCGAGGCTACAGCCAGTATAGGAGGTATAGCGGGCTACGTTTCCAACAAGTCCGTGCTGCATAACGCTTTGGCATATACAGATATGCGCGTCAGCATCACTCAGCCGAAGGATATCAGACACTATCTTGGCGGCATAGCCGGGCAGGTATACTTTTCTGACATTTCCGACGCGGCGGTGTCAGGGACCTATGTCAACGATGCTTTCACCGAGGACTTTTCTCATTCCCAGGCGGCAGGGTATCTTGCCGATTATTACGCTTATACGGGCGGTATAGTGGGCAGACTGTACGGATATTCTTCTCTGACGGCGGCAACCTCCATAATAAGCGGAGTGTATCAGGCGATAGTTGGCGAAGCGCTGGGCGGTTTCGAAGTGGCTATTCCGGACGGCGGCAAGAGCATTACCGAATGGCTAGAGGCAAACGGATATCCGTTGGATACGTCGTACAGGCTGATTTCGGACGAAGGCGACGAGGAAGACACGTACCTTATCACCCACGTATATAACCTTTCGGACGTACTGTATCTTTATGCCGAGGTCGACAGCCGCACGGATTCCGACCGGTCGGCGGTATCAAACGGCAAGGGTGCATTGTCGGACGAAACGACGCTGAGCGAACGGCTTAACGCCGTCGCGGCGGCTATTAACGCATAAGATCGAATTCAACTCACAAGAGGTAAATATATTATGATCATCAGTCTCAGAGGCGATAAAAAAGAGTTCCCCGCGGGAGTGACTCCCGCAGAAATTGCCCGCTCGGTTTCCGAGGGGCTTTTCCGCAACGCATTGGTAGCGCGTGTAAACGGTAAGGTCACGGAGATGAACGCTCCCGTCACCGCCGACGCCGAGGTCGAATTTCTGGATTTTTCGACCGAGGAGGGCAGACGCGCTTACCGTCACAGCACCGCCCACGTTCTGGCGCAGGCTGTCAAGAGGATCTATCCCACCGCGCGCGTTGCGATAGGACCCGCCATCGAAAACGGGTTCTACTACGACTTCGATTTTATGACGCCTATAAACATGGAGGCATTGTCCGCCATCGAAGCGGAAATGAAAAAGATCATCAAAGAGAATATCCCGATCGTACGCGAGGAGGTCAGCCGCAAATACGCCCTTAAGTTTTTCGGCGAACAGGAAGAAAGCTATAAAGTCGAGCTTATAAACGACCTTCCCGACGACGCGGTTATCAGCCTTTACCGTCAGGGTGACTTTGTCGATCTGTGCGCAGGTCCGCATATACCTTCCACGGGCTATATTAAGGCGTTCAAGCTCACATCCATAGCCGGCGCTTACTGGCGCGGAGACGAAAACAACAAGGTGCTGACCAGGATCTACGGCACGTCATTCAACAAAAAAGCCGATCTCGAGGAGTACCTAAAGGCTTTGGAAGAAGCCAAGCTGCGCGATCATAACAAACTCGGCAGGGAGCTGGGAATATTCATGACCGACGAGAACATCGGTCAGGGCTTGCCGCTTTTAATGCCCAAGGGCGCGAAACTGTATCAGATCCTGACCAGGTTCGTCGAGGACGAGGAGGAACGCCGCGGCTACGTCCGCACCAAAACCCCGTATATGGCAAAGAGCGCGCTGTATAAGATTTCAGGGCACTGGGATCATTACCGCGACGGGATGTTCGTTATCGACAACGAGAACGAAAACGAAGTCATGGCGTTAAGACCTATGACCTGTCCTTTCCAATATACCATATATAATAACGGAATGAAGTCGTACAGGGATCTGCCCATACGCTACGGCGAGACCTCGACTCTGTTCAGAAAGGAAGCCAGCGGCGAAATGCACGGGCTTATCCGAGTCAGACAATTCACCATTTCCGAAGGACACATCATCTGTATGCCTTCGCAGCTGGAAAAGGAATTCAAGGACGCGCTGGAGCTGGCAAGATTCATGCTTAAAGCGTTCGGACTGGACGGGGACGTCACGTACCGCTTCTCGAAATGGGATCCTAAAGACACCGATAAGTATATAAACGATCCCGAAAAGTGGGAGAAAGCCGAAGCCGAAATGGAAAAGATACTTAACCATATCGGACTGAAATATACCGTAGGTATAGGCGAAGCGGCGTTCTACGGACCGAAACTCGATATTCAGATCAAGAACGTGTACGGCAAAGAGGATACCCTGATAACCCTCCAGGTCGATATGTTCCTTGCCGAGAATTTCGACATGACCTACGTCGACGAAAACGGCGTCAAAGTGCGTCCGTATATCATCCACCGTACTTCCATGGGCTGCTACGAAAGGACGATAGCGTTGCTTATCGAAAAATACAAAGGCGCCTTCCCCGTATGGATGGCTCCCGAACAGGTCAGGGTAATGAGTCTGACGGAACGCACTCAGGACGCGGTGAAAGAGATCGTGGACAAGCTGCGTTATGCCGGCATCCGCGCCGAAGCCGACGTCAGAAACGAAAAGATAGGCTATAAGATCCGTATGGGTCAGCTTGACAAAATACCTTATATGCTCATAATAGGCGACAAAGAAGCAGAATCCGGACTGGTGGCTGTCAGGAGCCGTTCCGAAGGCGACCTGGGACAGATGACGTTGGAGGAGTTTACGGAGCGCGTCGTCGGGGAAACGAAGTCGCTTTCGCTTAAATAAGATCCGGGCGCCCGCGCTTAAGCAAGTGCGGGCGCAGCCGTATGCGGAAAAATAAAAATATTTTTTTAAAGTGTTTGACACCTGTTCCGTATTCGGATATAATATGTTTCAAAGAAGATGACGCATCTCACCGCAAGCGTTGGTAAAGCGGTTCCGAACAATCTATAATCCGTGTGCCTGCTTATGTACGGTATACGGCTTGTGGCGAGATGTGTTTCCTTAGCGAAACACATTTTCTTTTATAACGGATATCCGCCCGCGGGCGAAAAACAAGGAGGACAGATATATTTTCAAGGAACTTCTAACAAACTCTCAAATCAGAGTTCCCGAAGTAAGACTTATCGATTCGGAAGGTAACATGATAGGTATCGTTCCGATAGCGGAGGCGCAAAGGAGAGCCGACGACGGCAATATGGATCTGGTGCTGTTTTCACCCACTGCAAAGCCCCCCGTCTGCAAAATCCTGAATTACAGCAAATACCGTTACGATCAGATCCGCAAAGACAAGGAGGACCGTAAAAAGTCCAGCGTCATCAAGGTTAAAGAGGTCCAGCTTTCCCAGACAATAGACATCGGCGACATAAAGATAAAAGCCAAGCGTACGGTCGAATTTCTGGAGGAAGGCTGCAAGGTCAAGGTCGTCATCAGAATGCGCGGCAGACAGAAGGCGCATCCGGAAATTTCGATGGACGTGATGAAGCGTTTCTACGAAATGGTTTCGGAAGTCGCGGTAAAGGAAAAGGAACCCGTACAGGAAGGCGCCGCCGTGATAATAATGATGCTCGCCCCGCAAAAGAAATAATAATTCCGATAAAAGGAGAAAGAATATGCCCAAACAAAAAACGCACAGCGCATCCAAAAAGCGCTTCAGATTTACAGCCGGCGGGCTGCTGAAAAGAAACAAGCAGAACAAGAACCACATTCTTAACAAAAAGACCCGTAAGCGTAAGAGAAATCTTCGTCAGGGCGCATATATAGACAGCGCTCAGTCCAAGACCATCGCCAATATGATCTACGGTCAGAAGTAGGAGGTAGCTAACAATGAGAATCAAAAGAGCTGTCAATGCACAAAAGAAGAAAAGAAAGATAATGAAGCAGGCCAAGGGCTATTTCGGCGCCAAGAGCAAGCTTTACAGAGTTGCCCGCGAAGCCGTGATGAAGTCCGGTCAGTACGCATACGTCGGCAGACGCCTTAAAAAGAGAGACTTCCGCAGACTGTGGATAGCGCGCATCAACGCCGCGGCGAGAATGAACGATATGTCCTACTCCCGTCTTATGCACGGTCTGAAAGTGGCGGGCATCGACCTTAACCGCAAGGTGCTTGCCGAAATCGCCGTGTCCGACGCAAAGGCCTTTACCGGGCTGTGCGAAAAGGCAAAGGCCGCGATCAACGCTTAAAGAAGCCCGGGCGGCTTCTTTTGTTAATATGAAATACATCGCTTCTTCCGATAACGCGAAAATCAAGCTTATCCGTAGCTTGAGAAACAAAAAAGCGCGCCGCGAAAACAATTTGTTTTTGCTGGAGGGGGAGCGGCTCGTATTTTCGGCTCCGCCGGGTTTCGTAAAAGAGGTTTTTATAGACTCGGCAAAGGAGGACGAATACGCTTCAAGAGCCGTGGAGCTGTTCGGCGAATACACCACGGTAAAGAGCGAAGTCTTCGAAAAGATCAAGGAAACGGAAACGACCCAGGGTATAGCCGCCGTCGCGGCGATACCTGAGCCGCGCCCCGTTTCGGGCGATATTGTCTGCGTATTGGACGCCATATCCGATCCCGGCAATCTCGGGACCATCGTCAGGAGCGCCGCGGCGTTCGGGATAACGGATATCATAGCGTCGGAGTGCGCGGACGCATATTCTCCCAAAGCGGTCAGGGCTTCCATGGGCGGCATATATCACGTCAACGTGGTGCCGGTTTCATACGCGGGCGCACGCGAGATACTGATTTCGCGCGGCTACAGCACTGCGGTGCTCGATATGGGCGGCGCGGATATCTACGGATACGCTCCTTCGCCGCTGACGGCACTGGTGGTCGGCAACGAGGCGCACGGCGTTTCGGAGGGATTCCTCGGCAACGCCGACAGCGTGCTTGCCGTTCCGATGCCGGGAGGTACCGCGGAAAGCCTTAACGCGGCGGTTTCCGCATCGATAGCCTTTTCGTGGCTGACGCACAAAATTCAAACTCGGAGGTAACAATGTCCGGTCATTCAAAATGGGCAAACATAAAAATCAAAAAAGGCAAGACCGACGCCGCCAGAGGCTCGATCTTCACTAAAATAGGCAGGGAGATCGCCGTTGCCGTCAAAGCGGGCGGTCCCGATCCCGCAAACAACTCCAAACTCAGGGACGTTATCGCAAAGGCAAAGCAGAACAACATGCCCAACGATACCATCAACCGTTCCATCAAGAAGGCTTCGGGCGAACAGGACGGCGTCAGCTATGAGTCCATAACCTATGAAGGTTACGGCGCGGGCGGCGTCGCCGTCATAGTAGAAACCCTGACCGACAACCGCAACCGCACCGCGGGCGACGTCAGACATCTGTTCGACAAATACGGCGGCTCACTGGGACAGACGGGCTGCGTATCCTATATGTTCAATAAAAAAGGCGTTATAATCGCCGACAACGCCATGGACGAGGACGAGCTGATGATGACGGCTCTCGACGCGGGCGCCGAGGACGTGCAGGCGGCAGACGACGTTTATGAGATATACACCGCGCCCGGCGATCTTTATACCGTTTCCGAAAAGCTGAAAGAAGCGGGCGTAAACGTATTGAGCGCGGACATAGACATGATAGCCGACAACGAGATCGATCCCGGCGCGCATACGCAGAGCATCGAAAAACTAATCGATATGCTGGAAGAACTCGACGACGTGCAAAACGTATATCACAACGCTTTGCTTCCCGAGGAGGAAGAGGAGGAATAATATGGCTTGCGACGTTTCAAAAATCTGCGCCGAAACGAAAGAGGCTTCCGTAAAACTAGCGGGAACCTCTACTTCGGTAAAGAACGCCGTTTTGTACCGCGCCAAAGAGCTGATAAAGTCGCGCGAAGCCGATATTCTCGCCGCCAATGCGCGTGACATAAAAAAGGCTGAAGAAGGCGGCAGGAACACCGCTTTCATAGACAGGCTCGCGTTGAATCCCGCCAGGATAGACCTGATATGCGAGGGACTGGACGCTGTCGCGGCGCTTGCCGATCCAGTGGGCGAAGTGGTGGAAAGATATACGCTGAAAAACGGTCTCGACGTTAAAAAAGTCAGAGCGCCTCTCGGAGTTATCGGTATAATCTTCGAGGCTCGCCCCAACGTGTCAGTGGACGCGGCGGCGCTTTGCATAAAGAGCGGCAACGGCGTTGTACTGCGCGGCAGCCGCGACAGCACCGAATCCGTGAACGCACTGGTGGCGTGCATGAAAGAAGCCGCCGAGGAGAACGGCATACCCTCGGCAGTCATAGGACTTATCGGTTCCGAATCCAGGGAAGCCGCCGCCGAAATGCTTAGGCAGGCGGAATATATCGACGTGGTGATCCCGCGCGGAGGCAACGCGCTCAAAAAAGTAGTGCTGGATAACGCAGCCATGCCCGTGATAGCCTCCGCAGGCGGCAACTGCCACATTTACGTGGCGGCAGACGCCGACCTTGCCATGGCGGTCAGCGTCGTACTCAACGCCAAGACCAACCGTCCTTCGACTTGCAACGCGCTTGAAACGCTGCTGGTCGAAAGAAAGGCAGCCGGGAAATTCGTACCGGCTATCCTGGACGCGCTTAAAAAGGCGGGCGTGGAGATCCGCGCCACCGCGGAAACGGCTGAAATTTATCCCGACTGCGTCATCGTCGGCGAAGACGAGTTCACGAAAGAGTACGACGACATGATAATCAAGGTCAAACTCGTCGAAGACCTTTCCGAGGCTATCGCGCATATCAACAAATACGGCACGAACCATTCCGACGCGATCTTGACCTCCGATCCCGAAAAAGCCGAGCGTTTTACCAAGGAAGTAGATTCGGGTGCCGTATACGTCAACGCTTCCACGCGTTTTACGGACGGTTTCGAACTCGGACTCGGCGCGGAAATGGGTATCAGCACCCAAAAGCTCCACGTCCGCGGTCCGATAGGGCTTAAAGAACTGACCAGCGTCAAATACGTCGTGACGGGCTGCGGTCAAATCAGGAAATAGTCCTTGATATCAAAATAACACGGAGTAATCTTATATGAGAAAAATAGCAGTTTTGACCAGCGGCGGCGACGCACCGGGCATGAACGCGGCTATCCGCGGAGTAGTGCGCTGCGCGTCGAGCCGCGGTATGGAAGTATACGGAATCGAGCGCGGATACGACGGATTGATCAAAGGAAATATTTTCCGTATGGATTCGCGTTCGGTTTCCGACACGATACAAAAGGGCGGCACGATCCTTAAAACGGCGCGCTGTCCCGAATTCGAAACCGAGGACGGCATCAAAAAAGGCGGCGACGTACTTCGCGCCTACGGCATAGAAGGGCTTGTGGTCATCGGCGGCGACGGTTCTTTTAGAGGAATGAAAGATCTCTCCGATATGTGCGGCATAACCTGTATGGGTATTCCCGGCACGATCGACAACGATCTGGGCTATACCGATTTCACGCTGGGTTTCGACACCGCGGTGAATACGGTGCTTGACGCACTGAACAAAATCCGCGACACCATGACGTCGCACGACCGCGCCTGTATAATCGAAGTTATGGGACGTCACTGCGGCGACATCGCGCTTTATTCGGGCATGGCGGGCGGCGCCGAGAGCATAATAGTGCCCGAACTGCCTTTCAATATCGACGATATATGCGCCAAAATGCGCAGGAACGTGATCAAAGGCAAAGTATCGGACATAATCGTTCTGGCAGAGGGCGTGTGCAGCGCGGAAAAGCTCAAAGCCGAAATACACGACCGCACGGGCGTGACGATAAGGACGGTCAAACTCGGCTACATACAGCGCGGCGGCACGCCGTCCATGGCGGACAGAGTGCTGGCGGCGCGTTGCGCGGACAGGGCGGTGGAACTGCTGTACGACGATTCGTGCTCGTCCAGAGTCATCGGTATAAAGAACAACGTAATAATCGACGTGGAGCTTTCCGAAGCGTTGAGCGTGAAAAAACAATTTAACGAAAAAATGATGGAGATAGCCAACAGGCTTTCTTTCTGAAAAAAGGAGAAAACAATATGAAAAATTTGGTAGGCGCATGTATTTTCGGACAATCCGGCGGACCGACGTCGGTTATTAACGCCAGCGCGGCGGGCGTTTTCATCGAAGCCCTGAAACAGGATAAGATCACCGCGGTTTACGGCGCGGCGCACGGTATCAAGGGTATTCTCGAGGAGGATTTTTACGACATCGGTCAGGAGGACATGGAAGAATTGCTGCTCCTGAAGAATACTCCCTCTTCGAGTTTGGGCTCCGTCAGATACAAACTGAAGGATCCCAAAGTCGACGATACCGATTATAAGCGTATCCTTGAAGTCTTCGAGAAATACAACATCAGATATTTCTTCTATAACGGCGGGAACGATTCGATGGACACCTGCAATAAGGTTTCCAAGTATCTGATGAAACAGGGATATGCCTGCAACGTCATCGGCGTGCCCAAGACCATCGACAACGACCTTTACGGCACCGACCACTGCCCCGGATACGGCTCTGCCGCCAAATACGTGGCAACGACTCTTATGGAGCTCAACCTCGACGCCAAGGTCTATGACAAAGGGCAGGTCGCGGTCATCGAGATCATGGGCAGAAACGCCGGCTGGCTTACCGCCGCCGCGGCGCTTGCAAACTACAAAAATCTCGGCGCGGATCTTATATATCTTCCCGAAGTTCCTTTCTCGGTCGATAAGTTCCTTGCCGACGTCAAACGCGTCATGGAGGCCAACAACGGCAAATGTATCGCCTGCGTTTGGGAAGGTATCCGCGACAAGGACGGCAAATCCATAG
>CALVZV010000016.1 GCA_944372665.1 uncultured Clostridia bacterium
GAACCAAAGATGGTCAGAGAGTGCGAAGCGCTCTGCGCCGAATACGGGATAAGCAACGACGACGATGACGCGCCCGAACAAAAGGAGGGCGAGGCGGCGGACGCCGAGGAACTCAAAATATACCGCCGTTCGCGCTTTGCGTCGTTTTTGCTGATACTTGCAAGCATATTCATGTGGTTTATGGGCTATAACGCCATTTCTTCCAATCTGTCGATATATCTGACCAAAACGCTGAACCTTTCGTCGGGTCTCGGCGGCGTTATATCCGGCATCTCGATGGGCATTTCGGCGGTGGCGTTCATCCCCGTGGGAATGCTGGCGGTCAAGATAGGCAGACGCAAGTCGATAATGCTGGGCTTCGCGTTCGCCACGCTGTCGTTTATCCTGATATTCTTCTTTGCATCCTCGCCCTCGGCAGCCGCGGTATATCTGTATACGGTGTTCTATCTGATAGCGGGATTCGGGCTTATAATAGCCAACGTCAATACTTTCCCGATGGTGGTCGAACTGGCTTCGTCGGGAGATACCGGCAAATATACGGGATTCTATTATGCGGCGACGATGAGCGCGCAGGCGATCACGCCGTTTATCGCGGGTCTTATCATGGATCAATGGGGCAGCAAGTATCTGTTCCTGTATTCCACGGTGTGCGTCGCAATAGCGATATTGCTGATGGTGTTCGTCAAGCACGGCGATTCGAAAGCTCCGCCCAAGCAATCCAAACTCGAAATGCTCGGCGCGGGCGACGATTAATTTAGGCAGAGGAGGTCATTTATGGCAAAAAAAATAAGGACAACGATTGTAGTTTTGGTTTTACTGATGTCGTTTTTAACGATATTCGTGGTAGTGTTGGATTCGTTCAACTTCGACATGGTTGAGCGCGAAGCTCCCGATCTGCCTTTGTATTACGATCCGGGCGATACCGGGAAACTCGATCTGGACGTTCCGGACGAGAACGCTTCCCAGGATGAGATCAAAGCTTTTGTGGTAGATCTGTATAATTTGGCGTGCACCAATTATCAGAATGCGGAAAAAGCCGCCTTCGAGGTAAGATATACGACCAATATGATAATCTTGAGCGCCTCGAAGATACCCGTGCCCGGGACGCGCTACTGCGTAAAAGACGGCGACAAGCGCTATTACCTGGACTTTACCATTCCCGGAGAGGACATGTTGAAGTTTATGGACAGCATCATGGGCGATATGGTACCTCCGCAAAGCTCGCATTACGCGGAAGCGACCTACACCGACGCAAGTATGGACTACGTTGTTTCCAGAAAAGTATATAAAGATTGCGGCGGGAACGGGATAGGCGCCGGTCCTTTATACGCCGAGGACGGCAGTATCCAGGTGGACTGGACCCCCGCGGTGGTGTCGGAGCAGAAAAAAACGGTATATGCCGCGTATCAGGACGGTCAGTTCCATCATACGGACCACTCGGTGACCGTGGACACCATCCTTGAAGCAAGCGTTACGTATTCAAAGGAATACGGTTATTATACATGCGAATTCACGCTCGATCCTCAGAAAGTGCCCGAGGAGCTGCTGAATTCGCTGAGGACCAATTCCGGACAGCCGTCTGCCGTCTACACCAAACTGGTTCAGACGATGACCGTATGGGATACCGGGTATCTGAGAACCTACCATGCACTGGATTACTGGCAAACGGACGGCAATTTCATGGCATCCGAACTCGATTTCGAAACGATATATTATTACGACAACGAACCCGAAAAAATCGATATCGGCAATTATCCGTATATGGCTGCAATGTGCCATAAATAAACAGGAGAAATATGGACGTCAAGAAAATATTATCGGAACTTACTCTCGAAGAAAAAGCGGGACTTTTGTCCGGCAAGGACTTTTGGCGGCTTAAAAGCGTGCCCGAAAAAGGCGTGCCCGAGGTCATGGTGTCCGACGGCCCGCACGGGCTTAGAAAGCAGGCGGAAGGCGGCGACCATCTGGGGATCAACGAATCCATAGTCGCCACTTGTTTTCCGACTTCGGTGGGCGTTGCCGCATCGTTCGACCGCGAACTCGCCCGCAAACAGGGCAAAGCCCTGGGCGCGGAAGCGGCGGCGGAAAAGCTGGCGGTGCTTTTGGGACCCGCGATAAACATAAAACGCAGTCCGCTTTGCGGCAGAAACTTCGAATATATGTCCGAAGACCCGTATCTGACCGGTGAACTTGCCGCGGCGTATATCGACGGCGTACAGTCTTGCGGCGTGGGCGTCAGCCTTAAACATTTCGCCGCCAACAACCAGGAAGGCAGGCGCATGACGATATCTGCCGAAGTAGACGAGAGGACGCTGAGGGAAATTTATCTTCCGGGTTTCGAAACCGCCGTCAAAAAGAGCGCTCCCTGGACCCTGATGTGTTCGTATAACCGTATCAACGGCGTTTATTCGTCCGAAAACGAATGGCTGCTGACCAAGGTGTTGCGCGGAGAATGGGGCTATAAAGGCATGGTCATGACGGACTGGGGCGCCGTGCATAAACGCGTGGACGGCGTCAAAGCCGGACTGGAACTCGAAATGCCTTCCAGCGGGGGCAAGAACGACCGCAAGATCGTTGAAGCCGTCAGAAACGGAGAACTCGACGAAAAGAAAGTGGACGAGGCGTGCGAGCTGATACTCAATATGATTGCCGAGTCGGAGAAAAAGACCCCCGGCGTGTACGACCGCGACAACGACCACATAAAGGCGGTAGAGATAGCTTCCGATTGTATGGTGCTGCTCAAAAACGACGGCATCCTGCCTCTTAAGAAGGACAAAAAGTACGCGTTTATCGGCGAATTTGCCAAGAAACCGCGCCACCAGGGCGGAGGCAGTTCTCACATACACACCACGCGCGTTGTTGGCGCGTATGACGCCGCGAAAGACATAGACAAAATTTACGCGCGCGGCTACCGCGAACGCGACGAAGCCGATCCCGAGCTGATAGCCGAGGCGGTGGCGGCGGCAAAACAAGCCGACGTGGCGATAATATTCGCCGGGCTCACCGACGCTTACGAATCGGAAGGTTTCGACAGAAGGGTCATCGATATGCCGCATAACCATAACGCCCTTATTGAGGCGGTTGCCGCCGTCAATCCCGAAACGGTGGTCGTGCTGCATAACGGCGCGCCCGTGGCTATGCCGTGGCTTAACAAGGTAAAAGGCGTGCTGGAAGCGTATCTGGGCGGCGAAGCGGCAGGCGAAGCGGAGTACAATATTCTGTTCGGGGCGGTCAATCCTTCGGCAAAACTTGCCGAGACCTTCCCGCTGAAACTCGGCGACGCGGCTGCGGACGGTTACTTCCCCGGAGGCGTGAAGTCCGTGCATTACAAAGAGGGGCTTTACGTAGGCTACCGCTATTTCGACACAGCCGGTCAGGACGTGCTTTTCCCGTTCGGTTACGGCTTGTCTTATACAGAATTCGGGTACTCGGATATCGAGATAGAGAATCCCGAAGCCGACATTTTAAAAGAAAACCTGATAGTTTCCTTCGACGTGGAAAATACGGGGAAAGTGTTCGGGAAAGAGGCGGTCCAGCTGTACGTCCGCGACGTAGAGCATACCGCTTACAGACCGCATAAGGAGCTTAAAGGCTTTGAGAAAGTGGCGCTCGGTCCCGGCGAGAAAAAGCGTGTTTCCATTGCTTTGGACAAGCGCGCGTTCGCGTTCTGGAATACGCTTGCAAACGACTGGCAGGTGGAGAGCGGCAAGTTCGAAATACTGGTAGGCGCTTCCTCTGCGGACATACGCCTTAAGGAAACGATCACGCTCAAAGGCGACGCCGCCGAGATCCCGGACGACAAAACGTTGCTGCCGCATTATTATATGTGCGACGTCAAGAACGTGCCCGAGTACGAGTTCGAAAAACTCGTCGGCAGAGTACCCATGCCCGAGAACGCCCCCGCGGGAGCCAAGCTGGATACGTCGGCAACCTTCGAGGACGCCAAGAACGCCGGTTCGGGACTGGGCAGGTTCGTCAACTGGCTGCTTCCCAAGGTCATGAAGGATACCGGGCTGGGCAGCAAGGAAATCATGGTCAACATCATAATGCAGACGCCCGTTCACGCCATGGTCAATATGTCGGGAGGACTTCTTTCCGAGGAAATGGGCGCGGCGTTGGTCAACCTGTTCAACCGCGAAAAGCGGCTTAAGTCTTTCGGAACGATCCTTAAAGGCGTGTTCACGATGAACAAGCGTGCGCGTCTTGCCAAAGAGAACAAACTCTGATCGGATAAAGGGGGCTTAAGCCCCCTTTTTTTCACGCCGTCGAAATGGCTTTTTTCGCTTTACTTCGCGCGCGCGGCGTGATATAATCGAAAAGATAAAATTTAACACGTACAGTAGAGGTGCTTATGAGAGGTCTTCTGACACTGAGGACGTTGTCCTCGCCCGAGATAATGGACATCATAGAGCTTGCTATTCGTTTCAAAAAAGGTTGGTCAATCAACTTCCCCGGGAAGAAAATGGTCAACCTTTTTTATGAGAATTCCACCAGAACGCAGTACAGCTTCCAGATCGCCATGATAAATCTGGGGATAACTCCGCTCTCGTTCAATCTCGCCTCCAGCAGCGTCCAGAAAGGCGAAACTTTGTACGATACCGTCAGGACTTTCGAAAGCCTCGGCGTGGACGGCGTGGTGATAAGGCACACCAAGGACGTATATTACAAAGACCTCGAAACCATAAAGATACCCATTTTCAACGGCGGCGACGGCACGTCCGATCACCCCACGCAGACGCTTCTGGATCTGATGACGATATACGAGGAATTCGGCGCGTTCGAGGGGCTGAAAATAGCCATGGTGGGCGACATATCCCACTCCAGAGTGGCGCACGGTAATTCCGAGGTAATGAAACGGCTGGGGATGAAAGTGTACGTTTCGGGTCCGGAGCAGCTTTCGGATAAGACCGGCGAGTATATCCCGCTTGACGAGGCGGTCGGCAAAATGGACATCATAAACCTTTTGAGAGTGCAGTTCGAACGTCACGAGCAGAGCATGAATATCACCAAAGAGGAATATTTCAGGCGTTACGGTCTGACCGTGGAGCGCGTGGCGAAGATGAAAAACAACGCCATAATAATGCACCCAGCGCCGATCAACCGCGGCATCGAGATAGCCAGCGAAGTGGCGGAGTGCGACAAGTCCAGGATCTATAAGCAGATGGAAAACGGCGTGTTTGTCAGGATGGCGGTCCTGACGATGGCGCTGGAGGGCAAGCTGTGAAAACGCTTTTGGTAAACTTCGCGCTTTGCGATTCCGAGGCGACACGCTTAACCGTCGAAAACGGCGTGATCACCGATATAGGCGGAGAGTGTTCCGACTTCGACAGGTGTATAGATTTAGGCGCGGCGACGCTTTTGCCCGGCGCCGTCGACGTCCACGCGCATCTCAGAGAACCCGGCTACGAACACAAGTCAACGATACTTTCGGCTACCGAAAGCGCGGCTAAGGGAGGCATAACGCGCATAATGGCGATGCCCAACTTAAAGCCTGTGCCCGATTCGCTTTCAAATCTCGCCGTCGAGGAAAACCTTATAAGAAAATACGCAAAGGTTTTCGTGTATCCCTTCGCGGCTTTGACCGAGGGCGAAAGGGGGGAGCGTCTTTCGGACATTGAGGCGCTGTCGAAACGCGTGAAGGCGTTCAGCGACGACGGCTTTTGCGTTAACGATTTAAGGCTTCTGGAGGAGGGTATGCGCCGCGTCAAAGCGGCGAACGGCATAATCGCTTCCCATGCGGAAAGGAGAGGCGCCGCCTCTGCCGAGGAAGCCGAATACCGCGCCGTGGCGGATGAGCTGGAACTTGTCGCCAAAACCAAGGTCAGATACCATTTCTGTCATCTGTCCGTAAAGGAAAGCTTCAAACTCGTCGCCGAGGCTAAAAAGCAGGGATTGGACGTAAGCTGCGAGGTCACGCCGCACCACCTTACTCTTGACGAGAGCATGATACGCGGCGCCGACTGGAAAATGAATCCGCCGCTCAGGAAACGCAGCGACAGGGAGGCGACAGTACAAGCGCTTCTGGACGGCACGGCGGACATGATAGCCACCGACCACGCTCCGCACTCACGTGCCGAAAAAGCCGTGGGATATGCCGCCGCGCCGAACGGGATACTCGGTTTCGAAACTATGTTCCCCTCGGTATACACCGCGCTGGTTAAAACGGGAGTGATTGATATTAAGACGCTGTCGGAGAAAGTGACCGCGGCTCCCGCCGCGCGTTTCGGATTGGGCGCGGGCAGAATAGCCGTCGGGGAAAGGGCGGAGCTTATAGCGCTGGATACGGACGCCGCGCGCGTTTATACCGAAAGCGAGATACGCGGCACAGCCGTAAATTCGCCTTATATCGGCGCCGAAATGTACGGATTCAACGTATTTACCCAGATAGGCGATAAAATAATTTACAAATTCGACGAAAAGATAAAGGAGGCGTAAAGTGTCAGACAAGTCAAGGTATATCGGCGACTTAGGCGGCGAAGAAAACAGGCGGATGCTGGTGTTGGAAAACGGCAGATATTTTGTGGGAAAGGGCTTCGGCTCCGACCTTACCTGCATAGCCGAAATAGTTTTCAACACTTCGATGGTGGGGTATCAGGAAATTCTTTCCGATCCGTCCTATTGCGGACAGATGGTGGTCATGAGCTATCCGCTTATCGGCAACTACGGACTTGCGGACGAGGACTACGAATCCAAGGGCATATATATGTCGGGATTCATAGTCAGGGAGTATAACGATTCCCCGTCCAACTTCCGTTTCACAAAAACGCTTTCCGAGGTCATGCGCGACAACGGCGCGGCGGGCATTTCCAGAGTGGATACCCGCGAGATAGTCAGGATAATCCGTAACGAAGGCGCCATGCGCGCCATGATAACCGACGCCGACCGCGACGTAAACGAATGCGTCGAGGAGCTTAAGGCGTACGCGCTTCCCTGCGACCAGGTCAGCCGAGTATCCAGCAAAAGCATCTGGTATTCGCGCACAAAAAATCCCGAATACAACGTGGCGGTGGTGGACTGCGGCGTAAAACTCAGCATGATCAAGAAGCTGAACGCGCACTCAGCCAACGTAGTGGTGGTGCCTTACGATACGCCTTTCGAGGAGATAATGCGTTTTAAACCGGACGGCATTTTTTTCTCGAACGGGCCGGGAGACCCCGAGAACGTGCCCGAAGTAAAGGAGCTTGTGCTGAAAGCGCGCGGCAATCTGCCGATAATGGGGATATGCCTGGGGCATCAGATAATAGGGCTTGCGTACGGCGCAAAGACCTACAAGATGAAGTTCGGGCACCGCGGCGCCAACCACCCCGTCAAGAATCTTTTGACGGGTAAGGTGGAGATCACCAGTCAGAACCACAGTTACGCGATAGACAAACTCAGTCTTGAAGGAACTAAGATGCAACTTACGCACGTCAACCTTACCGACGGGGAGCCTGAAGGTATGCTGGACGAGAAAAACAAGGTCATCAGCATACAGTATCACCCGGAATCGGCGGCGGGTCCGGAGGATTCCGATTATCTTTTCGACAACTTTATCGGATTTTTGAAAGAAAACGGAGGCAAAAAGCATGCCAAAGAGAACAGATATTAAGAAAATAATGGTAATAGGCTCCGGACCTATAGTGATAGGTCAGGCGGCGGAATTCGATTATGCGGGCACTCAGGCGTGCATAGCGCTTAAGGAAGAAGGCTACGAGGTCATACTCGTCAACAGCAACCCTGCCACCATCATGACGGACAAAGCCATGGCGGACAAGGTATACATGGAGCCTTTGGACCTCGAGCACGTGGCTAAAATAATCCGCAAGGAGCGTCCCGACGGATTGATCTGTTCGATAGGCGGTCAGACGGGACTCAACCTCGGAATGCAGCTGCATACGAAGGGAGTGCTGGAGGAATGTCAGGTAGAGTTGCTTGGCACGGGCTACGACTCCATTTCCAAAGCCGAGGACAGGCAGCTGTTCAAAGATCTTTGCGAGAGGATAGACGAGCCTGTACTCGAATCCAACACCGCGCACACCGTCGAGGATTGTCTTGCCATAGCCGAGAATATCGGCTACCCGGTCATTGTGCGCCCCGCGTTTACGCTGGGAGGCACCGGCGGCGGCTTCGCGGACAACGCCGAGGAGCTCAGAGCGCTTGCCAAGAACGCACTTAAGCTTTCGCCGGTCACTCAGGTGCTTATCGAAAAATCCATAAAGGGATACAAGGAGATAGAATTCGAAGTCATGCGCGACGGCGCGGACAACGTGGTGGCGATATGCTGCATGGAAAACGTCGACCCCGTGGGCGTGCATACGGGCGACTCGATAGTCGTGGCGCCCAGCCAGACGCTGACAAACAAGGAATACCAGATGCTGAGGAGCGCGGCGTTGAAAATAATCCGCGCGCTGGGGATAGAGGGCGGCTGCAACGTACAGTTCGCGCTGGATCCGTTCAGCTTCGAATATTTCGTGATAGAGGTCAACCCCAGAGTTTCCAGAAGCAGCGCGCTGGCTTCGAAAGCCAGCGGCTATCCGATAGCGAGGGTGTCGGCAAAGATAGCTTGCGGGCTGACGCTGGACGAGATAAAACTGCCGAACTCCTATGCGGCGTTCGAGCCGACTCTGGACTACGTGGTATGCAAGGTGCCGCGCTTCCCGTTCGACAAATTCACCAAGGCGTCGCGAAAACTCAACACTCAGATGAAGGCGACGGGCGAGGTGATGAGCATAGGCAGGACCTTCGAGGAAGCGCTCCTGAAAGCCGTCAGAAGCCTGGAAACGGGTTTGAACCATATCGAGATACCGCGTCTTAAAGAGCTTTCCGACCACGATCTGGTGGATCTGATAATCGAAAACACCGACGAAAGGATTTTTGCCGTGGCGGAGGCGCTGCGCCGCGGGATACCTACGGATTACCTGTACGAGCTTACCGAAATAGACAGGTTTTTCCTGGAAAAGCTGCTTAATATCGTCCGCCTCGAAAAGATATTGAAAGACGGCGAGCTTACGCCGGCGCTGCTCAGGGCGATAAAGGAATGGGGGTTCTCCGACGAATACATAGCTTCCGTTAAAGGTACGACCGCCGACGGGATCTACGCCGTGAGAAAGCAAAACGGCATATATCCCGTTTACAAGATGATAGACACCTGTGCCGCCGAGTTCAACGGCTACACGCCGTATCTCTATTCGACCTACGAAGACGAGAGCGAATCCGTGGTGGAGAACCGCAAAAAGGTCATCGTACTCGGCTCCGGACCCATCAGGATCGGACAGGGCATAGAATTCGACTACTCCACCGTCCACGCGATATGGGCGATCAAGCAGGCGGGCTACGAAGCCATAATCATCAACAACAACCCCGAAACCGTGTCGACCGACTATACGATCTCTGACAAACTGTATTTCGAGCCGCTGACTTTCGAGGACGTAATGAACATCATCGACTACGAACGCCCCGACGGCGTGATAGTCGCTCTCGGCGGTCAGACGGCGATAAACCTTGCCGAGGACCTGGCGGCTGCGGGCGTTAAAATACTCGGCTCCGACGCCGAAAGCATAGCGCTTGCCGAGGACCGCGACCTGTTCAAGGAGGCTTTGGACAAACTGGGTATCCCCATGCCGCGCGGCGAATCGGTATTCTCGGTAAAGGACGGCGTGAAAGCCGCCGAGGAAATAGGTTATCCCGTGCTGGTACGTCCGTCGTTTGTGCTGGGCGGCAGAATGATGCACATCGTCTACGACCGTAAACAGCTTGAACCTATCCTGAAAGAAGCGGTGGCGCTTAACAAAAAGCACCCCGTGCTTATTGACAAATACGTGCTGGGCAGAGAATGCGAAGTCGACGCCGTATGCGACGGCAAAGAGGTATTTATTCCCGGCATAATGGAGCATATCGAACGCGCGGGAGTGCATTCGGGCGATTCGATGAGCGTATATCCGCCTTATTCTCTGGAGGAGGACGTTCAGAAAACGATAATAGACTACACTTCGAAGATAGGTCTGGGGCTGAACATAATAGGTCCGTTCAATATCCAGTTCGTGGTCGACGGCAACAGAAAGGTCTATATCATCGAGGTCAATCCGCGTTCGTCCAGAACGGTGCCCTTCCTCGCCAAGACCACGGGCGCGCCGATAGCCAATATCGCCACAAAAGTGATGCTGGGATTCAGCCTGAAAGAGCTGGGCTATACGGGAGTGTATCCCAAAAAATCGCGCTGGTTCGTTAAGGCGCCGACTTTCTCGTATTCTAAACTGTCCGGACTCGACGCCGTGCTTTCCCCCGAAATGAAATCGACGGGCGAAGCCATAGGATACGACGACGCGCTGACGCGCGCGGTGTATAAGGCGCTTAAGGCGAGCGGACTGAGAGTGGATAACTACGGCACCGTTTTCGCGACCATCGGCGATCAGGACAAGGAAGCGGCTTTGCCGCTGATAAAGCGTTTCTACGACCTCGGATTCAATATCGAGGCGACCTCGGGTACGGCGAAATTTTTGAAAAACGCCGGTATCCGCACCAGGATACGCAAAAAGATCTCCCAGGGCAGCGACGAGATACTTCAGTCGTTAAGACGCGGCTACGTCACTTACGTCGTCAACACGATCACCGAGGGCGGCTCCGGGCACGCCGACGGCATGCTGATAAGGCGCACCGCCGTCGAAAACAACGTGCCGGTATTCACTTCCCTCGATACCGTCAGGGTGCTGTTGGACGTTCTGGAAGAAACCACCATGGGAATTTCGACGATATGAAAAAAGCGACGCTGACGGTAATATCGAATACCGCTCTCACCCGAGACGTTTTCGAAATGCGGCTTGCCGGCGCCGAGCGTCCGCTGCCTGGTAGCTTTCTGGAAATAGGGCTGGACGGCTTTTTCCTGAAACGGCCTTTCGGCGCGGCGGGATATAAGGGCGGCATATTGACGGTATATTACCGCGTTGTGGGCGCGGGTACCGAGGCGATGAGCGCTTTGACGGAGGGCTCCGAACTGGAAGCCCTGACCTCACTCGGGAACGGTTTTTCGGCGGAGGGCGTTACCCGGCCGCTGATAGTGTCCGGCGGACTGGGGATAGCGCCGCTGAAATACCTCGCGGACTGCTTTGCCGAAAAGGGGATCCGCCCCGTGTTCGTCGCGGGTTTCAAAAGCGCCTCTGAAGTCATACTGAAAGAAGAACTCGAAAAAATCTGTACCCTTGCCGTCGCCACCGACGACGGCAGCACGGGCTTTTACGGTAACGCCGTCGAATACTTAAAACGCAACCCGGTCTCGTTCGACCGCTATTTCGCATGCGGCCCCGAACCGATGCTAAAGGGTATGCAGCGCTTCTCCGGCAACGGTCAGCTGTCGCTGGAAGCCAGGATGGGCTGCGGCTTCGGCGCGTGCATGGGCTGCAGCATAAAGACCGTTTCGGGATTTAAACGGGTATGTAAGGAAGGTCCCGTATTCGATGCCGGGGAGGTGATTTTCGATGCCCGATAAAAGCATAAAGGATACCCGGATCGAGCTTTTCGGGAATATTATGGATAACCCCGTGATCCCCGCCAGCGGCACTTTCGGGTTCGGTTACGAATTCAATGATTGGTATGACGTGTCGATACTGGGGTCCATCGCGCTGAAGGGTACGACCTTGGAAGCGCGCTACGGGAATCCGCTTCCCAGGATCGCGGAATGTCCCGCGGGAATGATAAACGCCATAGGGCTTCAAAACCCTGGCGCCGAGGCGGTCAGGGACGTCGAGCTGAAAAAACTGAAAAAAGTCTATCCCAAAAAAGTCATCGCCAACGTGGGCGGACACAGTTTCGACGAATACGTAAAGACGGCGGCGATACTCGACTCGGCAGACAATGTGTTCTGCATAGAGCTAAACGTATCCTGCCCCAACGTCAAGGGCGGCGGAATGGCGTTCGGACTTGACGCTGGGATACTGGAGGAGCTGACGGCTGCGGTAAAAAGCGCCGTGACAAAGCCTGTCGTAGTCAAACTTTCGCCCAACGTCACAGACATAACCGTGACGGCTAAGGCGGCGGAAAGAGGCGGCGCGGACGGGCTGAGTCTTATAAATACTTTGGTCGGCATGAGGCTCGACCTTAAAACGGCACGACCGATCATCTCCGTAAAGCGCGGCGGATATTCGGGTCCCGGAGTGTTTCCCGTGGCGCTGAACGCCGTATATAACGTAAGGGAAGCCGTTTCGGTGCCGATAATCGGCATGGGCGGCGTAACCTGTGCCGAAAACGTTATAGAAATGATGTACGCGGGCGCATGCGCCGTAATGGTGGGAACGCAAAACCTTATCGACCCGTTCGCGTGCAAAAAGATAATCGAGGATTTAACGAAAGTCATGGAAAAACTCGGAATAGACAGACTTTCCGACATCATAGGGAGGGCGCACAATGCATGAAGTAATCGTGGCGATGGACTTTTCGTCGAAAGACGAAGTGTATGCGTTTCTGAAACGCCTGGAAGGCGAAAGACCGTATCTCAAAATAGGAATGGAGCTTTTTTATAAAGAAGGTCCGGACATGGTCAGGCGTTTGAAGGGAGAGGGATACAAGATCTTTCTGGACCTTAAGCTCCACGACATTCCGAACACGGTATATAAAGCCATGAAAAACCTGGGCGCGCTGGGCGTGGACATCACGAACGTACACGCCGCGGGCGGCATCAAGATGATGGAATGGGCGCGCCGCGGACTGACGGAAGGCTCCGTCGCGGGCGCGGACACTAAGCTTATAGCGATAACCCAGCTGACTTCCACCGACGAAAAAACGATGCGCGAAGAACTGCTTATTGCGGAGTCGCTGCCTAAAACAGTCGAAAAATACGCCCTTAACGCCAAGGCGGCGGGACTTGACGGCGTGGTATGCTCGGCATTCGAAGCGCCTGCCGTAAAGGCGATGGGGCTTATATCCGTCACTCCCGGCATACGTCTTGCCGGCGACGCCGTAGGAGATCAAAAACGTGTTGCGACCCCTGCGCTCGCAAGGGAACTGGGAGCTACGCACATCGTCGTGGGCAGAAGCATAACTGGTTCGTCAGATCCCAAGGCGGCGTATCTGACCACCGTGTCCGAATTTTTATCTTAAGGAGTAATATATGACAGATTCCGAACGCGCCGCACAGGCGTTACTCAGTGCAAAAGCCGTGTTTTTACGTCCCTCGGAGCCGTTCACCTGGGCTTCGGGAATAAAGTCGCCGGTATACTGCGACAACAGACTGCTTTTAGGCTATCCCGAGATCCGCGCGGAGATAGAAGAACTGCTCAACAAACTTATCGAGAGGGAATATCCCGGCGTCGAAGTGCTGATGGGAACTTCGACCGCGGGCATACCCCACGCCGCGATCGTAGCCGAAAAGAAAGGTTTACCGATGGGCTACGTGCGTTCGGGCAATAAGGATCACGGCAGACAGAACCGTATCGAGGGCGCCGATCCCGCCGGTAAAAAGACAGTTATAGTCGAGGACCTCATTTCGACGGGCGGTTCCGTCATAGAAGTAGCCGAAGCGCTCCGCGAAGCGGGCGCCGAGGTCATGGGCATAGCCTCGCTGTTCACCTACGGACTTAAAAAAGGCGTCGAAAAACTGGCGGCGGCAAACCTTAAAAACGTGTCGCTCAGCGATTTCGAAACGCTTTCGCGCGTGGCGCTTAGCCAAAGCTACATCACGCCCGCGGAATACGAAATGGTATGCGCGTTCCGTGCGGACCCCGGCGGCAACTGGTACGAAAAAGTATGAACGACGTCGAAACGCTGCAAAAAATCGTTGACGCCTCCGAAAAGATAGCATTTTTCGGAGGCGCCGGCGTTTCTACCGAATCGGGACTCAAGGATTTCAGAAGCGCCGACGGATTGTACCGCGAAAAATATAAATTCCCGCCCGAATATATGCTAAGCCACGAATGTTTCGTAAGGCATACTGAGGAATTTTACGAGTACTACCGCGAAAAGCTGCTTTGCGAAGGCATTTTACCCAACGCGGCGCATTTTAAAGTGGCGGAGCTGGAAATAGCGGGAAAGCTGACGGGCGTGGTGACGCAGAACATCGACGGACTGCACCAGGCGGCGGGAAGCAAAGCCGTTTACGAACTCCACGGCTCCGTTTTGAGGAATTACTGCACGCGCTGCGGTGCTTTTTACGACGAAAAATTCGTTAAAACGCACACGCCCGTTCCGTATTGCGAAAAATGCGGCGGCGTTGTCAAGCCCGACGTCGTGCTTTACGGCGAACAGCTCGACGACGATACCGTAATGGGCGCCGTAAGATGTATCCGCCAAGCCGATACTCTCATAATAGCGGGCACATCGCTGACGGTATACCCCGCGGCGGGGCTTATAAACTATTTTTCGGGCAAACACCTCGTCGTCGTCAACCGCGATCCCGTGGACGCCCCCGGAGCGCTGTTTATCTGCGGCAAAGTAGGAGAGACGCTGAACAAAATAGTCGTAAGATAGTTTAGCAATTTAATTGACTAAATCGCTAAAGTGTGATATGATGGCTCTGCTTTAGCATTCAAGGAGCGTGAAAAAATGACTGAAAACGGCGTCGCGGATCTGAAAAACGCGCTGAAACAACTCTTTTCTTCGTACGGATACGTCAAATACCGTATGTCCGGGTTCGAAGAATACTCGCTGTATATGGAAAACAGGAATTTTCTTATCAGCGATAAGATCATAACCTTCAACGACCTGGACGGCAGGCTGATGGCGCTGAAGCCCGACGTTACGCTGTCGATAGTCAAGAACGCTCTGCCCGAAAAGGGTATAGCGAAATATTATTATACCGAGAGCGTGTACCGCCCCGACAGAGCCAACACCGAATTCAGGGAACTGACTCAGACCGGGTTGGAGGCGCTTGGCGAAATAGACGGCTTCACGACTGCCGAAACGGTGGAGCTGGCGCTGAAGGGATTGAGCCTTACCGGCGCCGATCACGTGCTGGCGCTTTCCGACGTCAGGTTCTCGGAGGGGCTACTGAACAAGTTTGCGCCGAACGCCGAGAACAGGGAATACCTTACGGAAGTAATTTCCAGAAAGAGCCTCGGGGAGCTTGACGACGCCAGGAAGAAAGGTCGCATTTCCGACGAGGGCGTCAACGCGTTAAAAGCTGTCATTACGCTGCCGCAGAACGCTTCCGAGGCGCTTGACATTGCCGCCCGCTACGCTTTCGGAAAAGAAGCCGAAAGCGCGATAAAAGAATTACGGGCTATCGTTAACGCGTTTAAAGGTACCTGTTTCGAGGAAAACATACAAATCGACTTTTCACTGACGGGCAACACGCGCTACTATAACGGCATACTGTTTTCGGGATACGTCAAGGGAGTTGCCGGAGCCGTCCTGAAAGGCGGAAGGTACGATAAACTGCTGGATACGTTCTCGACGGGCAAGGGCGCGATAGGTTTTGCGCTTTACACGGACGAGATAGAAAATCTGTTTGCGGAACCGTCCTGCGGACCCGACGTGACCGTGGTTTACGGCGAAGGCGCCGACGCGGGCGAACTGATGAAGACGATGGCGCCGTTCAGGGAAAAGGGCTTGAAAGCCGTCGCCGTTTCCCGCAGATCCTTTACCTGCGCGCAGGGCAGGATTTTCGTTTTCGAGGGCAGCACACTGACGGAGGAAAAATGATAAACATAGCTTTACCAAAAGGCAGACTTGCCGAAAGGACTTTGAAACTGATGACCGAAGCGGGTATCCTGGATAACGTCACCGAAGCGGGCAGGAAGCTGGTTTTCGAGGACGGAAAAAGCGGGATATGCTATTTCCTGGTCAAGCCGTGGGACGTGCCCGTTTACGTGGAACGGGGAATAGCCGACGTCGGCGTAGCCGGAAAGGACGTGCTGCTGGAAAACTCTCCCGACGTTTACGAGCTGGCGGATTTAAAGACGGGCAGATGCCGTATGTGCGTATGCGCCGCCAACGGCTACCGCGACGATCCGTCCAGACGGCTCAGGGTGGCGACTAAATTCGTCAACTGCTCCAAGCGTTATTACGCATCGCTGGGCAGGGAGATAGAGGTGATAAAGCTGAACGGCTCCATAGAGCTGGCTCCGCTTCTGAACATGTCCGACGTCATAGTGGACCTTGTGGAAACGGGCACGACTTTAAAAGAGAACGATATGGGCGTCGTTTCGGTCATTTACGACATCAGCGCGAGGCTTATCGCCAACAAGGCTTCATACCGCTTCAAACGCGGCGAGATAGATTCCCTGACATTCAGACTCGGAGAAGTAATTACAGATGCTTAAGATATTGAAGGCTGCGGAGATATCCGCAAAAGAATTGGTGTCCGCCAGGGACATGAGCTATGCTGACGTCGAAAACGACGTCAAGGCGGTCATTGCCGCCGTAAAAGCGCGCGGCGACGAAGCGCTAAAAGAATACACGCTGAAATTCGATAAAGCCGATATATCCGAATTCAGAGTTTCCGACGAGGAGATCGGGGCGGCTGCGGAAAGGGCGGGCGAGGACTATATAAGGATATTGAAGCGCGCCGCCGGGAATATAGAACGCTTCCATTCGGCGCAGTTAAGGCGCGATTTCAGCCTGGACTACGACGGGATAAAAGTGGGACAGCGTTTCATTCCCGTTTTAAAGGCTGGTCTGTACGTGCCCGGGGGTACGGCGAGGTATCCTTCCAGCGTGTTGATGAACGCGATACCCGCGCGTCTTGCCGGAGTTAAAACCGTAGTTATGTGCACTCCGCCGTCACCGGACGGAACCGTACCCGACGGTATACTCGCCGCCGCGTCGGTGGCAAAGGTTGACGCCGTTTTCAAAGTCGGCGGCGCTCAGGCGATCGCCGCGCTGGCTTACGGAACCAAGAGCATTCCCAAGGTCGACAAGATAGTCGGACCCGGCAACGTGTTCGTCGCCACCGCTAAAAAGCTGGTGCAGGGCACTGCCGGGATAGACATGATCGCCGGGCCCAGCGAAATACTGGTGATTGCGGATAAATACGCCGATCCGGACTGGGTCGCGGCGGATTTGCTTTCCCAGGCGGAACACGATAAACTTGCGACCGCCATACTCCTGACCGACGACGAGGCGTTTGCGGTAAATTGTGCCGAAGCCGTCGGAAGAAGGCTGGAAAAGCTGCCGCGCAGGGAAATAGCCGAAGCCAGCCTGTCTGCAAACGGAAAAATAGTCGTTACCGAGGACATTCTTTCCGCAATACGGCTGGCAAACGAGATAGCGCCGGAACATCTGGAGCTTGCGGTAAAGAACGCCGAGGCGTTGCTTTCCGAGGTTAAGAACGCCGGTTCCGTGTTCGTGGGATATTATACGCCCGAAGCGACGGGCGACTATATGGCGGGCGCCAACCACACGCTGCCTACGGGCGGCACGGCGCGTTTTTCGTCGCCCCTCGGCGTGGACGATTTTATCAAAAAGTCGCAGTATATCCGTTTCACGCCCGAAAGCTTGTCGGATTACGCCTCCGACATCGCCGCTTTCGCCAGAAGCGAGGGGTTGGATGCGCATGCTTTCTCTGTGGAAGCGAGGGCACGCCGATGAGCCGGTTTCTGTTGAAAAAATACGCTTCGTTAGCGCCTTACGTGCCCGGGGAACAGCCCAAAACGGGCGGGTACATAAAGCTGAACACAAACGAATCCCCGTTTCCGCCCTCCGAAAAGGCGCGCGAAGAATATATAAAGGCGTTTGACAGGCTGAACCTGTATAACGATCCCGAAAACGGAGCGCTCGCCGCTGCGATAGCAGAGCGTTTCGGACTGGAAGCGAGCAACGTGCTGCTTACCAACGGCTCCGACGAGGCGCTCGCGTTCATATATACGGCTTATGCCGACGCGGAACACCCGTTCGCGGCTCCCGAGATAAGCTACGGGTTCTATCCCGTGTTTTCGCAGCTTACCGGCGCGGAAAACGTAACTTTTCCCCTGAAGCCGGATTGTTCCGTAGACGCCGAAGCCTTCGTCAAAACGAAGCATAACGTCGTTTTCGCCAATCCCAACGCCCAGACCGGGACCGCCATGCCGCCGGGCGACGTCGAAAGGATAGTCGCCGCTTCGCCCTCCAGGATAGTGGCGGTGGACGAAGCCTACGTCGATTTCGGCACCGAATCGGCTGCGGGACTGATAAAAAAATATCCCAATCTGATAGTCGTCAGGACCTTTTCAAAATCGCGTTCGCTCGCGGGCGGCAGGATAGGGTTCGCGCTTTCCTCCGCGGAGATCGTTTCCGACCTTAAACGGATAAAATATTCTTTCAACCCGTATAACCTCGGACGCGCTGCGGAAGCGGCGGCTTTGGGCGCACTGAAGGACGAAAAATATTTTTCGGAGTGCGTGGCGCGCGTTATCGAAGCGCGCGAATATACCGCATCGGAAGCAAAACGTCTCGGCATGGACGTCGTGGACGGGAAAGCCAATTTCCTGCTCATGCGCTCCGGGTTGATAGACGGCGGCGAATTAAAAGACAGACTTTTTGCCGAAAAAATAATAGTCAGGCATTTCTCCACGCCCTTTTTAGCGCCTTACATAAGGGTGACGATAGGAAGCATGGACGAAATGAAAGCCTTTATAAAAGTACTCGAAAATATATTAAAGGGAGCCGTAAAATGAGGATCGCGGAAGTTAAAAGGAAGACCGCCGAAACCGACGTAAGGGTAAAAGTCGATCTGGACGGGTACTCGGATTCGGTTATCGATACGGGTTCGGGCTTTTTCAACCACATGCTGACGCTGTTTGCGAAATTTGCGAAAATCGGCTTGGAGGTCGGGTGCGCGGGCGACGTAGACGTCGATTTTCACCACAGCGCCGAGGACATCGGCATAGCTTTGGGCGATGCGTTCGGCAAGGCGCTCGGCGACAAAAAAGGCATAATGCGTTACGGACAATGCCTTATGCCGATGGACGAGGCTCTGGTAATGGTCGCCCTCGATTTTTCGGGCAGGGCGTATCTTGGTTACGACGTTGAACTCAGGGCTTCGCGCCTAAACGACGAGGGCGAGGAAACGCGCGCGAAAGTGGGCGTGTTCGACACCGAACTTGTCGAGGAATTTTTCTTTGCTTTCGTCAGAAACGGTAAGCTCACGCTTCACGTCAAAAAGATATCCGGCAAAAACACGCACCACATAATCGAGGCGGTGTTCAAGGCTTTCGGGAAAGCGGTGAGAGACGCCGTCGGTATCGATCCCGAATACGCGGAGGAAATTCCCTCCACCAAAGGAGTATTATGATAGCGGTAGTCGATTACGGCGTAGGCAATCTTTTCAGTCTGACGGCTTCGCTGAAAAGCCTGGGTATCGACGCGATAGTGACGGGCAAAAAGTCCGTAATCGCGGCGGCGGACAAAATCATTCTTCCGGGCGTAGGCGCGTTCGGCGACGCCAAAAAACTTTTGGACGAAAACGGACTTACCGGATTCCTGGTTTCCGAGGCGCGTTCGGGCAAGCCTTTTTTGGGTATATGTCTCGGCATGCAGCTGCTGCACGAGGAAAGCTCCGAATACGGCGTTCACGCGGGGCTGGGGCTCATCCCGGGGAAAGTGCGTTCGCTGGCAGAAGATACGTCGGGTCTCAAAGTTCCCGCGATGGGCTGGAACGCTCTTAAAATAGACAAGGAATGCCCGCTTTTAAAGTATATAAGCGACGGCGACTACGTCTATTACGTTCACTCTTACTATGTTCCGGCGGGAGAATACACCGCGGCGCATTCCGAATACGGCGCGGCGGTCTCGGGCGTTACCTGGAACGGCAATGTGTTCGGTACCCAGTTCCACCCCGAAAAATCGGGCGTCAAGGGGCTGAAGATATTACAAGCGTTCGAGGAATTGTGATATGGAGATTTTTCCCGCTATAGATTTGATGTCGCGCGCCGCGGTCAGACTGACCAAAGGCGAATTCTCTTCTAAGAAAGTGTATTCTTCAGACCCCGTGGAAGTCATGCTTTCTTTTAAAGCGGAGGGCGCGAGACATCTCCACGTCGTCGATCTCGACGGCGCGAGAACGGGCGACAACCAAAATTTCGACGTTGTTAAAGACTTATGCGCCGCGGGCGCTCCGGACCTCGAGATCGGCGGCGGCATACGCGACATGCGCCGCGCCGAAAAATATCTTTCGCTCGGCGTTAACCGAATTATTCTCGGCACTGCGGCGGTGGAGGACGAGGCGTTTCTGACGGCGGCGGTAAAGGAATGGGGCTGCCGCATCGCCGTGGGAGTGGACGTTCTGGACGGATTTGTAAGAACGCGCGGCTGGGAAACGGACAGCAGACTGGACGGCTTCGAGTTTGTCAAAAGGATGCGCGGCGCCGGCGTAGGCAGGGTAATATACACCGACATTTCACGCGACGGAGCGCTCTCGGGTCCCGCGGCGGAAACGTACGAAAGACTTGCCGGGATCGGCGGTATAGAGATAGTGGCGTCGGGAGGAGTAGGCAAAGCGGAGGATATCTCAGCTTTGCGCAAAACCGGCGTTTACGGCGCGATAGTCGGCAAGGCGATTTACGAAAACAGAGTTACGGTATCCGAAGCCGTAAGATTGGGAGACGGATATGATAGCTAAAAGGATAATTCCCTGTCTGGACGTCAGAGACGGCAGGGTAGTGAAAGGTACTAATTTCCAAAACATAAAAGACGTCGAAAGTCCCGTGGAGCTGGCTAGGAGATATAACGCGGAGAACGCCGACGAGCTGGTGTTTTACGACATCACGGCTTCCAGCGAGGGCAGAAAACTGTTCACCGAGGTGCTTCGTTCGGTGGCGGAGGAGATCTTTATTCCGCTGACCGTAGGAGGCGGAATAAATACGGTAGAGGATTTCGATCGCGTTCTGAAAAGCGGCGCGGACAAGGTCTCCGTCAATTCGGGCGCTATACGTGATCCGTCCGTAATTGCCGCAGCGGCGAAAAAATACGGCAATCAGTGCGTGGTGCTTTCGATGGACGTCAAGCGCGTTGACGGCAGATTCACTGTATTCGCAAAGGGAGCGCGCGAAAATACCGGCATGGACGCCGTGGAATGGGCGCGCCGCGGCGAGAAGCTGGGCGCGGGCGAAATAGTGCTCAACAGTATCGACACCGACGGCGTAAAGCGCGGCTTCGACACCGAGATGCTGGACGCGATATGTTCCGCCGTCAATATCCCCGTAGTGGCTTCGGGCGGCGCGGGCAGGATAGAAGATTTTACCGAGCTGTTCGAAAAGGTGCCTCGCGCGGACGCGGCGCTTGCCGCCAGCATCTTCCATTTCGGCGAGGTATCCATTTACGACATAAAACAAAGGCTCCGTTCTCGGGGCGTGGAGGTCAGAATATGAACGACAGCTGCAATTTCGATATTTCTAAAGTAAAGTTCGACGAAAAAGGGCTTGTGCCGTGCGTGGTGCAGGACTATTATTCCAAACAGGTGCTGATGCTTGCGTACATGAACGAAGAAAGCCTTAAGCGCACTCTGGAAAAGGGGGTCACCTGTTTTTACAGCCGTTCGCGCAAGAGCCTGTGGACTAAGGGAGAGACCAGCGGCAACTACCAGCACGTGGTGGAAATGCGCGTCGACTGCGACGGCGACAGCCTGGTAGCCGAGGTCATAAAGGACGGGCCGGCCTGCCACACGGGCAACGAAAGCTGTTTTTACCGCACTCTGTTCGTCGGCGAGAACATGAAACCTTTTTCGATAGAAGGTCTGTACGAACTTATCGAAGGCAGAAAGTCCGATCCCAAGGAAGGCAGCTACACGACCTATCTTTTCAACAGGGGTATAGACAAGATACTGAAGAAAGTGGGCGAGGAATCCACCGAGGTCATCATAGAAGGCAAGGCGGGCAACCGCGAAGCGGCGATATACGAGCTTGCCGATCTATACTACCACGCCATGGTGATGATGGTGGAAATGGGCATAGAGCCGAAGGACGTTTTCGCGGAGCTGGCGTCGAGGCACGTCATAGACAAAAAAATAAAGCAGGGCGGCTGACGCCGAAAAATCCGCATTTCGTTCGAAAACGGAGACGTATAAATTTTCGCTTGCATAGCAAGCGAATTTTTTTGTTCGGGTTACTTTTTTATACCCGCCGAAACGCTTGCATTTTTTTCTTGCGGTGATAAACTATATTAGGTATGTTGCTGAAAGGTCTCAACAAACTTACGCTGCTGGATTTCCCGGACAGGATAGCGTGCATAGTGTTTACGGGCGGATGCGATTTCCGCTGTCCGTTCTGTCACAACGCCGCCTTGGTTACCGATTTCGACGACGGAGTCGTGGACGAGGAGGAATTTTTCGCTTTCCTTAAAGCCAGAAAAGGCAGGCTGGACGGTGTGGCTATAACGGGCGGCGAACCGCTGTTGCAGCCCGACATCGTGCCTTTTATATATAGGATCAGAGATGCGGGCTACGCGGTCAAGCTGGATACCAACGGCTACCACCCCGACAAGCTGAAAACGCTGCTGGACGCCGGCGCCCTCGATTATGTGGCGATGGATATAAAAAACTCGCCCGAAAAGTACGCCGCGACTGCGGGGTTAAAGGAACTCGACTTTTCGCTCATACTGCGTTCCAAGGATCTGATAATGAGTTCGGCTCCCGATTACGAATTCAGGACTACGGTGGTAAAGGAGTTTCACTGCCGCGAGGATTTTTACGGCATCGGCGACACGGTGAAGGGCGCCAAAGTGCATTATCTGCAGCGCTTCCGCGACGAGGGCGGCAACATAGCCGCGGGCTTGAGCGCACCCTCTGAACAGGAATTGAACGAATATGCGCTAATACTCTCAGATTTCGTCGAAAGTGTGCATATACGTTGATTTTCAGGACACAATATATAGTGTCGCATTCAAAACATTTTTTAAATTGACCACAATATATTGTAAAAGGGGTTGACATTCCCGAAAGCATATAATACAATATGTGAGTACGGAATTTACGGAGGAAGCTATGTATAGAGTAGTCAACAGAGAAGGCAAAGTCGTCGAGTTCAATATCGACAAAATCATCGCCGCGATGGCAAAGGCGTTCGATTCGCTGGACAAGATGTACAACAGGAGCACGCTGGAGCTTTTGGCGCTTCGCGTTACCGCGGACTTCAATCCCAAGATCAAGGACGCGATGATAACCGTCGAGGATATCCAGGACTCCGTCGAAACCGTTTTGATCCAGGCGGGTTATGCCGACGTCGCCAAAGCGTACATTCTTTACAGAAAGCAGCGCGAAAAGGCGCGTAACGTCAAAGGCACCCTTCTCGACTACAAACAGGTCATCGACAATTATCTTAAGGTAAGCGACTGGCGCGTAAAGGAAAACAGTACCGTGACCTATTCCGTGGGAGGACTGATCCTTTCCAACTCCGGCGCCATAACCGCGAACTACTGGCTCAGCGAAGTGTACGACGAGGAGATCGCCAGCGCGCACAGAAAGGCTGACATACATCTCCACGATCTGTCGATGCTGACCGGTTACTGCGCGGGCTGGTCGCTCAAGCAGCTTATCCAGGAAGGTCTCGGCGGCGTTCCCGGCAAGATCACTTCCTCTCCCGCCAAGCACCTTGCCACGCTTTGCAACCAGATGGTGAACTTTCTGGGCATAATGCAGAACGAATGGGCGGGCGCACAGGCGTTCAGCTCTTTCGATACGTACCTCGCTCCGTTCGTCAAGGTCGACAACCTCAGTTATTACGAGGTCAAAAAAGCCATTCAGAGCTTCGTTTACGGCGTAAACATTCCCAGCCGCTGGGGCACCCAGGCACCGTTTTCGAACATAACTCTGGACTGGACCGTGCCCAACGACCTCGCCGAACTGAACGCGATAGTCGGCGGCAAGGAGATGGACTTCAAGTATAAGGACTGCAAAAAGGAAATGGATATGATAAACAAAGCGTTTATCGAGACCATGATCGAAGGCGACGCCAACGGCAGGGGCTTCCAGTATCCCATTCCCACGTATTCCATTACCAAGGACTTTGACTGGACCGAGACCGAAAACAACAAGCTGCTGTTCGAAATGACGGCAAAATACGGCACTCCGTATTTCTCCAACTATATCAATTCCGACATGCAGCCCAGCGATATCCGCAGTATGTGCTGCAGGCTGCGCCTCGACCTCAGAGAGCTCAGGAAAAAATCGGGCGGCTTCTTCGGTTCGGGCGAATCGACGGGCTCCATCGGCGTCGTCACCATCAATATGCCCAGGATCGGGTATCTTGCCAAGGACGAGCGCGACTTTTACGCACGCCTCGATAAGATGATGGATATTTCGGCGCGTTCGCTGAAGGTAAAGCGCGAAGTCATATCCAAGCTTCTGGAAAACGGGCTGTTCCCGTACACCAAGAGATATCTTTCCACCCTCGACAACCATTTCTCCACGATAGGTCTGGTCGGTATGAACGAGTGCTGCCTGAACGCCAAATGGCTGAGGAAGGACCTCACCCACGCCGAGGCTCAGAAGTTCACCGTCGACGTGCTGAACCACATGAGGGAAAGATTAAGCGATTATCAGGTCAAATACGGAGACCTGTATAACCTCGAAGCCACTCCCGCGGAGTCTACCAGCTACCGCCTCGCCAAGCACGACGTGGCGCAGTACCCCGACATAGTCACCGCGGCGAAGAAGGGCGAAACTCCTTATTACACTAACTCGTCGCATCTGCCCGTAGGATATACCGAGGACATATTCGGAGCGCTTGACGTTCAGGACGAGCTGCAGACGCTTTACACTTCGGGCACGGTATTCCACGCCTTCCTGGGCGAAAGGCTGCCCGGCTGGAAATCGGCTCAGTCTCTGGTCAGGAAGATCGCCGAAAATTACAGGCTGCCGTACTATACCTTAAGCCCGACGTATTCGGTGTGCAAGGATCACGGATATATCGCTGGCGAAGTTTATGAATGCCCCACCTGCGGAAAGAAGACAGAGGTTTATTCCAGGATCACCGGCTACTACCGTCCCGTACAGAACTGGAACGACGGCAAGGCGCAGGAATTCAAGGACAGAAAGGTATACGACGTCGAAACCTACAACACGCCCAGAAAGCATACTGCTTGCGCGTGCGGTTCCGAACCCGACGTCGATCAATGGACGGCAGGCGAACCGGTGCTGTATACCACGGCTACATGCCCCAACTGCAAAATGGTGAAGATGCTTCTGGACAAAGCGCACATGCCCTATAAAGTAGTGGTCGCGGAAGAGGACAAGGACGCGTTCATCAAAAACAACGTAAAACAGGCGCCCACGCTCATAGTGCCCACGGGCGAGAGATACGAAAACGCTTCCAACATCAAAAAATACATCGAGGAACACCGCTGAAACCTATGAAGGGCCCGCCAAGGCGGGCTCTTTAAAAAACCGAAAGCTCACGGAGAAGACATGAAAACGTACGACATAATTATTATCGGCGCGGGCACCGCGGGAATGACGGCGGCAATATACGCGTTGAGGGGCGGGAAAAAGACGCTGATACTCGAGCGCGAAAACATAGGCGGTCAGATAGCGCTGTCACCCAAAGTGCAGAACATCCCCTCGATCTTTGAAATATCGGGCGGGGAATTCGCAGACAGGCTTTTTTCGCAAATCAGCGATCTGGGCGTCGATTTCGAGCTGGAAGAGGTCCTTAAAATCGAGAAATCGGACAAACTGTTTACCGTGACCACGGACTATAACTCCTATTGTGCGGGCGCGGTGATACTGGCGTCCGGAGTCAGGCACCGCAAGCTGAACGTCCCCGGAGAGGAAAAGTTTTTGGGTAAAGGCGTATATTACTGTGCGCTGTGCGACGGCGCTTTTTATACCGGCAGGGACGTGACTTTGGTGGGCGACGGCAATACCGCGCTGCAGTACGCGCTGCTGCTTTCCGACTTAGCTTCCGAACTGACCGTGGTCACGATGTTCGATAAATTCTTCGGAGAAAAGGCGCTTGAAAACGCCTTGCGCGCCAAGGACAACGTCAGGATCATTTCCGATTACGTGGCGGCGGAAATACTGGGCGGCGACGTGTTTACGGGCGTGCGCTTCAAAAAAACCAAAGGCGATGAGACGTTCGAGCATAAGACCTCGGCGCTGTTCGTGGCTATAGGACAGGTCGCGGACGACGCTTTGTATAAGGATCTGGTCGAAACGGACGCGCAGGGCTTTATAGTGACCGACGATATGATGCGCACGAATGTTCCAGGACTGTACGCCGCGGGCGACTGCCGCGTCAAGAACGTCAGACAGCTGACTACGGCGGCTTCCGACGGCGCGGTCGCCGCCACCGACGCGCTGGCGTACCTTGCCACGATATGATACGTTGATACAAAATACTTAAAGGCTTCCGCGTACGGAAGCCTTTTTTGTATTTTTATTTTCTGCCCGTGGCGTATTCCAGTTCCTTCTGGGTCAGCTCCGACAGCCGTCTGACTTCTCTTAGATTCAGCTTGAGTCTTTCGGCTATCCCCGTTCCGTAGCGCGGTTCGGTCTTGTAAAACAGCGCCGCGCTGCGGTATTGGATGCGTTTTTCCGCGCCACCCAGCGATTCGGCAATATTGTTCATGAGCCTTGAACGCTGAGCTTCGTCCATGGCTAGGAATCTGTCGCGCGGCTGAACGAAGTCGATGTCCTTTATCGGCTGAACGTCGCGCGTTACTGGCGCGGTCACTCCCGGAGGAACGGTGCGTACGCGTTTGGAAAAACGTACTTCCTGCATGCTGTTGGGATAGTAGTTCACGGGGTTGACCGGGTTTTCCGCCAGGTCGCCGTCGCGCTGGTAATTGAATACGGGCGACGCCGAAGCGTTCACGGCAACGCGGTTGAAGTTGACGCCCAGTCTGTAGCGCTGTGCGTCTGAATAGGCGAACATCCTGCCCTGAAGCATTTTGTCGGGGCTTGCCGAGGTGCCGGGCACCATGTTTGCGGGGCAGAACGCCGCCTGTTCGATCTCGTTAAAGAAGTTTCCGGGGTTGCGGTTCAGGGTGAGTCTGCCGATCTCGATCAGCGGGAAGTCGCTCTCGTACCACGTTTTGGTGGTGTCGAACGGGTCGAAGCGGTATGTCTTTGCCTGCTGCGGCGTCATTATCTGGACCGCCACGCGCCAAGAAGGGTAGTCGCCACGCGCAATGGCGTTTCTTAAGTCTTCTCCCGCAAAATCGGGATTTTCGCCGGCTATGCGTGCGGCTTCGTCGGGATCGAGGTTTTTCAGTCCTTGCTCGGACAGGAAGTGGTATTTGATATAGACGTAATCGCCCGATTGATTGTACCACGAAAAGGTGTTTGTTCCGAAACCGTCCATAAACCTGAAGCCGTAGGGGATACCCTGATCCGAGAAAAGCACGGTAACCTGGTTCAGACTTTCCGGCGTCAGCGACAGAAAGTCCCATTGTGCGTTGGGATCGGTCAGGTTGGTTTGCGGATTCTTTTTCTGTGAATGAATGAAATCGGGGAATTTCATGGGATCGCGGATAAAGAACACCGGTGTGTTGTTGCATACGATGTCGTGTATCCCTTCGTCGGTGTAGAACTTGACCGCGAAGCCGCGCGGATCTCTGACGGTGTCGGCGGAATCTCTGCCTCCGGCTACCGTCGAAAAGCGTACGAGAACCCTGAATTTTTTGCCCACCTTGGTAAACAGCCCCGCAAGCGTGTATCCGGACATGTCCCTGGTAGGGACGAATTCCCCGTGCGCGCCCCAGCCTTTGGCGTGCACAACTCTTTCCGGGATGCGTTCGCGGTCGAACGCCGACAGCTTGTCTATAAGCACGCTGTCGCGCAGCAGTATGTTACCTTCCGCGTCGCTTTCGGATACCTGATCGGTCTGTACGGGTTCCCCGAGTCGCTTTGTAAACAGATTATCGTCCATATTCTAAACCACCTCCTGTCAGACATATATACGCGACTCGGCGGCGTTTGGTGAAAAACGCAGGAACATTTTTTCCTCGGCGTGGATTTTTGAAAATAAGTAATATAATAACCGTATGGAAAACATACGTACCGAAAAAAATTACAAATACCGAAACCTTATATGGGGCGTTGCGTTGATACTTGCGGGGATATTGTTCGCCACATTGCGAAGCGCGTTCGTGAGCGTGCTGATGACCCTTACGGGCGGCATGCTGATAGTATACGGTGCTACACGTCTGGCGGAGAAAGACTATATCGGCGGCGGCACGGCAGTTCTGGCGGGCGTCGCCGTAACGGTATGCGGCTGGCTGCTGATAAAAGCGTCGCTGATGATAACGGGAACGGCGCTGATAGTCTACGGGATCGTGCTGGTATGCGTCCGCGTCGGAAAGCTCAAAAGCGCGTCGTTAAAAGAGGCTGCGGCGGCTATGCTGAAGCCCGTTCTGGCTGCGGCGGCGGGGATACTGCTGACGGTATGCGGAGTCAGACTGTCGGACGCTTTATTTATAACGACCGGTATCCTGGCTGTGCTGACGGGCATATTGACTATAATTCCGCCGTTAAGGAAGAAAACGGCTTCCGACATCGGGGTCGGGACCGGAGACGATCTGCCTGAGCGCGGGAAAGGGTCCGATAAAGCGGCTCGGAACAAAAACGGCGCCGGTAAAAGGGCGCCGTAACGGCGTTTATTTCGCCGGAGGGGCGTAAAAAAGTATTTAATTCGCTTGACTTATCGATTTTACGTTGATATAATTACTAGGCTTGCAGGATGCAGGCTTATTTCTGTGTTACAGGAGCAATATGGACCGTAAAGCCGAGGCGCTTCTGGCGCGGGAAAAGGTCATCGGATTAAGACAAGTTATGCGCGGAATACGTGACGGCCGGATAAGGTGTGTACTGGTCGCCGCCGACGCCGAGGAGCATATAAAACTGGAACTCGGAAACCAATGCGAGGCAAAAGGCGTGAAACTGGTGTCCGTTCCCTCCAAAGAGGAACTGGGACGCGCGTCCGGGATAGACGTCGACTGCGCCGCAGTGGGGATCATCGGGTAAAAGCGTTACTGTAGAGCGTCCGCTATTGGGTTGAAAGCGGGCCGAACAAAAGGAGGACCATAATGCCAACTACCAACCAACTCATCAGGCAAGGCAGACAACGTCAGACCAAAAAATCGTTGACCCCCATCATGGATGGCTGTCCGCAAAAGAGAGGCGTATGCCTTTCGGTCACGACGACGACGCCCAAAAAGCCTAATTCCGCGGTGCGTAAAATTGCCAGGGTTCGTCTTGTAAACGGAATGGAAGGTACCATCTACATTCCCGGTGTGGGACACAACCTGCAAGAGCACTCTGTCGTATTGATCAGAGGCGGAAGAGTAAGGGATCTGCCCGGCGTGCGTTATCATATCATACGCGGAACGCTGGACACTGCGGGCGTAGCAAAGCGCAAGCAGGCAAGATCCAAGTACGGCGCAAAGACGCCCAAATAAGTCTTTGCCACCTTATTAACTACAGGAGGACATTACAATGCCTAGAAGAAGCGGAGTTCCAAAGAGAAACGTACTTCCGGATCCCGTATATAATTCAGAGGTCATCACCAAACTGACCAACCAGGTCATGTACGACGGTAAACTGGGAACCGCCCAGAAAATCGTTTACAGCGCGTTCGACATCATCAAGGAAAAGACCGGCAACGCTCCCGACGAGGTGTTCTTCAAAGCCCTCGAGAACGTCATGCCCGTACTCGAAGTCAAGGCGCGCCGCGTAGGCGGAGCCAACTATCAGGTACCGCTTGAGATCCGTCCCGTACGCAGACAGACTCTGGGTATACGCTGGCTGGTAGCTTATGCCAGAAAGCGCGGCGAAAGGACGATGGCCGAAAGACTCGCGGGAGAGATCATGGACGCCTACAACAACGCCGGCGGCTCCATAAAGAAGAAGGAAGACACGCACCGCATGGCGGAAGCGAACAAGGCGTTCGCGCACTTCCGCTGGTAACGGTACATAACACCGTGAACCTCGAACGGTATGTTATGCATACCGTTTAATTTTGTTAGGGAGTAATGAAATGGCAAGAGAGTATCCGCTGGATAAAATCAGAAACATAGGAATAATGGCGCATATCGACGCCGGAAAGACGACGACTTCCGAGCGCATACTTTTCTATACCGGGAAAACGCATAAACTCGGCGAAGTGCACGAGGGCGACGCGACGATGGACTGGATGGTCCAGGAGCAGGAAAGGGGCATAACGATCACTTCCGCCGCGACCACCACGCATTGGCGCGACTGCTGCATCAACCTTATTGATACTCCCGGGCACATCGACTTCGCGGTCGAGGTCGAGAGAAGTCTGAGAGTGCTTGACGGCGCCGTGGCGGTATTCTGCGCCAAAGGCGGCGTGGAGCCGCAGTCCGAAACGGTTTGGCGCCAGGCGGACAAATACGGCGTGCCGAGGATAGCGTTCGTCAATAAAATGGATATAAACGGCGCAGACTTCAACCGCGTCATCACCATGATGCGCGAGCGTCTGCACGCCAATCCGCTGCCCATCACTCTGCCCATCGGCGAAGAAGACACTTTCCGCGGCATTATCGACCTTATCCACAATCATGCGCTGATGTATCACGACGACGACCTGGGCAAGGAGTACGACGTCGTGGAGATCCCTGACGAATACAAAGAAACCGTCGAACGTCACCGCCAGGCGATTGTCGAGGCGTGCGCCGAACACGACGACACGCTGCTGGAAAAGTATTTCGGAGGCGAGGAAATAACCTCCGACGAGATGCTCGCCGTGTTGAGGAAAGCCACCGTGGCAATGCAGATAGTGCCCGTGATATGCGGCAGCGCCTACAGGAACAAAGGCGTTCAGATACTTCTGGACGCGATAGTCGATCTGCTGCCGGCGCCCACCGACGTCCCCGCCATAAAAGCCGAATACCGCGGTAAGGAGGAAATACGTCACCCTGCCGACAACGAGGCGCTGTCAGGGCTGGTTTTCAAGATAATGGTCGATCCTTTTGTCGGCAAGCTTGCGTTTTACCGCGTGTACTCGGGCGTTATGCGCACGGGCATGACCGTATATAATTCCGTCAAGGAAAAGCGCGAACGTATCGGCAGGATTTTAAGGATGCACGCCAATTCCAGAAAGGAAATAGACGAAGCCTCAGCAGGCGACATAGTCGCTTTGGTGGGACTCAAGGAAGTTTCCACCGGCGATACGCTGTGCGACCTCAACAGACCGATAGTGCTTGAAAAAATGGAATTTCCCGATCCGGTCATACGCGTGGCGATAGAGCCCAAGACCAAACTCGGTCAGGAGAAGATGAGCCTCGCGCTTGCCAAGCTTTCCGACGAAGATCCCAGCTTTAAGACCTACACCGACCGCGAAACGGGCCAGACGATAATTGCCGGAATGGGAGAACTGCATCTGGAGATAATAGTTGACAGACTGCTGAGGGAATTCAAGGTCGAAGCCAACGTCGGCAAACCCCAGGTGGCATACCGCGAAACCATCAAAAAACCCGCGCGTGCCGAAGGTAAATTCATACGTCAGTCGGGCGGCAAGGGTCAGTACGGTCACGTCGTTATCGAGATCAGTCCGCTGGAGCCCGGCTCCGGCATAGAGTTCGCAGACGAAACCGTGGGCGGTTCGGTGCCCAAGGAATTCATCAAGGCTGTCGAGGAAGGTATCCGCGACGCCGCCAAAGCCGGCGTTGTGGCAGGCTACGAACTGGTAGACTTCCGCGTGGCGCTGGTAGACGGTTCTTCGCACGAGGTCGACTCCTCCGAGATGGCGTTCAAGATTGCCGCAAGCATGGCGCTTAAGGAAGCCGCCCAGAAAGCGGGCGCCACTATCCTGGAACCCGTCATGGCGGTGGAGATCACCTGCCCCGACGACTACCTGGGCGACGTGTTGGGAACGGTCACTTCGCGCCGCGGCAGCATAAAGAACATGGAGGACAGAAAGGGAGTCAAAGTCGTCGACTGCGACGTGCCGTTGTCGGAAATGTTCGGCTACGCCACCACTCTGAGGTCGGCTACGCAGGGCAGAGGCAATTACACGATGCAGCTAAGCTGCTATACCGAAGTACCGCGTTCCGAATTCGAAAGGATAACCGGAAAAAAGTAGTTTAAAGCCTCGGTGTGGCGTATTTCACGCGCCATTCACCTAAATTTTATAAAAATGGCTGGAAAAAGCTAGACAAGGCATTTTGTTTATTATATAATAAATCTACTGTTCCGGGAAACGGAACGGTGCCAAAAATAAAAAATTACCATTATCGGGAGGATAGAATCCAATGGCAAAATCCAAATTTGACAGAAGTAAACCGCACGTCAACATCGGCACCATCGGCCACGTTGACCACGG
>CALVZV010000017.1 GCA_944372665.1 uncultured Clostridia bacterium
TCCCAGCGCAAACCAGGTAAATATCCTGCCGATGGTGTGCATCTGCCCGATATGCCCTTCGCGGGTACTTGCCGTCGTAAAGAGCGACTTGAATCCTGCCTTGAAGCCCTTCGGCGCGGGTCCTTCGACCGCCGCCCCGACGTTTTCGACGGGTTCCGCGTTTGAAACGGGTTCGGTTGCGTTTATGCTATCTTTTTCGAAATTGTTATCCATGCGTCACCTCTTATGCAAAAATCGGTACGAACGCGAACGCTATCGCCAGCGATCCGAGTATCGAGATCGGCAAAGCGTAGGATTCCATCCATTTCTGTTTGCCGAATATCATTATCGCGCCGCATATAGCGGTCAGCACCACGCTCGACGCCAGAGTTATCAGCGTGATCTCGCCGTATGTAACCACTCCGCTCGCGTCCGCTTCGGGAGGATTGCCGATAGTGAAACACGCGCCCACGATTATAGCGCTCATTATACCGCTGAGCATGCCCGCGAGCATCGCTCCCGTTATCGCGTTCATCTTGCGCTCGTTCTTCTTCTGAAGGTCGTAAAGTTTGTTCTGATACTTTTTATAGAAGATCGCGTTGAACAACGGTCCGGTCAGGATTGCTATCGTCATGATGACCACTGCGGTTGCGATCGCCACCGCGTCGCCTACGCCGGCGGCGACTCCCGCCTGGTTCATAGCCAGCATTTCGTACTGAAGCGCGCCGATGACCGTCAGGCGTATCCACGGGATCGCAAGACCCAGAAACTGCATCATTATCCCGACACCTATCACTATCGGGATCGAGGGCACGATCGAGAATATCGCGCTGTTTCTGATTGTTTCGGTAACTACTTTTTTGTCCATGCCGATGGCTTTCGCACGCCTGACGGCTTTGAACAGAAAGACCAGCGACATCACGATGATGATCGCCGCGATAATAGCGCCGATTACGAAAATAATTGCGGGGCTGTCTACCATAAGCCGGTTCCTCCGTAGTCGATTATTTATATTTTAACGCACGAGCGGCGCAAAGTCAATAAAGAGCCTTCCGACCGATCAAATCCTGTTTAATCTTTGCACCTTTTGCCGCAGCGGTAGTATAATGGAAATGAATAAAGCCGAAACTCGGAGATGGTATGTCAAGATTGCACGAAGCGCTGAGAACGCTGTCCCAGCTGGTCAAAATCAAGTCTGTCGAGGGCAAACCCGCCCCGGGAGCCCCTTTCGGAAAAGAGAACCGTGAGGCGCTCGATTTCATTTTAGCTACAGCCGAAAAACTCGGCTTCAGGACGTTTTCGTACGGCGGTTACTACGGCTATGCCGAAACGGGCGACGCCGATAAACCTATGTTCGGGATTCTGGGACACCTTGACGTGGTGCCCGTAAGTGACGGTTGGCGTTATCCGCCTTTCGGCGGCGAGATCGGAGAAGGATACCTTTGGGGACGAGGAACGCTGGACGACAAAGGTCCCATGGTAGCGGCGCTTTACGCCGTCAGGGAGCTTTTGGACGAGGCGCGTCTGCCCAAGATGCGCATAAGGCTGATATTCGGCTGCAACGAAGAAAGCGGATGGCGGTGTATCGAAAAATATTCCGAACGCGAGGAAATGCCCGCGATGGGCTTTTCTCCCGACGCAAACTTCCCGGTGATCTACTGCGAAAAAGCCGTCTCGCACATCGATCTGTACGTGCCTAAACCCGACGGGATAATCGGCTTCGAAGCGGGAAGCCGAGTAAACATCGTGCCCGACAGCGCTTCCGCTACGGTCGCGGAGGGATTCTGCCGAGATATTTTACCGACGCCGGAAGGCGTGACGCGAAACGGGAACGTCTTTTATGCGACGGGGCTATCCGCACACGGCTCCACTCCCGAATCGGGCGACAACGCCGCTCTGAAACTGATGAACTACCTGTCGGGATTCATGCCCGAAGTTAAAACGCTTTACGAACTGTTACGCTACTCCGACGGCGGCGGCATGGGACTGAAGCGCTCCGAACCCGACTACGGCGCGCTGAGCGTAAACACGGGCGTGATATCAACGGCAAACGGCGAAATGCGCATCTCGCTGGATTTCAGACACCCCGCTTCGGTCACTACCCGGGAAATTACCGAAACGCTGGAAAGACTCAGCGGAGGAAAAACCGTGGTTTCGGGTACGCACCGCCCCCTGCTTGTGCCAAAGGATCATCCGCTGGTCGTAAAGCTGTCCGAAGCGTACCGCTCCGTCACGGGAGACGACGCCGAACCGGCCTCGATAGGCGGCGCGACGTTTGCCAGAGCGCTTCCCGTCGCGGTGGCTTTCGGTCCGGTATTCCCGGGCGACGAGGACAATATCCACCGCACGAACGAACGCGTTTCGATAAAATCTTTCGACAAAACGATGCGGATCTACAAAGCGGCGATACTGAAAACGTGTTTTTAAAGCGTCGCACCAAAACAAAATAATATCCGGGCTCTCTCCCGGATATTGTTATGAAATTTTGTTCCGCGACTGTTTTTCGTCTATCTCGCGCTCCAGGGGGATCACCTCTTTCCGGAGCGTTTTTACAAAATAATTGTTTATCGCTAAACCCGCAACGAGCACCAAAACGCAAGCGAGCGACCACAGCTTATCGGGAAACAGCGCGGCGAGCGCAAATCCGGTAGCTAAAGCTATGACCAGCGCAAAAACTAAGGTTTTCCCTTTGAACCCGGAAAAACTTTCGTACTTACGGTATACGGCAAGGTTCAATTCGTATTCGGGCGCCGATTCGAGAATAAGCTTCTGTTCCCGTTCGACGGCGTTTATTTTTAATGTAAACGGCAGGGAAGCCGTCACCGTGCATACCGAAACGACAGCCATAAAAACGGGCGCGGCGTAGCCGGAAAGACCGCTCCCGAAAACGTCCGAGAAAAACATCACCGCGATAACCAGCGCCGCGACGACGCCCGTCGGGCACTACGCGCGCGTATTTTTCAAACATTTTCCCGAACATATTATTTTATGGATATAATATTTTTCAGTTTTCGGGAACGAAGCCGTATTTGAACTCGGCGGCGCTTTCCCATTCTGCGATCAGACCGGCATCGGTTTCGACGTCCTCGGAGACGCCCGCGTATTTTACGTCCACGACTCTCAGCCCCCTGTGCGCGGCGTCCAGAAGCTTTCTGTAGCCCGACACCGCATAAAGGAAATCCCCCTTTTTGACGACTTCGGCTTCGCCGTCGGGGGATTTGAACAGACTTTCGGTGGGATAAATGCCCAAAAGCGAGGAATAGAACTCCTGCGCGGGGAAGCGCTTCGCTTCATAGCGGCGCGCCGCCCCGACGATAAGGTCGAGTTCCTCCTTTACCGTGAGCAGCGACGTGTCGAGGATCAGATCGTAGTTCAGATAATCGGACATCGACACGTTGTAAAGCATTTCGTAACGCTCGTTTTCCAGCCGCCTGCGTTCGATGAGGTTGAACATCGCTTCCTCTTTGGAAGAATATTTCTCCTCCTCGGCGACGCGGTTGAAATATACCCTGTCCGCGGCAATATCCGGCGACACCAGTAAATGCACCTTAAACGCGCCCCTGACGAAATGCCACGCCATGCGCGAATCGAACACGACGTCCGTGCCCCTGACCGACTCGGCGTACTCCACGAGTCTGGAGTCTATGATGCGGTCATAGTGATGGTCCTGCTTGCACAGCTCGTTTAACTTAAGGGTGCTGATACCCAGCTCGGCGGCGAATTCGCGCTGTATCTTGCCGGTGTGGAACACTTCGAATCCGTACTCGTCCTTTAAGCGCCGGCACAGCTCCGATTTGCCGCTGCCGAGTTGTCCGTTGATAGCTATAAACATCTCTCGCCCTCTGCTGTATCAGATTTCGTCGGGATTACTCTGTTCCTCTGTTTCCCCGATAACACCAATATCGGTTCCCGCATCCTGAATTTCGGATACCGTTTCGTCGATATTACGAACGGTTTCGTTTGTCTTTGCAGCGCTCTCGGCTTCGCTTGATGCAACAGTCTCGGGTTCGGCGTCCTCGGTGGGGGCAAGGCTGACCGCCGCCACTTTGCCGCCGTCCCTCAGGCGCATAAGGATGACGCCCTTGGTGTTTCTGCCTATCTTGCTGATCTCGTTTACGGGCGTTCTGATCATGACTCCCGTGTCGGAAATAATTATGATGTCTTCGCTGAGATCGGTAAGCTTCATCGCGGCAAGTCCGCCCGTGGCGGGAGTGAATACGCCGGCTTTGATGCCCTTTCCGGCTCTGCCCTGAACGCGGTATTCTTCAAGCTCCGTACGCTTGCCGAAGCCCAGCTCGCTGACCGTCACGACCTCCGCCTCGGGATTATGGATGACGTCCATATCCACGATATATTCGTTCTCGTCGAGTTTCATGCTCTTGACGCCCATAGAACCTCTGCCCGTCTTTCTGACGGTGGATTCGTGGAAGCGGATGCATTTGCCCGAAGATCCCGCCATGATGATTTCGTTGTCGCCGTCGGTAATGTCCGCGGTCAGCATTTCGTCGCCCTCGGAAAGAGTTATGGCGATCTTGCCGTTTTTACGGATGTGGCTGAATTCGCTTAGGTCGCATTTTTTGATGAGTCCCTGTCTGGTAGCCATCACCATATAGCCCGAACCGTAGTCCTTTGCGGACAGGTATGCGGTGATTTTCTCGCCTTCCTCGAGGGGCAGCAGGTTTACCATCGCCCTGCCCTTGGCGGCGCGTTGCGCTTCGGGCACCTCGTAGGCTTTAAGGCAGTACACCTTGCCGCGGTTGGAGAAGAACAGCAGATCGTCGTGAGAGTTGCATACGAACATCTTGACGACGAAATCCTCGTCCTTTGCCTTATGCGCCGTGACTCCCACGCCGCCGCGGTTCTGAGCCTTGTATTCGTTGACGGGAGTGCGCTTGACATAGCCGCCGAAGGTCGCGGTGATGACGACCTCCTCTTTGGGGATAAGGTCGGCGATGTCGATCTCGCCCGCGTCGTAGCTGAGTTCGGAACGGCGGGGTTCGTTGTATTTTTCCTTGATCTCCGTAAGTTCTTCCTTGATTATCTGCCTGACGCGCTCGGGCTTAGCCAGAATGTCGCGGTATTCCGCGATCTGCGCTTCCAGCGCCGCCAGTTCTTCCTTCAGCTTTTCGACTTCGAGAGCGTTCAACCTGCCCAGCTTCATTTCCAGAATGGCTATCGCCTGCTTCTCGCTCAGTTCGAACGCCTCCATCAGCCTCGGCTTGGATTCGGTATTGTCCTTGGAGGTGCGTATTATGCGGATGACTTCGTCGATGTTCGCCTGGGCGATGACGAGACCCTTGACCAGATGGTCGCGCTCCAGTGCCTTATTCAGCAAAAACTGCGTGCGCCTGGTGATGACGCTGATCTGATGCTCGATATACGCGACGAGTATCTCCTTCAAGTTCATTATGCGCGGCAGACCCTTGTCCAACGCCAGGAATGTTATTCCCGTGGAAACCTGAAGGTTGGTCTGTTTATACAGCGTGTTCAGCACCACCTGCGGACTGGCGTCGCGCTTTAACTCGATGACTATGCGCATTCCGAAGCGGTCGGATTCCTCGCGAATATTGGCGATACCGTCGATTTTCTTGTCCTTTACCTGGTCTGCGATACTCTTTATGAGAACGGCTTTGTTGACCTGATACGGGATCTCGGTGACGACTATGCAGTTTCTGCCGCCTATCTCCTCTATTTCGCACCTGGAACGTATGACGACGCCGCCCTTGCCGGTGCGGTACGCCTGTTTGATCGCCGCCCTGCCCAGCACCAGCGCGCCCGTGGGATAATCTGGAGCGGGAATGTACTGCATTATCCCGTCCACGTCGATGTCGGGATCGTCGAGTACGGCTATCGTGCCGTCGATGACTTCACCGAGGTTGTGCGGAGGAATGCTGGTCGCCATGCCCACGGCGATACCCTCGGAGCCGTTTACCAGAATGTTGGGGAAGCGGCTGGGAAGCACGGTGGGCTGAAGCAGCGTGTCGTCGAAGTTGGGATAAAAATCGACGGTGTCCTTGTCGAGATCGCGCAGCATTTCGCCCGCGATCTTGGAAAGACGCGCCTCGGTGTACCTCTGCGCCGCGGCGGGATGTCCGTCCACGGAACCGAAGTTGCCCTGTCCGTCGACCAACGGGCAACGTATCGAGAAGTCCTGAGCCAGTCTGACCAACGCGTCGTAGACGGACGAGTCGCCGTGGGGATGGTATTTACCCAAGACTTCGCCGACGATCCTGGCGCACTTTTTATGAGGATGGTTATAGGTGTTGCCCAGGTCGTTCATGGCGAACAGTATCCTGCGGTGAACGGGCTTTAAGCCGTCCCTGACGTCGGGGATGGCGCGCGATACGTTGACCGCCATCGCGTAAGAAATGAACGATTTGGACATCTCGTCCAGCAGCGGCGTTTCTATGACGCGCGTTTTCGAAAGTATTTCCTTAATGTTTTTAAGATCGAGTCTTCCGTTCTTAGCCATTATACGTCAAGCTCCTTTACCAAATCGGCGTTCTGTTCGATAAACGAACGTCTGAGTTCGGGGTTTTCTCCCATAAGTATGCTGAATATCTGATCCGCCGCCTCGGCGTCCTCGACGGTGACCTTCAGAAGCGTGCGCGTTTCGGGGTTCATCGTCGTTTCGTAAAGCTGGGTGTTGCTCATTTCGCCCAAGCCCTTATATCTTTGCAGATCGTATTTCGCGCCCGTGTATGTGTCCTGAAATTCTTTGAGTTCGACGTCGGAATAATAGTAATGCTCCTCCTTGTTGGGAAGCGTGACTCTGTACAGCGGCGGAAGCGCGATATATACGTGCCCTTCCTCGACCAGAGGACGCATGAACCTGTAAAAGAACGTCAGCAGCAGTATCCTTATGTGGCTGCCGTCGACGTCGGCATCCGTCATGCAGATGATGCGGTCGTAGCGACGCTTGGAGATGTCGAAATCGTCCTTATAGCCGCAGCCGAACGCCTTTATCATCGACTTTATTTCCTCGTTGTCGAGTATGCGGTGCAGCCTTGCCTTCTCGACGTTTAATATCTTGCCCCTCAGCGGCAGTATCGCCTGGATCTGACGGTCCCTGCCGTTTATCGCGGTGCCGCCTGCCGAATCGCCCTCGACCAGGAAGATTTCGCAGTTCATAGGATCGGTGTCGGAGCAGTCCGCCAGTTTGCCGGGAAGCGAAGTGCCCTCCATGACGCCCTTGCGGAAACTTTCCCTTGCCTTTCTCGCCGCCTCACGCGCCCTCTGGGCGGTTATGGCTTTGGATATAAGCTCTTTGCCTATCTTGGGGTTTTCTTCCAGGTATTCGCCCAGTTTCGCCTGTAAAACGCGGCTGACGACGCCGCGCATTTCGGCGTTGCCGAGTTTGGTCTTGGTCTGACCCTCGAACTGCGGTTCGGGCAGCTTGACGCTGAGCACCGCCGTCAGTCCCTCCCTGACGTCGTCGCCGGAAAGCTTCTCGTTTTCCTTCAGCGTCTTCGACGACTGACCGTAGTCGTTCAACACCTTTGTCAGCGCCGCCTTGAAGCCCTCGAGGTGCATACCCCCTTCCTCGGTGTTGATGTTGTTGGCATAGGTGTATATCTTCTCGTCATAGCCCGTATTGTACTGAATGGCTATCTCCACGATGTCGTCGCCGACGGTCTCGTCGATATACAGCGTTTCGGGGAAAACGACGTCCTTGCCGATGTTCATCTGATCGACAAAGTGCCTGATGCCGCCTTCGTAACAGAAAACTTCCTTCCTCTGCTGTCCTTCGCGCTGATCCTCCAGGCTTATCTTGAGCCCTTTGTTAAGGTACGCCAGCTCTCTGAGGCGCAGCTTCATCGTATCGTACTGGAATACGATGGAATCGAATATCTCGTCGTCGGGGAAGAACGTGACCTCGGTGCCCGTTTCGTCGGTGTCGCCAACGACCTGGAGCGCGCGCTGCGGCACGCCGCGGTTGAACACCTGCTTGTAGATCTTGCCGTTCTGGAAAACGCGCACCTCCAGCCATTCGCTGAGCGCGTTTACGCAGGATACGCCCACGCCGTGCAGTCCGCCGCTGATTTTGTAACCGCCCGAGCCGAACTTGCCGCCCGCGTGCAGTTTGGTCAGGACGACCTCGACGGCGGATTTACCCTCTTTGGGTATGATGCCCGTGGGGATGCCTCTGCCGTTATCCCTTACACGGCACGCGCCGTCCGGCAGGACCGTGACTTCTATGTGCGTGCAGTAACCGGCAAGCGCCTCGTCTATCGAGTTGTCGACGACTTCCGTAACAAGGTGATGCAGTCCCTTGACGTCGGTGGTGCCGATATACATTCCCGGACGTTTCCTGACCGGCTCCAACCCTTCCAGAACCTGAATGTCGCCGGCGTCGTAACCGTGATTCAACTTTTCGGTCATATTTTAGCTCCTGTAATTTTTTTTTCCACGCGTATATACGCGCGCATACATATAAAAATATAAATATACTATATATTAACATATTAATAATATATACACAACCGTTTTGAACCATTTTTTTGAGGAAGGCGGTCCGGCGGCGCCGGCGGGAATAAAAAAACGTCGCATACGCAAACTAAAGAAAAAGCTATAAGGAGGCAATATGAAAAAATCTTTGGTTTTTATGCTGATCGCAGCCGTGCTGGCAATCACGCTCGCGGCCAGCGCATGTAACGGCAAAGACATAGAAAGCATAGCCCTGTCCGAAGGCGTAACGCTTGGCCCCGTGGTAAAGGGTCAGGACATCGACCTGAAGGATAAGACGCTTTCCGTGACTTACAAAGGCGGCGAAGTCAAGACCGTACCGCTGGAAAGCGACATGATCTCGGGCTTCGACAAAAACACGCTGGGCAATCAGGAAGTGACGATAACCTATTCCGAAAACGGCAAAAGCGCTTCCGTGAAAGTCAACGTGACCGTCGTCAAAGCCGCTCCCACCGAACTTGAGCTGACCCGGGCGCCCGAAGTGACCGAGTATATCGCCGGCGAAAAGTTCCGTCCCGAGGGCATGATAGTCACCGCGCGCTTTGCGGACGGCACGTCCGAGGAAGGCGTAGCGGCGGAGTATCCCGAAACGGCGCTGAGCGCCGAAACCACCGCCGTGACGGTCAGGTTCGGCTCTTTGAGCGTGTCCGTTCCCGTGTCCGTCAAGGCTCCCGACTTTACCGCGACCGACGCCGGTCAGTTGGCTTCGGCTCTGGCTAAAGCTGAAAACGGCGACGCGATCCTGGTATCCGGCACCCTCGGCGCCAGCGACAGAGACGGCGGCTACAGCCTGTATACCGTAAAAAATTCCGTTACCGTCGCGGGGCTGGATTCCAACGTGATCTACGGCTCTTTCCTGATCGACGCCGACAATGTGACCCTTCGCGGACTAAATATCAAAAATAAAGGTTGGGTAACCGGAGAAGATACTACGGCACACAGAAACGCAATTACCGTGTATTCCAACAAAGTCACTCTGGAGCACAACTCGCTTGCCGCTCCCGGCTCGGAAATCATTGACGGAAAGGCTGCCATAGCCAACGGTGTAGTGCTTTCCGCCGGCACCGACGAGGGCACCGCGATCGCTATAAGGCACAACAGGATAACCGGCTACGGCTATCAAAACGAAAACTGGAGTTCCGCCGCCGTGTTGTTTGTCGCCGGATACGATTTCGCCTACGGCGCGACCAACGATGCCGGCAGCGCGAAGTCGGTCAGGGTCACCCCCGATTACGCGACATTATTGAAGACAAACGTCTTTGAAAACGACGAATACGAATTCATCTATTCCGACTACGCTCTGGGCTACGAACGTCCGTATATTTACGGCTACGCTTCCGACTCCGATAAAGCCAAGGGCATTCTGGAATACGCCGCCGCCGAAGGCATGACCCTGGCTTTAAAGTCCGGTGAATACGATCTGGGCGGCATTTCCGTAGACTTCGTGGCGTTCACCGCCGTGGACGGCAACGCCGTGCTGAGAGGCGTTACGGCAGGCGAAAACTGCACTTTCGACAAAGTGACGCTGGTAAACGGGGACTAATTCCCCCCGAACAAAAAAGCCGCCGGTCTTCCGGCGGCTTTTTATTATGTTTACGCGCGTATTCCGTTGATGAATACGCCTCCCTCTCCGACTGCCAGCCGGAATTCCTCGTCCTCGAAAACCGCCGCGCCGTTGTTTTCAACGGCATAGCGCGTGCCCGTGTAATCCGCGGTAGCTTCGTCGAACTCTTTTCTTTCGTCGTAATGCGGCGTCATCATGCCTTTCAGGACGCCCAGTCCGTCCCTTACCGCGAATCTGCCGCCCTCGATACGCGCCGAATCGGTGTACATTTTTTCGAACCAGCATATCGCGCCCGCCGAAAGCCCCGCCAGCACCGAGCCGTTGCGGTACGCCGCGAGAACAGGCTCGATTATGCCTTTTTCACGCCACACGTCAAGCATGTACAGCGTGTCGCCGCCGCCCGCGTAGATCAGGTCGGCTTTCGCTATCTTTTCGAGGTTATGCTCTATCGGCACGTCCTTTTTGGTCAGAAGTGCCACTTCGGCTTTTATGTCGAAAAGCGAAGTGTATATCTTGCGGAAAGAATTGAAGTACGGCAGCGAATCGTGACTTGCCGTACCTATAAACAGTGCCGTGCCGCGCGCGGGCGCGGCACGCTTTTTGACCAGCGAAGCTATATATTCGTCAATCTTGACGGTGGTCTTGCTTTTAAGCTCTCCTCCGCCGACGGCGACTAAAGTGCGTTTCATGCGTTATCAGCCCAAACTCGCCGCCTGCATTATCTCGTCGCGCGTACGCTCGACGAATACGTCGTCGGCGGTCGTCATCGTCGAGGAACCTCCGGTCATCTGGAACGCCTTTCCGATAAGGGAACGCATCTCTTCGGTGGGCAGAGCGTCGGCGTAAGCCACTTTTTCGGCGTCGGTCATTTCGCCGCCCGGGTATTCGCGGCATATCGAGCACTGCGAGTACTTCCTGAGCGCGACGTGCCCGTCGGTCAGGAACGAATAGTTGCCGTAATCGGGGTTGTTGTACTGCGGATTTGCAAGGATATACACGGTTGAGTCCAGAAGATCCTGCCTGTCACCGGCGGTTATAAACAGATTCAGAAAGCTTCCCGAATAGGTGTAATAGTCGATGACCACGCCGTTTGCCGCAAGGTATTTCAGCGCTTCGATGACCGCGCGTCCCGGTCTGCCGCCGGGAACAGGCTTGCCGGACCATCTGACGTTCAGCCCCGTCTCGGTAGCGCCGACGACTTCACCGCCGTACTCCGCCGTGGCTCCGAAGAACGTATCGTCCATGGTCATTCTGACGGGCAGCTTGTCCGCGGAGATCTGCGGCGATGAGCCGCTTGCTATCTGGTACAACAGAAACGACGAAGCCGATATAAGCTCTCCGCCCATGGAATGCGCCGTGAAACGTATCTCCTCCTTACCGAAATCGTCGGGCAGCAGGTCCACCGCGCGCAGATAATCGCCCACGAACAGCTCCGCCACCGAATATTCGATGGGGTTGTCGTGGTATTCGCCGTCGGAGGAGCACCAGCGCGTATTCCCCGAACCGTCCGTCGACCACACCTTCGCCTCGATAATGGCGAAATTCATGCCCTCGGAGGTGAAACGGTGCCAGTTATAAACGCCCACGTTCCATCCCCTGTCCAGCCACATCCACAGCGTCTGGAGCGTGTCGTAAGGCACTTCCTCCTCTGAATAGCCGAACTCCTCGGAACTGCCTATCTCGGTGTTGAAAACGTAGTCTTCGATCCTGTAATGTCCGTCGTTCATCATGCCGTGCACGTTTATCACCGTGGGCTTGGACGTATCCACTATGCCGGCGCCTTCCTCGGTGTCGGCAGGGACCATCTCGACTACGCCGGGCGAAACCTCGCGGCACCAGAACAGCCCCAGCTCGTTCAGGTCGGGATCGTCGCCCTTATCCAGATACACGTCGTTTTTATAATCGGGATACGACTCGGCGAACATCGCTTCGTCGATGTCGAGCGGCTGCGTCTGTTCCGCTTCCGAGTAATCGATGCCTATCAGTACGGCAGCCGCCGCTATTGCCGCCACAAGCAACACGACCGTGATGATTTTCAAAGCATTCATATTCCTCTCCTTTCCGCGCCCGCGTTACCAGCGCGGGCGTTTGAATACCTTTTGATCCTCGTCGAGATCTACCGCTATCGTGCCGCCCGGATTCATAACGTCGTCCGGGTCAAAATGCTGTTTCAGGCACCTTAATATGTCCATTTGGTTACCGCCAAGGAAGCCTTCAAGCCACGGGGCAAACATTTTTCCGATGCCGTGGTGATGCGAAACGGCGGCTCCGGACTCCTGGATATGGTCTAGTATTCCGCGGTGATAGTGCAGATAATCGTCCAGTTCGCTCATCCTGGTTATGAATATAAAGTACAGGTTCGCGCCCTGCGGATAAGCGTGCGACATGTGCGTAGTGCATATCGTATTCGGGCGCGATTTGCAATATGCGCGCACGAATTTGTGCACGTAATCCATGTTGTCCCAGTTGACGGTACACTCCAGCGTATCCGTCATGATACCGAAGTCCTGCATGGAATCCCTTAGATAAGGATCCTTGAACCTGCCCTTTTCCCAGCCTTTTACGGGGAAGGCGCCCAGTCCCAGCGCGCCGTAGGCGTGGCATATCTTTCTGACCTGTTTTGCCTGGTTCCTGGCAAATCCTCTTTCACCCTCGGACCAGCCCAGGAACAGGCATTTGCCCTCGCCGTTGACTTCGCCTTCCAGCGACTTGTTGATGTCGAACTGCGGGTATCCCAGCGCGTTGAACAATTTAAGCGCGCCGGGTATCTCGTCCACGCCGTAAAGGCGCAGCATCAGCTCGGTCTCCTCGGGATCGGAAAGGCGGAAAACGCTGGGCATTCCGAATTCGCCCTGCATTATCTCCCTCGCAGCCGCCTGAGCGTCAGCCCAGCTCTTGAACAGGTAACTGAACTTTACGCGGTTTTGAGGCATATATCTGAAAAATCTGAGCGTCACGTGAGTCAGCACGCCGAACGCGCCCTCGGAACCCATCATTATCTGGTTGATGTCCGGTCCGCACGCCTTTGCGGCATAATCGTCGGTTTTGATTATGCCTATCGGCGTCGCGTACTCCTGACCTAAAACTATATGCTCTATTTTTCCGTAGTAGGTGGAATTCTGCCCAGCGCCGCGTGTCACCGTCCAGCCGCCCACGGACGAATACTCGAACGACTGAGGGAAGTGTCCGCAGGTATACGCGCGCTTGGCGCCGAACTCCTTGACGGCGTTGTTCAGGTGTTCCTCAAGCTGCGGTCCCGACATGCCCGCTTCCACGGTTATGGTCTGGTTTATCTCGTTGAACGCGATGACTTTGTTGAAGTTCAAACGCATGTCCAGCGAAACGCCGCCCCTGACGCACTCGACGCCTCTGGTCACCGACGAACCGCCGCCGTAAACGTAAAGCGGTATCTTGTGCTCGGAAACGTAAGCGACTATTTTTTCTATCTGTTCCTTGTTCTCGGGATACACGACGACGTCGGGGATATTCTCGATGACTTTTTTCCTCAGCCGCATCAGATCGTGCATCGTCTTGCCGTAAGCCACCGACAGACGCGCGTAGTCGTCGGTGCGCACGTTCTTGTCGCCGGCTATGGCTTTAAGATCGGCTATGACCTCATCCGAAAGCTTTACCGGAACGTCGAAACTGACCTTGTCGTAACCCGTTTCTTTGGGTTCCCGGAAATCGTCGTCCGTCATTTTGAAGATCTCTTTCATCATTTTGTAAAGAGATTCCTTCGGCACCTTGGTTTCCGTATGATGCCCCCACTTGAAAATCTCGCGGTAAGATCCCTCCGGCGCCCTTTCTTCTATCCACGGCGGGCGGAAGCCTTTGTACGGTTTAGACATAGATTTCTCCTTTTTTAAGTTTTTTTATGCGTTTGTATACCGGTTTCAGTCGGCTGTAAACCGGGCAATAAACTTTTCTGAATATCTTTTCGTATTTATAGTGCGTCCCGGGATCGGGTTCGAAAACGCGCGCCGTCCTGACCATTCCGGAAATGGCGGCGTCGTAATCGGGATATACTTTCAGTCCCACGAACGCGCATATCGCCGCGCCCAGACCGCTGGTTTCGTAAGTCTGCACCCTGACCACGGGTACGCCGAACATGTCTGCGGTTATCTTGCACACCTCGTCGGACTGCGCTCCGCCGCCCGAAACGGTTATTCGCTTAACCTGTGTGCCGGCGCGTTTTTCCATGGTCTTCAGCCCTTCCATCAACGCGAAATTGATGCCTTCGATTATGGCGCGGTAAATGTGGAAGACCGTATGCCGCTCTCTGAAACCGACTATCGCGCCGAGTGCCTCCGTCCTTTTCAGCGAAGGTGACCAGTACGGCTCCACCGTCAGCCCGTCCGCTCCCGGGGGCACCGTGGGAAGCATGCGATCGAAGTCCTTTTCCGTCAGCTCCTCGCCCTGGCGCCTAGCAAACTCGTTCAGAAACCACGTAAGCATCCAGTATCCGCGGTAAACTATCGTTTCGGGGTTGAATTTTCCCGGATATACCGCAGGATACGCGGGCAGGAATTTTTCGGGCTCGACGTATTTGCCGGTGGTCAGCTGGACGGTGGCGGTCGTACCGAAGGATATCGACGCGGTATCGGGATATACCGCGCCAGTTCCCACCGTTTCGCAGCCTTTGTCGGAGCCGGACGCCACGACTGGCAGTCCCTCGGGTATGCCGCTTTCCGCGGCGGCCGCGGCGCAGACGCCGCCTATCACCTGACCGGGTTCGACCAGCAAAAACAACTTGTCCTCGCCGAAATCCCCGAACACGGGGCGTTGGATGTTGCGGCTGCTCATCCACCTTTTTTTCTTGTAATTGAACGGGATATGACCTATCATCGACGCCACCGAATCGGCGATCTTTCCAGTTAGTTTATAATTCAACCATGTCGAACATTGAAAATATTTATAAGTGTTTTTCCACACCTCGGGCTCGTTTTGCTGTATCCACACGCAGCGGCATTCCCTGGCGTGTTTTTCGACGGCGTCGCGCATGGCGGCTAAGGAAAAACAAAAGCGCGACTTTAGCGGAAGCTTGTTGAAATCGAAGGCGGCTTCGCGGCGGTCCAGCCACAGCAGCGCCGGTCTCAGCGGCTTTATGTCCTTATCCACGCATATCCCGACATCGCGCATAGCAGTAACCGTAACCCCGATTAAGGAATCCCATACTTCGGGATTGCGTTCCTTCAGCTTCTTGCATGCGGAACAGATCTTTGCCCAGTACAGCTCGGCATGCTGCTCCGCATAGCCCTTTTGTACGGAAAAGTAAGGCTCGAAAGTTTCCTTTACCTTATCCAGCAGATTGCCCTTTTCGTCGAACAGCATCGCCCTGGTGGACTGCGTTCCGGAATCCAGCGAAAGTACGGTTTTCATCCCTGCCTCCTAATTCATATCCGCCGTGACGACCAGATCCGCGCCGAGTCCGAGGACGTCTTTTACTATGACGTCGCCCGGCGAACAGCGCTTTGTCAGACACAGGGAATTGACGTACTCCGCTATACGGAGGATTTCTTCTTTGGGTACTTCGCGGTCCGTCTTGACCGCGATAACGGGAAAATCGGGGAACGCCGTCGCCGCCGTGCCCGTAAACGTCCTGAGGGGGCGTACCAGTTCGTCCGTAGCGAATTTGACGCCCTTGGGACAGAGATTGCCGGCTACCTTCACGCTGCCGTCCCCGCATTTTTCGGCGACGAGTTCGCAGCCGTTGGGGCATACTATGCACGTAAGTTTTACTTCGCTCATTCTTCCTCCTCCAGCCGCAGGGTTATACTGTCCGACGCCCTGAATTTGAATTGTATCCTGAGCATTTCGGGCGGTTTGACGTTTTTCAGTTTCCTTTCCGCGACCAGTTCTCCGTCCGCGTAAAGCTTCACCGAAGCGACCGCCATATCGCGCGGAGCGCGCATATAGAAAGTCTTTTTTTCGTTTGCGTCCGAAACGTCCACGTACTGCGGAACGACGTACATTAAGCCCTCGGCGCCGACTTTGACGAGACTGCGCTTTCTGGTATTTGCCGCGTCCGCGCCCGCCGTCGCGGCGCCCTCGCTGACGTAATCGACAAGGTCGTGAACGTGCAAAGCGTTCCCCACCGCGTAGACGCCCTCTTTTCCGGCGCTCATCATATATTGATCGACCGCTATCCCTTTAGTGGCGGGATCGGTTTGAAGCCCCAGTTTTTCGGCAAGCTCGTTCTCGGGGATCAGCCCCACCGAAACCACCAGAAGATCGCACTCTACGATCTCGCCTTCACCCACGGGATTCATCGAGTCGTCCACGGCGGACACCCTGACCGCCTCGACGCGCTTATCCCCGTAAACGTCGGTAACCGTCGTTTTCAGATGCAGCGGTATCCCGAAATCGTCAAGGCACTGACGTATGTTCCTTTGCAGTCCGCTGGGAGTTGCCTTTGCCTCGTATACGCCTATGACCTCGGCGCCCTCCAGCGTCAGCCGCCTCGCCATTATAAGTCCGATATCCCCCGAACCCAGTATCACGGCGCGTTTGCCCGGCAAAAGCCCTTTGAGATTGACGAAATTCTGACATGCGCCCGCCGCTAGTACGCCCGCGGGACGCGTCCCGTGAATGTTCACCTGACGCGGAGTGCGCTCTCGACAGCCTGTGGCAAGCGCGATCTTTTCCGTAAAATCGCTCCTTATGCCTTGTGCGGATGTCGTTTCCACCACGAAACCGCCGTCTTTGTCGCAAATTCCGGTAACGAAAGTGCCCGTCAGGCACTCTATGCCGAGGCGCTTAACCTCGGTTATGTCCCTGTATGCGTATTCGGGACCGGTCAGCTTTTCACCGAAACGTATTACGCCGAACCCGTCGTGCACGCACTGTTTCAATATGCCGCCGAGTTGCGCTTCACGCTCGATTATCAATACTTTCAGCCCTTTTTCCGCAGCGGAGCAGGCGGCTTTTAACCCTGCCGGACCTCCGCCTATGACTATAAGTCCGTAGTTCATACGCTCCCCCTTTTCGGATAGGGAGCGACCTCGCTGCCCGCGCCCTTTTTGGTGACTTGTTCGGGCGGGATCCCAAGTTCCTCGGAAATTATCCTGACCACCGTGGGCTGGCAGAAACCTCCCTGGCAGCGCCCCATTCCCGCACGCACGCGCCTTTTCACGGCGTCCACGGAATCGACTTTCAGCGGCGTGTGCAAAGCGGCGATTATCTCTCCCTTGCTGATCTGCTCACAGCGGCACACTATTTCGCCGAAATCGGGATTTTCCGCGATAAGCCTCGCGCGCGTTTCTCCACTCATCTCCCTGACGACGGGTATCCCCTTTCTGACGGGGTCGAACGAGGGATTTTTCCTTAATTCGCCCAAAACCTCTTGGACCGCCCAGCGCGCAACGTCCTCGGCTATCGCCGGAGCCGCCGTAACGCCCGGCGACTGTATGCCCGCCGCCTGAATGAAATTCGTCGTAACGGCGCTTTTTTCCACCACGAAGTCCTCCTCGTAGGTCGCCGCGCGCGTGCCTGCAAAATACGTTATTATGTCGGAACGCTTCAGCTCGGGCGCTAGCCGCGACTGCTTTTCGAACACTTCGTCGAGTTCCTCTCTCGTGGTCGCCTCGTTTTCGCGCTCGGCGCACTCCTTTGCCGACGGTCCCAGTAAAAGGTTGTGATCGATGCTTACTATGACTCCGCCGCCCTTGGTGTGCCCCGAACCGGAGCTGCCCGATATGACGAACTTGCCCAGAACGCATTTCGCCTTGGGATACGCCTTTTGGTCCAACACCGCCTCGACACCGCGCCTGGGGTGTATCGTAAAATGCCTGTCGCCCGCCATCTCGGCGATCCTGTCGGAAAACACGCCCGCCGCGTTGACTACCGCTTTGGGATAAATAGTGCCGCGATTGGTTGCTACAGATACTATTTTATGTTCTTTCACTTCCATTCCGGTGACTGCCGTGTCTACATAGACCTTGGCGCCGTTGTGCGCGGCGTTCTCCATCAGGGCTATCGTCATGAGATACGGGCTGACTATGCCGGCGGAAGGACACATAAAGCCGCCGAAGCCGAGTCCGGGTTCGCGTACATATTCTTTTACGCCTCGGGGCGAGACGGGATACACGGGTATGCCGTTTCGCAGTCCGCGCAGCTTGATGAGCGGGAAAATCAGTTTTTGCCAGCCCGCGGTATACAGCACGAGCTGACCGGGACGTTCTATCGGAACGTCGAGTTCCTTCGACAGCGCGTCGTACATTTTGTTTCCGCGCACGTTGTACTTGACTTTTTTGCAATCGGGTTTCAGATCGATGCCCGCGTGGATCATGCCGTCGTTCCTCGCCGATTGGGCGGTGCCGACGTCGTATTCTTTTTCGACCACGGCGACCGTGACGGCATAGCGCGTCAGTTCTCTCGTTATAGCGGCGCCGACTATGCCGCCGCCGATGACCAGAACGTCGGGCGCGATGCCTTCCAGGCTTTTGTCCTCGTTTTTGGGCATACGCACGGTCTCGGGAGAACGGCCTTTAAGTCTGCAGTCGTTGACGACGCCGCGCGAACCGCGGACATGCGCCGCGATACGCCCGGCTTCCAGAACCTCCTCCCACGAATCAGCCTCTCCGGTCAGTCTGACGGCTCCGTTATACTCCGAGGCGGTGACGTTTAGCCCTTTCTTTTTTAGTTTTTTGTTTATTTTTTCCACAAACGCCATAGATAAATTTTATCACGCGGAACTAGCGTTGTAAAGAGCGAATTTACCGGCGCTTTCTTCGTGAACGCGCGCTGCGTTCCCGCGTCGCGAGCGGAGCGCGCCCGTGCGCAAAACTTTTCGCCTAATTCCGAATAAATGTTTGACTTGATCGCGCGCGCTGGGGTATAATCCCCATTGATAAAGCATGTGCTATGCATACGAAAAAATAAATCCGAGTATGGAGGTTAATCCGATATGAGCAAAAAAATGACCATTGACGGTAATACCGCTGCGTCGTATGTCGCTTACGCATTCAGCGAAGTCGCGGCCATCTACCCGATAACGCCCTCCTCGCCTATGGCGGAATATGCGGACGAATGGTCCGCGCAGGGCGTCAAAAATATGTTCGGTCAACCCTTGAGACTGGCAGAAATGCAGTCCGAAGCGGGCGCTGCCGGCGCGGTCCACGGCTCCCTTTGCGCGGGCGCTCTGACCACCACCTATACCGCCAGCCAGGGTCTTCTGCTGATGATCCCCAATATGTACAAGATCGCGGGCGAACTGCTGCCCTGCGTTTTCCACGTCTCCGCCAGAGCTTTGGCGGCGCACGCGCTGAACATTTTCGGCGACCATGCCGACGTCATGGCGTGCCGTCAGACGGGATTTGCTATGCTCGCCTCCAGCTCCGTTCAGGAAGCCATGGATCTCGCGCTGGTAGCGCACCTTTCCACCCTCGAGGCAAAGGTTCCGTTCATTCATTTCTTCGACGGTTTCCGTACCTCTCACGAGATCAGCAAGATAGACGCCATCGATTACGAGGATATGAAAAAACTCGTCGACATGAAATACATCGACGACTTCCGCAGCCGCGCGCTTAACCCCGAACACCCCGTTCAGAAAGGCACCGCGCAAAACGGAGATATTTACTTCCAGAACAGAGAAGCGGCGAATAAATACTACGCCGCCGTACCCGGAATCGTATCCAAATATATGGAGAAAGTTTCCGCTCTGACGGGCAGAAGCTATCACCTGTTCGACTATGTCGGAGCGCCCGACGCCGAAAAGGTCATCGTCATAATGGGCTCCGGCGCGGACGCAGCCGAAGAAACCGTCAACTATCTCCTTGCAAAAGGTCAGAAAGTCGGTCTGGTCAAGGTACGTCTTTACCGTCCATTCGACGCAAGCGCGTTCGTAGCGGCGATCCCCGCCTCCGCCAAATACATCACCGTTATGGACAGGACCAAGGAAGCGGGTTCTTTGGGCGAACCCCTTTATCTGGACGTCGTCGCCGCCCTCAGCGGCAAGACGAAAGCCACCATACTCGGCGGCAGATACGGCCTCGGCAGCAAGGAGTTCAACCCCACCATGGTCAACGCCATTTACAAGAACATGGGCGGCGCAAACAAAAACGGATTCTCCGTGGGTATCGTGGACGACGTCACGGGCAACTATCTGCCGCTTGACGAGTTCGTCAACGCCGCTCCCGCAGGCAGCATCTGCTGCAAGTTCTACGGCCTCGGCTCCGACGGCACCGTCGGCGCCAACAAAAACAGCATCAAGATCATCGGCGACCATACCGATAAGTACGCTCAGGGCTATTTCGTTTACGACTCCAAAAAATCGGGAGGCATCACCATTTCGCACTTAAGATTCGGCGACAAGCCCATCCAGTCCAGCTACCTTATCGACAGAGCCGACTTCGTGGCATGCCACACCCCCAGCTATCTGTTCCGCTACGACATGCTCTCCGACCTCAAAGAAGGCGGCACCTTCCTGCTCAACAGTATCTGGTCCCCCGAGGAAATGGACAAGGAGCTCCCCGCTTCCGTCAAGAACGCGATCGCCAAAAAGCACATCAGATTCTATACTCTGGACGGCAATAAGGTCATCGAGTCCATCGGCGCGACCAAGGGCGTCAACACCGTCATGCAGGCGGCGTTCTTCAAGCTCTCCGAGGTCATTCCCTACGACGACGCCGAGAAATACATGAAAGCCGCCATCAAGAAGACCTACGGCAAAAAAGGCGACGCCGTCGTCAACATGAACTATGCCGCGGTGGACGGCGCCATCAAACACCTCGTCGAGGTCAAGTATCCCGAATCCTGGGCGACCACGACCGAAGGCGCTCCCATGGTGGCGGTAGCCGACGACAAATATTTCCGCGACGTCATCAACCCCATACTGCGTCAGGAAGGCGACAAGCTGCCCGTATCGGCGTTCGCTCCCGACGGCGTGGTCCCCGTCGGCACCACCAAGTTCGAAAAGCGCGGCACCGCCGTACACGTTCCCGTATGGATCCCCGAAAACTGCATACAGTGCAACCAGTGCTCGTTCGTGTGCCCGCACGCGGTCGTACGTCCCGTGCTCGCCACCGAAGCTCAGCTTAAGGGCGCTCCCGAAGGCTTCGCCGTCAAGGACGCCACCGGCTTCAAGGGATATAAATTCCGCATCCAGGTCAGCCCCTACGACTGCACGGGCTGCGGCTCCTGCGCCAACGTCTGCCCCGCCAAGACCAAGGCTTTGGTCATGAAACCCATAGCCGAAGCGGTGGCTCTGGACGCGGTCAACGCCGAATTCGCGGCACACCTGCCCGAAACAGACAAGGTTTACAACACCAACACCGTAAAAGGCAGCCAGTTCGCCAAACCTCTGTTCGAGTTCTCGGGCGCCTGCGCGGGCTGCGGCGAGACCCCCTATGTCAAGCTGGTCACCCAGCTGTTCGGCGACAGAATGGTCATTGCCAACGCTACGGGCTGCTCCTCCATCTACGGCGGTTCGGCGCCCACCTGCCCCTACACCACCAACGACAAAGGTCACGGACCCGCATGGGCGAACAGCCTGTTCGAGGACAACGCCGAGTTCGGTTACGGAATGAACCTCGCCTACGCCGCGAGAAGAACGGAACTGCAAGCCGACGTCGAAGCGCTTAAGGACGGTGCGTGGGCGGATTACGCCGACGGAAAAGCCGCATGCGAAGCGTGGCTCGAGGGCATGGACGACGCCGACAAGAGCAAAGCCGCCGCCGAAGCGCTCGTAAAAGCGCTCGAAGCGTGCAAGGACTGCGGCTGCGAAGCCGACGAACTCGTCAAGAGAATCTATGCCGCGAAAGACTGCCTCGTCAAGAAGTCCGTCTGGATCTTCGGCGGCGACGGCTGGGCGTACGATATCGGTTACGGCGGTCTGGACCACGTTCTGGCTTCCGGCGAAGACGTCAACGTGCTCGTTCTGGACACCGAAGTATACTCCAACACCGGCGGTCAGGCTTCCAAGTCCACGCCTACCGGCTCCATCGCGAAATTCGCCGCCAGCGGCAAGCGCGTAAAGAAGAAAGACCTCGGCATGATGGCGATGAGCTACGGCTACGTTTACGTTGCGCAGGTAGCCATGGGCGCCAACATGAACCAGCTGCTGAAAGCCCTGAAAGAGGCAGAAGCCTATCACGGACCTTCGCTGATAATCGCTTACGCTACCTGCATCAACCACGGCGTCAACATGTCCAGACCCATGGACGAGATGAAGAAAGCCGTCGACTGCGGATACTGGCAGCTTTACCGCTTCAATCCCGCGCTCGCGGCGGAAGGCAAAAACCCCTTCACGCTCGACTCCAAAGAGCCCACGGGCGACTATAACGCATTCCTGACCGGCGAAGTGCGTTACGCCTCCCTCAAGAAGCTCTACCCCGCCGTTGCGGAGAAGCTGTACGAGGAGAACGAAGCCGAAGCCAAGGCGCGTTACGCCGGCTATAAGGCGCTTGCCGAAAAATAAGCGTATCGCCGAACAAAACGAAAACCCCGTCTTTTCGGACGGGGTTTTTTAATGCGCGGACGCGTGACCGTTATAATCCGTTACGCTGAGTGTCACGCGCCGGCTTTTTTTGCAGCCGCCGCGATAAATCCCCTGAACAGCGGATGCGCGCGGTTGGGACGGCTTTTGAACTCGGGATGATACTGCACGCCCACAAAAAACGGACACGACGGTATCTCCACGGCCTCCGCCAGCCTGCCGTCCGGGGAGGAACCCGAAACGATCATGCCTTTTTCCTCGAACGGCGCGCGGTATTCGTTGTTGAATTCGTAACGGTGGCGGTGACGCTCGTTTACGACCGTTTCGCCGTATAGCCGCATCAGCATGCTGCCGGGTCTTATAACGCACGGATATGCGCCCAAACGCATGGTGCCGCCCTTGGGCATATCGCCCGTCTGATCGGGCATCAGATCTATCACCTTGTGCGGAGAACCGGGGTTGAACTCCGAGGAGTCGGCGCCTTTTAGCCCCAGCACGTCGCGCGCGAACTCGATGACGGCGGTCTGCATGCCCAGGCATATCCCCAGATAAGGCACGCCGTGTTCCCTGGCATAGCGCGCCGCCGCGATCTTGCCCTCGATACCCCTGTCGCCGAAACCGCCCGGCACCAGAATGCCTTCGGCGCCGCCGAGCAGTGCTTTTGCGCTATTGTCGGTCACGTCCTCGGCTTCGACCCATCGAATGTTGACTTTTACGCCGCAGGCAATGCCGCCGTGGCGCAGCGCCTCAGCCACCGACAAGTACGCGTCATACATTTTGACGTACTTTCCTACCAGGGCTATTTCGACCCTGCGCTCAGCCGACTCTATACCGAAGCACATTTCCGCCCATTCGCTCAAATCGGGTTTCGGGGTCCATAAACCCAGCTCGCGGCATACCACTCCCGACATATTCATCTTCTCCAGCATCAGCGGAGCTTCGTAGATGTTCTTGACGGTAAGGCTTTCTATTACACAGTCGGGCTTGACGTCGCAAAACAGCGCCAGCTTCTGACGCGTGGCTTCGTCCAGCGGCATGTCGCAGCGCGTAACGACGATATCGGGAGATATCCCCATGCTTCTGAGCTCCTTTACCGAGTGCTGAGAGGGCTTGGTTTTCTGTTCGCCGGAGCTTGCTATGTACGGCACCAGCGTGACGTGGATGAACAGGCAGTTGCTCCTGCCTTTTTCGCGGCTGACCTGACGGATGGCTTCGATAAAAGGCTGGGATTCTATGTCGCCTATCGTGCCGCCTATCTCGGTCATCACCACGTCTGCGTCCGTCTTGACGCCCACGGCGTATATGAAATCCTTTATTTCGCCAGTGATGTGCGGTATCGTCTGGACGGTCTGTCCCAGGTATCTGCCCTCGCGCTCCTTGTTCAGCACGTTCCAAAACACCTTTCCCGTGGTGAGATTGGAATATTTGTTCAGATCCTCGTCGATAAACCTTTCGTAGTGCCCCAGATCCAGGTCTGTTTCGGCGCCGTCCTCGGTGACGAACACCTCTCCGTGCTGGTATGGGCTCATCGTCCCGGGATCGATGTTTATATAGGGATCGAGTTTCTGCGCGGCTATCTTAAGCCCTCTGGCTTTGAGCAGTCTGCCCAGGGACGCCATGACGATCCCTTTTCCCAGACCCGATACCACGCCGCCGGTCACGAACACGTATTTGATGATTTTGGACATAGTCTCCTCCTTTGATATTTCTTTGCGGTTAATTCTGATAGGTTCTGAGTATCCTCGCGGCGATTTCCAGTTTTGTCACCCTTCCGTTCATAGCCTCGCGCTCGATATATTTGTGCGCTTCGGCTTCGGACATGTTCAGCTGACTCATCAGAAGCGCTTTGGCTCTGCCTACGGCACGCGCCTCGTCGAGTTTGAAGCTAAGTGCCGCTTTTTCGCGTCTGAACCTGCCCGCGCCCGCCGTCGCCGCCTGCAAAACCGCCAAATACACCTCTTTTTTTAACGGAAATTCGAGTACGAACACACCCTTCCCCTGCAATGAGCTGACGGTTTTTTCGGGAATAACGCCGCTTTGCGCCAAAACAAGCACCGCCGCGGAGGAATTGCGGGAAACGTATCCGGCAAGCTCCGCCGCGGAGCCGTCCGAAAGCGGCGCGCATATAATTACCGAATCGAAATCCCTTTCCGAAACGAGGCGCGCGGCTTCGGCAGCGGAAGCCGTCGGGGTGACCGACATACCCGCTTTTTCGGTTAAAGCGGTCAATGCTTCGGCTTTATTTCCCATAACGACCAGCGCCGGCATATTCACCTCTGAAAAACAAAAATATGTTTGCTACTATAAACCGTCACGGCGCCTTTTGTCAACACAGGGAAACAGATTTATCGGCGGTTAAACAGCGCTTTTATCCGCGCGTGAAATTTATAATACGCTTGACATTGTATATAAAATAATCTAAACTGTGTGTTGTTCTCCCCCATCGGAGAGTCTGCCGTAAGGCACAATAACGCGCTTGCGGATACGGACGCCGTTCGGTGAAAGGCGTCCTTTTCTTTTTCGGAGGAACCTATGTTAAAGGATACTTTCGGTCAACTGGTTTTCAACGACTCCGTTATGGCGGCACGGCTTCCGCGCGAAACCTACGAAGAATACCTGGACTGCATCAATTTCGACGCCGAGCTGTCTCCCGAAGCCGCCGACGTGATCGCCAACGCGATGAAGGACTGGGCGATAGAAAAAGGCGCCACTCACTTCACGCACTGGTTCCAGCCCATGACGGGCGTGACCGCCGAAAAACACGAGGGCTTTATCGCTCCCGTCGAAGGCGGCGGAGTTCTGACGGAATTTTCCGGCAAGGAGCTGATAAAGGGCGAACCCGACGCCTCCAGCTTCCCCTCCGGCGGACTGCGCGCGACATTCGAAGCGCGCGGCTATACCAACTGGGATCCCAGCTCCTACGCGTTCATAAAGGACGGCGTTTTGTGCATACCCACGGCGTTTTGCTCCTATACCGGAGAGGCGCTGGACAAAAAAACGCCTCTGCTGCGTTCGATGGAGGCGATCAACAAGGAAGGTCTGCGGCTATTGAACGCCCTGGGGATAACCGACGTAAAAAGGATATATACCACCGTCGGCGCCGAGCAGGAATACTTCCTGATAGCCAAGGAAGACTACGAAAAAAGAAAGGACCTGCGTTTTACGGGCAGAACGCTTTTCGGAGCGCGTCCGCCCAAAGGACAGGATCTCGAGGACCACTATTTCGGAGCGGTGAAACCCCGCGTCGCGGCATACATGCGCGAACTGGACGAGGAGCTGTGGCGCCTGGGCGTTCCCGCAAAAACAAGGCACAACGAAACTGCGCCGTCTCAGCACGAATCCGCGCCCGTGTTCGAGACCGCCAACATCGCCACCGACCACAACCAGCTGACCATGGAGGTCATGAAGCGCGTCGCGGCAAAGCACGGTCTGGTGTGCCTGCTCCACGAAAAGCCCTTCGCCGGAGTCAGCGGCTCGGGAAAACACAACAACTGGTCGCTTTCCACAGACACGGGCATAAACCTTTTGTCCCCGGGGTCCAATCCGTATACCAATACCAGGTTTTTATTATTCCTGGCAGCGGTGATAAAGGGCGTGGACGAATACGGCGACCTTATGCGCATAAGCGTAGCCAGCGCGGGCAACGACCACCGCCTGGGCGGACACGAAGCGCCTCCCGCGATAGTATCGCTGTTTTTGGGCGAAGATCTGACGGAAATGCTTAAGTGCATTGCCGAGAACCGCCCCTACCTGCCCATGAGCGGCAAAAAAATAGAAACGGGCGTGCACTTTCTGCCGCGCTTCGAAAAAGACACCTCAGACCGTAACCGCACCTCGCCTTTCGCGTTCACGGGCAACAAGTTCGAATTCCGTATGCCCGGAGCGTCGATGTCCGTTTCCGACCCCACGCTGATATTGAATACCATCGTGGCGGACGCCTTGCAGGGATTTTCCGAGGAAATAGAAAACAGCCGCGACATCTCCGCGGCGGTGCGCAAAATAATCACCGACACCGTTTTAAAGCACGGCAAGGTCATATTCAACGGCAACAACTACTCCCCGGAATGGCTCACGGAGGCCGAAAAGCGCGGACTTGCCAACTACAAGAACACCGCCGAAGCTCTGCCGCACCTTACCGACGAAAAAAATATCGGACTGTTCGTCAGGCACGGCATATTCACCGCCTCGGAAATATATTCGCGCCGCGAGATATATCTCGAAAACTACTGTAAAACGGTATCGATAGAAGCGCTTACCATGCTGGATATGGCGCGGCAGGAGATCCTGCCCGCCATCGCAAAATATGCCGGAAAGCTGGCAAAAGCCCATCTGGACCTTAACGCCGCCGGAATAGAATCCTCTCTCAAAAAAGACGCCGAGCGCCTCAGCCTGCTGTATTCGGACGGTTCGGCGCGCGTCACGCAGCTGGAAACCGCTCTGTTCGCCGCTCACGACCGCGGTTTCGGTCAGGCGGCGGCAGCGATCTATGCCGAACAGGTCATCGGCGCGATGCGCGACCTCAGACTGGTCGCCGACGAAGCAGAACTTTTAGTCTGCGAAAGCTATTGGCCCTTCCCCGCCTACGACAAAATTTTATTCGACGTAAACTGATCATGAAAAAAGCCGTAAAAATCACCGCAATAGTATTATTGTCCCTCATCGCCGCGGTCGTGCTGGCGGCGGCGGGCTACGTGATATACGTGGTCGCCGAATACGACAGGATCGAAGACAATCTTTCGCTTACGGTCGAGGGCAGCGCCTTGTATCCCGCCCTGGAAACGGACACGGCTTACAGCATCGTAACATATAATATCGGGTTCGGCGCGTATACTCCCGATTACTCGTTTTTTATGGATTCGGGCGTGATGTCAGACGGCACCGAGGTGAACGGCAAATACGGCAAGGCTATCGATAAGGACCATGTTCTGTATGCCGTAAACGGCGCTTCGGGAGTCCTTAAGGCGCAAAACGCCGATTTCTATTTTGTTCAGGAAGTAGATACCGACGGCGACAGAAGCTATAACGTCAACGAATACGATATGCTCACCGCGGCGCTGGGCGACGGGTATCAGCATAGCTTCGCCGTCAACTTCCATTCGGCGTTTTTGATGTATCCGTTAAACGATTTTCACGGCAAGAACACCGCGGGGATCGTTACCTATTCGCGCTATGACATTTCTTCATCGGTGCGCAGAAGCTATCCCGTGGACGACGGCTTTGCCAAATTCTTCGACCTGGACCGCTGTTTCCAGGTAAACCGCATCCCCGTAAAAGGCGGCAGGGAACTGGTGCTGATAAACAGCCATATGTCCGCTTACGACGAGGGCGGCACGATACGCGAGGCGCAGCTGAAACTGCTTAACGAGGTTATTGCGGCGGAATACGCCGCAGGCAATTACGTTATCGTGGGCGGCGACTTCAATCACGAACTCGCCGACAGTCTCGGCACCTTCCCCTCCGAGCAGCAAACTCCCGACTGGGCGTATCCGCTGACCGACGACATGGTCGCGGACGGTTTCAGAGTCGTGGCGTCCAAGGAAATTACGGGCACCTGCCGCGCCGCCGAGATCCCCTACGAAAAAGGCGTCAATTATCTGACGGTGTTAGACGGCTTCATCGTCAGCGCCAACGTCGGAACCGTATCAGTGACCAACATAGACACCGATTTCGCGTTTTCGGACCACAACCCGGTGCGTTTCGAATTCGTGCTGAACAGTTGACCTGCGCCGAAAGCATTTTTGCCGCGCCGCAAGGCGCGGTTTTTTTCAGCCTTTACAAATAGTTTTTGATAAGCTCCGTGAGCAGACCGATATATTCGCCGCCGGTGGGTTTTTCGTCCTTTTCCAGGACGCAGAATCCGAAATAGCGGTTCAGGTTATACAGTTTTCCCTGAGACCAGGCGGTTTCTATGGCGTGGCGCACGGCGCGCTCCACGGCGCGTGCGCTGGACGAGTGTCTGGACGCTACGAAGGGATACAGCGTTTTGGTGAGCGAGTGGAGGGATTCGGGCGCGTCGAGCGCGAAGCGCACGGAATCTTTCAAAAACGCATAGCCTTTCAGTTGAGGTCTAATGCCGGAATTTATCAGCACCGCGGAAAGTTTTTCGTTGACCGCGTCGCAAAGGGCGATGTCGGGCATACCTGCCTCCGGGGAAAATGGGTAACGAAAGTGGGCCAAGCTTGCCTACGGTGAGATTATACCATACTTTATTGTGCCAAACAAGCGAAAAACGTCGCTTTTTGCCGTCGTATTTCGTCGGAATACGTGTTTTTTCGGCGGCGCGACTCAGGCGCGTTCGCTTGCGCATAAATATAAATCTTGCATTTCGGGGGTGTTTTTGATATATTGTATATATATCAAGATTTCACCGAGGAGAACGAAATGCCGGGAAAACAAGAATTCGATACACTGATCACCGAGTTCGGCAAAAACGTAGACGTCAGCTGCCCCCTGCCCGAATATCCCCGTCCGCAGTTGCGGCGCGACAGCTATCTGAACCTTAACGGCGAATGGGATTACGCTTTTACGCCGCAGCGCATAGACGCGCCCGAATACGCGGGTAAGATTTTAGTCCCCTTTTCGCCCGAATCGTTTTTAAGCGGCGTCAGGCGCGTTCTGCAGCCGGACGAATTTCTGTACTACAGAAGATATTTCACGCTGCCCGAAAACTTTAACCGCGGCAAAGTATTGCTTAATTTCGGCGCCGTCGATTACGAAGCCACGGTCTTTGTCAACGACATAGAGGTGGTTTCCCACCGCGGCGGCTACTATCCGTTCTGCGCCGACGTGACCGCCGCTTTGAAGGACGGCGAAAACAAACTCGTCGTAAAGGTGTCCGACCCCTCCGACACCAAGCCCGGTTCCAGAGGCAAGCAAAAGCTTAAGCGCGGCGGTATCTTCTATACTCCCCAGTCGGGAATATGGCAGACGGTATGGCTGGAAAGCGTGCCCGACGTTTATGTGGAGCAGCTTTTCCTGACCCCCGATATCGACCGTTGCACTCTCGACGTCAGGGTAGTTACGAACAAAGCGTACGAATCGGGACAAGTCTTCGCCCTCGACGGCAAAGAAATAATGGCGAAGGGCAAGCTGGAGAACGGCAGCTGCGTTCTGCAATTTAAATCTTTTCAACTGTGGTCGCCCGAGAATCCCAAGCTGTACGATCTGCATATCGCCGTGGACGACGACGACGTAATCTCGTATTTCGGAATGCGCAAATTTTCCGTCGGTACGGATGCGGCGGGCGTGCCGCGCCTGATGCTCAACAACGCTCCGTACTTTCATAACGGTCTGCTGGATCAGGGATACTGGCCGGACGGCCTGTACACTCCGCCCGGCGACGAGGCAATGATCTTCGATATCTCCGAGATGAAAAAGCTGGGCTTCAACATGCTCAGAAAGCACATTAAAATCGAGCCGATGCGCTGGTACTACCACTGCGACAGACTGGGCATGCTGGTCTGGCAGGACATGGTAAACGGCGGCATGGGCGCCAATACGGTGCTGAACGGCATACGCGGCTTTTTGCATCTGCCGCCCGACGATTCCAAATACAAGCTGTTCGGCAGGCAGGACGCCGAAGGCAGAAAAGAATATTATACGGATACCGAAAGGACGGTTTTAGGGCTGTATAACTGCGTTTCCATCGCGCTGTGGGTGCCGTTCAACGAGTCCTGGGGACAGTTCGACGCGTTAAAAGCCGTCGAATTCGTGCGCAGGCTGGACCCCACCCGCCCCATCGACCACGCCAGCGGCTGGCACGACCAGGGCGGAGGAGATTTCTGCTCGCTGCATATATACTTCAAACCCGTCTCCATACCCAAGCCCGACAAGCACGGCAGAGTCGTGATACTCTCCGAATTCGGCGGCTACTCCGCCAAGATCGAAGGGCACGTGTTCAATAAGACCAAAAGCTTCGGCTACAAAAAATTCGCCGACACGGTGTCGCTGGACAACGCCTATCACCGCCTTTACGAACACCAGATCCTGCCGCTGATACCCGAGGGGCTGTCGGCTACGGTATACACTCAGCTTTCCGACGTCGAGGACGAGATCAACGGTCTGTATACCTATGACAGGAAGATATTGAAACTGGATCCCGACAGGCTGAAAAAGCTAAACGCCAAACTCAAGCTCTGATACGGCAAACCGTCATTATATTAGCGAGGAACAGATATGGCATACGCTATCGACAAGGAAAAATGCGTGGACTGCGGCTATTGCGGATACGTCTGTCCGTTCAAAGCCGTGTCGGAACAGTGTGAAAACGGTCGTTATTATTACGTCATAGGCGAAAGCTGCACGGGCTGCGGTCAATGCGCCGAAACCTGCCCGGCAGTATGCATAGCGCCCGCGCCCGGGCACCGCGCGATAAAACGCGTCAGTATCGACGCGTCGAAGTGCATAGGCTGTTCCCTGTGTATGCGCAACTGCCCTGCCGCTGCGATAACGGGCGTAATAAAAAGTCCTTTCCGCATCGACGAATCGAAATGTATCCGCTGCGGCGTATGCGCTTCCAAATGCAAGCCGCAGGCTGTATGCGTGGAGTACGTATAAAATAAAGCTAGTTTTTACCGAACACGGAAAGCGGCGCCGTCAAGGCGCCGCTTTCCACGTTTTTTCGGCTTTTTCAGTTCTCGAAGAGTGAGGAAACTTCTTTCAGCAGCTTTCTTATTTCCAGATGCTGAGGGCACGCGTTCTCACATGCGCCGCAACCGATGCAGTCCTTTGCCCTGCCGCCGTTTGCGGTATATGCGTCGTATCCTTCTGCGGCGTTTTCGTCAAGGAAAACCTTTTTAGCGCGCATGCATGCCAGTAAATCAGGTATCTGTATGCGCGACGGACAACCCTCGACACAGTATCCGCATGCCGTGCAGGATATGTCCCCCGTTTTCGACAGCACGTCCCTGACTCGGGCTATCGCTTCCAGCTCCCTGTCCGTAAGGCGTTCGGGCTCCGACATCAGCTTTACGTTTTCGCGGAGCATATTCAGATCGGACATTCCGCTCAATATCATGAATACGCCCTCGAAGTTCGCCGCAAAACGCAGCGCGTATCCCGCAGGCGACGTTTCCGTACCGAGTTCGGCGAAGATCTTTGCCGCACGTTCGGGCAGCCGGGCAAGCGTGCCGCCTTTGACCGGCTCCATGACAATGACTGGTTTAGCGTGCTTTATGCATACGTTTTAACACATTTTTATGGATACATTTAGAGGGAAAGATCGGGGCATTAAAAAAGGTGCATGGAGTTGTTTTCCAT
>CALVZV010000018.1 GCA_944372665.1 uncultured Clostridia bacterium
TAGGCGGCGCACAGAAAGTCGTGATGTTGTATTTTGCAAACAGCGGCAGTATGTCGGCGGCTTTGAATTTGTCGAAATCGTAGGTGAATACCGCAGCTTCCGAGAGCCATTGACCGTACAGCTTGCCCCATACGGACTTGCCCCAGCCGGTATCGGCTATTGTGAAGTGCAGTCCGTTCGGGTCGACGTTGTGCCAGTACTTGGCGGTGACGAAGTGACCAAGGGAATAGCGCTGGGTATGCGCCGCGATTTTGGGGTAGCCTTCGGTGCCCGATGTGAAGTACATCAGCATAAGATCGTCCAAACGGGTATCCGGTCTTGCAAAAACGGGAGACTGATTTTCAAGTCCCGCGTCAAAATCTAACCAGCCTTCGCGGGGAGTGCCGCCCACGGAAATACAATATTTGACGGTGGGGGAGTTTTTGAGAGCGCTCTCGCATTCGTTTATCATCTCGTCTTCGTTTGCAAGAACGCATGCCGTGATCCTTGCGGTGTTGAAACGGTACTCGTAGTCGTGCGCCGTCAAAAGATAAGTGGCGGGAACGGCTATGGCTCCGAGTTTATGCAGACCGAGTATGGCAAACCAGAACTGGTATCTGCGTTTCATTACCAGCAGGACGGTGTCGCCTTTTTTGATTCCCAGGCTGCGGAAGAAGTTGGCGGCTTTGGAGGACATTTCGGACATATCCATGAACGAGAACACGCGCTCGTTCTTGTTGTGATCCAGCCATACCATGGCGGTTTTGTGCGGTGCCTTTCTTGCCAGCGCGTCCACGACGTCGAAGGCGAAATTATAATTTTCCGGGGGATGGAAATTCAGCTTTACCAGTCTGCCCCGGTCATCGGTCTCGGGGGTGATGAACTTTTTGTAGATCGCGTCGGCGTCATTTGCGCCCACGGTGTCCTCGGCGGTAGCGGTCTCCTCGATCTCGGAGAGGGTGGAGGACTTTTTGATGACCACCGCCAGGAATTTGCAGTCGCCTTCGTACGCGATCATGCCGTGGGGGAGAGAGGCGTTGTAAAAGATGCTGTCGCCTTCGCCCAGCACGGTGGTGTAGTTGTCGACGGTGACCTTCAGTTTGCCTTCCAGAATAAGGTCGAATTCCTGGTCGTTATGCGTGGAAACGTGTATGGGCTTAGACTGTTCTTCGGCGTCGTAGCGCGCGGTCACGATAAAAGGCTCGGCGGACTTGTCCTTGAAGTGAGAGGCCAGGTGGAAATAGTTGAAGCCCTTGCGCCTTTCCAAGGGCATGCCTTCGCCGGCGCGGGTGACCTGAAAACCGGTCAGCCTCGGCGACTCTCCGGAAATAAGCTGCACGATGTCTACACCGAAATATTTGGCGAGTTTCTGCAGGAAATTGAACGAGAAGTCTACCTTGCCGCTTTCGGCTTTCAGATAGTCTTCTTCGGAGACCATAGCCGCTTCGGCGGCGTCTTTTACAGTAAGATTAAGCGACTCCCTTAAAAATCTGAGTCGCTCTGCAATTTTTTTGATATCGTTATCGGTATACATATCAGCTCCTTAGGGAATTCTCCCGAATTTGCCGACTACCGAATATTACTCCTTTTCCGTTTCGGTAGCGGCGTCTTTTTCTATTATGTCTGTAGTTTCGCCGCTTTCGGCAGGGGATACGTCTTCTTCCGCTTCCTCCTCGGCTACGGGTTCGGACGCTTCGACCGAAGTTTCTTCCGCTGCCTGTTCGTCGTCGGCTGCGGGTTCTTCGGTAGCTGTCTCCTCTTCGGCGGCATTGCCGGTTTGTTCAGTTTCTTCGGCAGCTTGCACCGCCGGTATTTCTTTATCCGTATCCCCACCTTCGGGGATAATAATGCCGTCTTCGGATTGTATTCGTATGTCTTCCGCCGCCTCGGGGACGTTGGGAACGATCTCGCTGCGCAGCTGTTCCATACGCTTGCCGATGTCGGAATCGGCGGGTTCGTAGGCGTTCTTGGACTTGACCACACGGAAATCTATCGCGGCAAATTCGATGCCGAATATGCTCTTGAAAGTATCGATGAGAATGGCTCTGAGCTTGGTAACGGTGTCCATGGTGGCGTCGGTGGTGAGCTTGACGTCGACCTTGAGGCGCGCGTTGCCGTTTTCGTCGGCGAATATCTGGATCCTGCCGATCTTGGCTTCTGCAATCTTTTTGGTAACGCGTCTGGCGGTCTTTTTGACGACGCCGACGGTGGCTTTGGTGGCGGATTCCTTGTCCTTGAACAGGAGGATCGAGGAAAGTTTTTCGTTATCCAGGAACGCGGTCCATACGTTGAGCCCGGTCAGAACGGCAAAGATTATGCCGAGCGTTATAAGCAGGGCTTTTACGATATTGTTGTCGAAATCGGCAGTGTCGAGTCCGCCGAAAGCGGTGATCAACATGAGTATCACGAAAAACAGGCTGATAACGCCCAAAGTGATGGTTATGACCTTGTCGAAGATCTTTTTCATTATACTCAGCCTCCGCGTCTGTGATGTTGATAGTATATCACCCGCATAATCACATAATCAAGCGTTTTCGATAAATTATTTAAGCGTGCGTGCCGCGTCCGAGGCAAGCATAAACTCATATAAAGGGTTTCTTTTCATAAGCTCCGCAGTGACGAAAGCCACGAAAACGCCTGCCGCGACGTATATGAAGGCTTCCGCGCCCGCGCCGGTCAGTTCCAAAGCCAGGACCGCCGCGCTCATCGGCGTTCCGAACGCTGCGCCCAGGAAAGCCGCCATGCACACCACCGCAAACAGCGTAGTATACTCTGCGCCCACGCCCATGAACGAGAAAGCCAGTCTGACCGCTTCGCCGATAAGCGCGCCCAAAGCCAGCGACGGTATCAGCAATCCTCCCGTAGCTTTGGAATAGAAGCCCGCCGCAGTCAGAAAGATCTTGAGGGCAAGCAGGGTAAGAACGGTTTGCCAGGTGAATACCGACGATAACAGTCCCTTCAGCACCAGTGTTCCGCCGCCGAAGGAATCCGCCGCGAAAACCGCTGCGACGGCGGATATTACGAAAACCGCCGTAAGTCTGACGGCAGTGGGAACGCGTCTAAGCCCGCCTGCGGAATGGAGGACCTCCAGCAGCTTTACGAACAGCGCAGCCGCCAAACCGGCTACCGCCGCCGCTATCAGCAGAGTCCAGACCAGGTCAATAGGTATCGTGGCGATATCGGTGCGAATGACGAAGCGTTCCGCGTTCCACAGCCGCCCCGTCAGGACGTATCCCGCCGTGCCGCCGAGCACGGAAGTGAGAACGGAAGCCGTCAGCGAGGAGCCGAATCCCTTTTTCAGTTCTTCCAGCGCGAACATGGCGCCCGCCACCGGCGCGTGAAACGCCGCCGCAAAGCCGGCGCCGGCTGCGCCCGTGGCAAGAACGGAAGCCGTAGTTTTGTCCGTCGCCGTCCAATCCGCCACGGCATAGCCTATAGCCGCGCCCAGGGCTACCGAAGGTCCTTCCGAGCCCAGGCTCAAACCGCCAAGGAAAGTTATGATACCGCCCAGAGCCGTGCCCGATATCACCCTGAAACGCCTCAGATGTCGCTGACCGCGCAGCGCGCTTTCGGCGTTGGGTATGCCGCTTCCGGACACGTCGGGGTTTAACTTGATAAGCAAAAACGCCGCCAGTCCCAGCGCCGCCGCAAGCGGCAGCACCCACAGCAGCCTGAGGGGATGTGCCGCGGCTCCCGCCAGGATGCCCGCGCCGAACTCGGCGGAAAGGCTCATGACGTAATTGAACGCGGATACGACCGCACCGGAAACGAATCCGGCAGTCAGCGAGCGTAGGATAAGCCCGGGAAAGGTTATTGGCTTTTTCGGCGTAACGGGACGGTAGGCTATGCGCATCGGTAAATCGTCAATCCACAGTGTTGCAGGTAAGTGAGTGTCTGGGCGCGTCGAAAGTTTTAAGCGCCTCGTCGGTATATCCGAGAGCCAGAGCCGAAACAGGGGAGTAACCCTCGGGCAGACAGAGCGCGTCGAGCAGCTCTCTGTCGGCGCGTACCGTTTTCAGAAATCCCCAAAGATAAACGCTGGCAATGCCGTAGGCGCGCGCCGCGAGCGCCATCGCGTAAACTATGCACGCCGCGTCGGCGTACTCGATGGCGGGAGCATCGGACATTCTGGACGAAACGACGACGAGCGTATGCGCTCCGTAAAAAGGCGACTCCCTGCGGCCGGCAGTCTGAGGCGACTTTGAGGTCACGGCTTTCAGAAAAGCCGCGTTTTTCACGACGGTCAGGTGTTTGTCGGGGTATCTGCACATTCCGACGGGAGCCGCGGCTGCGGCGTCCAGTATTTTTGCGAGGTCGTCTTCGGAGACGGGTCTGTCGTTGAAATCCCTGGTCGAAACTCTGGAATACAGGCATTCTATCGCGTCCATATTTTTACCTTATCCTTATAAATATTTTTTCAGAGCCGCTTCCTTTGCGGCGGCGAAAAGAGCCTTGTTTTTTTCGAAGAGGTTTTCTCCCGAAGCGTCCACGGTGACTATCAGCGGTCCGAAATTCTTTACTTTCATCAGCCACATCGCTTCCGGCATTCCCAGGTCCGCCCATTTCACTCCGTAAGTGAGCGCGACTTTCGACGCCGCCAGCACCGCCGCGCCGCCGGCAAACATCAGATGCACCGCCCCGTATTTTTTGCAAGCCGCGGCGGTGGACGGTCCCATGCCGCCTTTACCTATTATTATCCTGACGCCGGTTTCGCGTATGAAATCGGCTTCCAGCTTTTCCATACGCATGCTGGTAGTCGGTCCGATTGCCAAGGTTTCGAAGCCCGTTGCCTCGTCCCCTCTGACGATCGGTCCGGCGTGGAAAACGGCGCCGTTTTTTAGCGATACTTCGGGCATTATTTTATCGGCGACCACTCTTTCGTGCACTCGGTCGCGTCCCGTCACCAGATTGCCGTCCAGATACACTTCGTCGCCCGTTTTCAGCTTTCTGACGTCTTCTTCGGTGACGGGCAGGCTGAGCTTTATCATGATTTAAAACCTCCGTGCGATAATACCTCGGCGTTAAGGCCGCCGTCGAACACGATCCTGCCGCGGCGGTGCGCCCAGCAGCCGAACTGTACCGCCACGCCGAGAGAAGAGGGATGGTGGCAGGCGCATTCCATGTTGACCGCCATGACCGAGGCGCTTCCGCCGGCGCCCTGCGGACCTATAGCCGTTTCGTCGAGTATTTTTTCGAGCACTTTTTCCTGTTCGGCGATCTCGGAGCGCGGATTGGAAGAGGGAATTTCCCTCAGCGCGGCGCGCTTGGCGAGTTTCGCCGCCGTCGCCATGCATCCCGCGATCCCTATGCCCACGACCAGGGGAGGACAGGCGTTGACGCCTTTTTCCACCATGGCGTCCGCGACAAAGCGCGCAACCGCCTCGAAGCCGGCGCCCGGCGGGAATACGGCGGCTTTGCCGGGGAGCGCCGCTCCGCCGCCGGCAAGATATATCGTCATGTCAAGCTTGTCCGAACCGGGTATAAGCTCGTATTCGATATACGGCACGCCTTCGCCCACGTCGGTAAGCGTGTTTTTTTCCGAAGGATATTCCACGGCGTTAGGTCTCAGAGGCGCGGACAAATAGGCGCGGCAGACGGCTTCTTTCAGACACTCCTCCAGGCTGTCGATAAGCTTAAAACGCGTGCCGACTTTGACGAAAAACTGTATTAGACCCGTATCCTGGCATACGGGACGGTCCGTTTCGTCGGCGAGGCGCAGATTGCGGAGCATGCATTCGTACATCACCTTTGCGCGGGGAACGCTTTCCGCCTCGCTCATTTCCTTAAGCCGCGCGACTGCGTCATCGGGCAGATGCTTTGACAGATAGTCAATAAACGAAGCTACCTTATTTATGAAGTTTTCTTTTAATCCGTCCATGATTCGGATTATACCATATCCGTTTGTCTGCACTCAACACAATTCGTCATTTTTTCGTTCGGGCGTGCCGATGTGAATATGTATCCGCTGAGTGCCCGAAAGCCGGCAATTACACCGCTGACACCGTCAGAAAAGGACTCGGAAATGGCAAAACGACAGTAAAACTCCATGTAAAATATTGGTAAATAAACGTAATAAAACGAGACGCGCAAGAAAAAATCATTGTGGACAAAAAATAGCCTGAGAAATCTGTTTTTACGAAAAACTGCGCATAAGGGCGACTGTTTACTGAAATAAGGTATTCTAAAATGCGGATTCTAGGAATGTGTGATTATTGCTTGTCTGCGACGCGGGTCGGAACATCGAAAAAAAGAGTATAGTGTGACACAAAATTTAAACTTTTACTTTTTTTTACTCGACAATCTATAACTACATAGGCTACAATATAGCCGTAACAAGCAAGGTACGGCTTACCCGGAAACATTCGGGAGGTCAAAGGAGGTAAAAATGTCGCTCATAAAGGAAAGATTGGTGGAAGAATTGCGTTATTCTCCTTATACAACCGTCGAACTTGCCAAAAAAGTGGGTGTATCGCCGGAAATGATCACGCAGTACCGCACTACCGACAAACTTCCGAAACTGGAGACTTTCGCCGCGCTGTGCAAGGCTTTGGATTGTTCCGCCGATTATATTCTGGGGCTGACCGACAGACCGTAACTCGGTCGGAACGGGATAGGTCGTTTACGAAAGGCATCAGCCTTTCTTTTTTTGTAGTTTCTGAGAGAAAAAGTCTTTCAACGAGAGGATTTATCCGATCGGCTGACACCTGAGCGTTTTTATCCGAGGATCGTTTTGCCGATCATGTTCCCGGGGTGCACGGCAGACTGTAACGCGGTCAAAACGGGATAAGCCGCAAATGAAAGGCAGCGGTTTTTCTTTTTCCGTGCGCTCAGAGGGAAAAAGATTTTACGTCGGGAAAAAATGATTTTGCCGTTTGGACGGGGCGCTTTGATTTTGCCGGACGGTCTGCTTTTATGCGAGAAAGTATAAAAATTTTAAAAGGCACTTTACTTTTTCTTAAAGCAATTATATAATTATATTACTTTTTTCAGGAGGGCATTTATGCGTAAAATCAAAATTACCGCATTGTTGCTGGTCTTACTCTTGTTGCTGATAGCGGGTCTTGCCGTAGCGTGTAACGGTACGGAGGACGATCAGCCCGGTAACGCAGCCGTTTCGATAACGGCGGGCAGCGGCTGGAAAAACGTCTACGATTTAAACGAGGCGTTTTCGCCCTGCACCATGACCGTTACGTTTGCCGACGGAACGACCCGGAATTTCGAGGTCACGGCTGATATGCTGACGGGCTTCGACACGTCTGCGCCGGGCGTCAGACAGGTGACCGTCACTTATATGGGCATCAGCGTCGAATTCAGTATCAGCGTAGTTGCGCCTGCGGAAGCGGAGAAGCTGTATCTGGATTCGTGGAAATCCCTTTATTTTGTCGGAGACGAGATCAATCTTTCCAATGCGGAGATAGTGATCGACGGCAAAGAGAAAGTTGCCGTTACCGAGGATATGGTGTCCGGATTCGACACTTCCGGCGCGGGTCTTAAAAACGTAAGGATAATCTATAACGGCGCATATATCGTCGCAGAGATCGTCGTGGTGAACAGACCGCAGGGCGTTGCCGAAGGGGAAAAGTCCGTAATCGACCGCGATGCGTTCCTTTTTGAACTGGAAAGGCTGCTGACCGCCATGGGCTTAGAGGATGAAATGGACGACATTATCCAATACGAAATCGACCTGGAGATTATTTCGTTCTTTGAAGCGGCGGGGATCACCGACGAAGAATTCAAGGGAATGATCGATACCGCTCTGTCCGATAACGCCGCGCTGCCCGTCGCCATAAATAATCTTATGACTATTTTGTTCGACGGCGAATTCGAAAGCACGGGCGAAATGATACTGGCGATTGCCGACGAGGTGCTTCAGGAGGACGTACTGAGCGCGCTGGCTAACACGTTTGCATATATCGAAGGCGTTATCGAGCCCGAAGATATCGTAAACGTCCTTTTCCACAGCTTCGGAGGAATTGCGGCGAGCTTTGGCTGGACGGGCACATACAATATCCACTGTTATCCGGTCGCATTTGACAGCGCATATAACGTAACCATAGGAAATTTCACCATAAAGGAAGCAGAGGTTCGCGGAATGTTCGAAGCCGCGGGGCTCGGTTCCTTGTACGACGGATTTTTATTCGGTTCCGAGTCGATGTACTATAAGCTGGAAAGCATAATCCGCTCCGCCGAAATGAAAGTCGTTGCCGAGTCGCTGCAAGCTTTGATCGATACGATATCCGCTTACGGCGTAGGGACAACTGCGGAATTATTGAATTTTGCCCTGGACGTGACGGCGACGGTTATGGACGGCGATATCACCGTAGGAGAGCTTTTTGCGGAGAAGAAGTATTCTTATAAAGATATGGTTACCGCCCTGAATCTGCTCGGCGAGATAGGTTACGAAGTAAACCGCGTGCTGATGTCGGATCCCGACTTTATGGCGGCGGCGCTGGTTGTGGCGGGATCTATGGACGAAAAAATCGAAGATATCGGTTTCGATGTGGCCAAAGTGGTTGAGGGTATCGCTGCTCTGGATAGGACGGTGTTCGGGCTTTTGCGGAAAGTTACCCCCGAGCTTATGAGCGCGGTATATCTGGATTACGACGCCTGGGCAAAGGAAGAAGATGAAACAATCTCCGATCAAAAGTTCGGGTATATGTTGGTCGAGATAATCAATTTCGTAGCGGAAGAATACAATCAGCTTTCAACGAGCGAAAAGGCAAATATACGTTATACCATAGAAACTCTGGTTCCCGATCTTTTCGATATAGCAGGAGCGGAAGCTTTCGTCGACATTCTGAACGGATGGACGATAAAGGACGCCGACTCTTATTCGCCGGAGGAGCTTAAAGCCGTTGCCGACGAAATTAATACCGCATTGGACAATATCACTGAGGACGAGGGAGACAATAAGTCCGGCTGTTGGGTGCGCGTCAATTTCTCGGGCGTACAAATCGCCGCCGGTACTCCTTTAGACGAAATTCCGGTCCCGGTCGAACTTATAGAACGTTCGGGCAATAGCACCAGCCACTATCGACCTTTTAATTCGTTAGCGGAGTTTAAACAGGCGGGCGGAAAATACACCGTAACCATTTTTAACGGCGATCTTTCCCAAAAGGGCTTCTTAGACATAGAGATCACTGTGGAGGATCTGAACTATGAGGATGGTTACGGCGGCAAAACTCTTTACCGAGGAAATTCGTACCGGTCGCAGGTGTACGTTTACGACGATACTTCCGCAGACGATTTCAGGATCGGCAGTACAAGGGGGCAGCTGGTCGAACTGGTTATTCCGCAGGGAGCGGATATCGAAGAGGGCATACCTTTAAATCAATTCTATTATGACCTGTGCTGGAATTTTGTACACGTCGAAACGGGCATAGAGGTTTTCTGTGAACAGGATTTGCAAATGATTGACGGCAACGGGAAGATCATCGGTATAGACACTTCTGCCGCAGTCGGTCTGTATGCCGTAAAATTGCAGTACACTCATAAGATATTCGGCGTTATCGAGATACCGATGCTTTGCTACATCTGCGATCCGCAGGACACCGGATATAACACCGAGGTATACAGCTATTATGCGGGCGAAAGTCTAATTTATTCCGATGCGAAGTTACTTAAAGGTGTGGAATACGATTTTTATGCTGAAGTCAGGTATTCTTACGTGATCAGAAGCGATAAGCTGCCTTGCGTGGTCGAGGGATTCGATCCCGATACGGTAGGAACTCAGACCGTTACTCTGTATCCCGAAGGATATCCGGAATTAGCCAAGCAGCTCGATATCGAAATTGTCGAAATATATTCGATCGACAGTATGTACGTCTATATGTCGAATCCTTATCTGGAGGTGCCGCTTAACGGCACGATGGAAGACGTACGCGATTCCGAACCGGATGGCGATACGGAAAATTTATATCTAGTGACTCTATACTTCTATTACATAGACAAAAATGGCAAGCAACAATATAACGTGTGTTATCTGCCTGCCGATTATTCGCTAAAAGAGCACATTGAAACTATGAAGTCGTATGGGATCACGGTTTCCATATCCTCCCTCGATACTACCGAACTGTCTCAGTATCCGTATTATACGCAATTAGAGTACACTTACCAAGGAGGATCGAATTCTGCTAACTGCTACTATTCGGTCGTCGAAGCATAATTACGATTGAACGGGGTAAAAATCAGAAAAATCGTTATTACAGCGCTTGCCGCCGCATTTATAATTGCGGCGGCTTTCGCGTGCGCCGTGACAGGCTTCGGCATAGCGTTCAATTCCGAGATCGCGCTCGTCGAAAGTCTGAAAGCGCGCGGACTGGACTGCGAAAGCGCCGAAAGACTGATCGACGACTATCTGGAATTTATCGAAGCGGATGGGCCGAATAAAGCCGATTCGGCGTACCGCATGGCGGTAGGGATTTCCCTTCTCGGAGACGGGGCGCTTGCCGAAGCCGTATCCGCATACGACGAAGCCAAAGGAGTCAAGAACGTTTTTACGCTTTTCGAATACGCCGGACTTTACGAGAAAATTAAAAAAATACCGTTGGAAAACAACGTGTTGAAAGACCTAAGTCCTTACAGACGCAAGGCGTTTCTGAACGAAGTAAACGTTATTATGAACGCGGTGGCTGCAGCCGGCGAAGAAAGGTATTATGAATGCGTAAACACTGCCGAGAAAATTGCGGAATCGGAAAACTTCGCCGCAGAAGTGCCGTATAAAGCGCTGATAAACTTATTCGAATACGTCGTCGAAGTTACGCGCAAAGCGGATTTTTCCAAGTTTTACATTCTGGACGCGATATTCGGAACGGGGTTTACCGATCGTTATTCGGCGGGTATAACGTCCGTTGTGGGTTTTATAAGGGATACGGATACTTTCACTTTTATAGATTCGCTGCTGTATCTGCCCGTCGGGGAGCGCGTACTGGTGGCGTTCGCCGGTCTCGCCGTGGATGACGCGAATTTCAATCTCGGCGCTTTTTCGGCATTTGCTGCAGCTGTTTTGAATTATTCGGATACCCAAAGTGCGCAAAAAATAATTGACGAGGAATATATTGTACAGTCGCTGTATTATGCTTCGTGTTTGGATCCGGAGTTTATTTCGGATGACGACAGCGAACGGCTCGGCGAGATCATAGAAGTGTTTTCGGAGGCGTTTTCGGCGGCTGAAAAAAATTTGGGTTGCATTATAACGAAACTCGGGATATAATGAATTAGATTTTGTTTCCGCGCACTTCTGCGCGGAGGGGACGGAGCAAAAGATGGAAGGGGATTTAAACGTAAACGGAACTGTTTCCCTGAACGCAGCCGAGGGCGGATCTGATCCCGGCGGCGCGGGATTTATGCCGTCAACGGGGCTGTCCGACGCCGAAGTCGCAGAAAGGATCGCCGCAGGAAAAATTAACGGCGACATCAACGTCAAGACTAAGAGCGTCGCGCGCATTTTACGCACCAACATAGTCACGTTTTTCAATATCCTGTTTTTGGCTATCGCGTTCGTGATGGCTTTTTTCGTCGAACACAATCTGGAAGGCTTGTTCAATTACGGATTTTTGATGGTGGCTGTGGTGAACTGTATTATCGGCATCAGCCAGGAGCTTGCCGCCAAACGCACCATAGACAAGCTTTCGCTGTTGCACGCGCCCAAAGCCAGAGCGCTCAGAAACGGCGAGGAACGCGAAATAGCGCTGAAGGAAATCGTTTTGGACGATATTCTGGTCCTAAGCGCGGGCAACGAGATCGCGGCTGACGCCGTCGTCGTTGAAGGCGCCGTCGAGGTCAACGAAGCGCTTATTACCGGCGAACCCGACGCAATAATAAAGAAAGAAGGCGACGAACTTTTAAGCGGTTCTTTTGTCGTCAGCGGCACGGCGAAGGTGCGCGTCGAACACGTCGGCAAAGACAATTACGCGGCGCGCATAACCGCCGACGCTAAAAAACAGAAGCCGCAGAACAGCGAAATTTACAGAGGACTGAATAAGATCATAAAATTCATGTCGATAGTTTTGGTGCCGCTGGGCGCGGCGCTGTTTTGCGTCAAATATTTTCTGCAGGGCGGTTCAGACGCCGTAAACGAGACGGTGCTGACCGTTCTCGGAACGCTGATAGGAATGATACCCAGCGGACTGGTGGCGCTGACGAGCGCGGTATTCTGCGTCAGCGTCGTGAGACTGGCAAAGCGTAAAGCGCTGGCGCAGGACCTGTACTGTTCCGAAATACTTGCGCGCGTGGACGTGCTGTGCCTAGACAAAACGGGCACGATCACCGAAGGCAGCATGACCGTCAGGGAAACGGTTCCGAAGAACGCCTCCGACGCCGAGATAAGGCTGGCGCTGAAGGCGCTCACGGAAGCGACCGGCGATGCCAATCCCACCGCCGACGCGATAAAAGATTACGTCAGTGATCTCACGGAATATCCCCCGGCAGTCGGAGCCGTACCGTTTTCCAGCGTCAGGAAGTGGAGCGGCGCCAATTTCGACGGATACTCTCTGGTTATGGGCGCCGCCGAGTTCGTGCTCGGCGATGCTGCGGCGGAAATTGCCGGCGAGATCGGCGCTTATGCCGAAAAAGGCTACCGCGTTATGGCGCTGTGCCGCGCGGCAGAGCATATCGACGTCGAAAACAAGACTCTCCCTGCCGGTCTTAGCGTGACGGCTCTAATTGTAATAGAGGATGTTCTCAGAAAGGGCGCCGGAGAAACACTGGAATATTTCGACCGTCAGGGCGTGACGATAAAGATAATTTCCGGAGACAACCCCGTCACCGTCTCCGCGGTCGCGGCGCGCGCCGGAGTCAGGAACGCCGAAAAATACGTCGATGCGTCCGAGCTTGACGAGGAGGAACTGAATGCCGCCGCGGACAAATACACCGTATTCGGCAGAGTGTCGCCGGATCAGAAACTCGCGCTTGTCAAAGCGCTGAAAGCGGCGGGACACGTCGTGGGCATGACGGGCGACGGCATAAACGACGTGCTTGCGTTAAGGGAGGCCGACTGCTCCATTGCCGTGGCTGCCGGCTCCGACGCCAGCAAGAACGTCAGCAAGATAGTGCTGCTCGACAACAATTTCGGCTCTTTGCCGGGCGTGGTGCAGGAAGGCAGACGCTGTATCAACAACCTTCAGCGCAGCGCGTCGCTGTTTTTGATAAAGACCATTTACAATACGCTGTTCGCGCTGCTGTTCATGATAATACCCGCGCCTTTGCCGTTCATTCCCAAAAACCTGACGCTTATCGGATACATAACGATAGGTCCGCCCGCGTTCGTGCTGGCGCTGGAACCCAACAGCGAGATAGTCAAAGGGCGGTTCCTGCCTAAGGTAATTCGCAACGCTTGCCCGACGGCTCTCGCCATCGTGGCGGCGGTGTGCGTCATTTCCGCGGTCGGGCAGAGTAAGGGCATGCCGTTCGAACAGATATGCACCTCGGCGATAATAGCCACCGGCATACTCGGTCTGGCGTTCATAATAAAGATCTCGTGGCCGTTCAACCGCATACGCGTGGCTATGATAGCGGTACTGGCGGCGTTTTTCGCGCTGTGCTTCGTTATGCCGTTCACCAGAACTCTGTTCGGACTCAGCGCGACCTACGGTATCGATATGCTGATACTGACCGCGCCCTCGGTAGCGGGCGGAATACTGCTGATGACGGCGTTTACGCTGGCGTTCAAACACATGAGATTACCCAAATTCCTGGCAAAATTCTTCGAAAAACTGTAACGGGAATTGCTGTAACGGATTGACAAAGGTCTGATGCCGTTGTAAAATATTACCGAATCAAAATACCGAAAGGAGATATTATAATTATGGCATACGTAATTGACAAGGAACTCTGCATAGGTTGCGGCGCCTGCTCGGATACCTGCCCCGTATCGGCTATCAGCGCGGACGACGAAGGCAAATACGCCATCGACGCCGACTCCTGCCTGTCCTGCGGCGCATGTGCCGGCGGATGCCCCGCCGACGCTATCAGCGAGGAGTAAAAGTTAAGCGGCGGGAGCCGCTTTTCTTTTTACCCTGATTCTACAAAAACAAGCGTTAAGGGTTTCCTTAACGCTTGTTAGGGTAACCTGAATAACGTATATGGAAATCAGACAATACCGTTCGGAAGATAAGGCGGCGCTTAGGAAAGTGTGTATGGTAACGGCGCCGTCGTTTAACAGCGACAAAGCGCGCGACGCGTTGTTTGCGGCATATCTGGACTACTATCTGGATTGCGAAAGCGAGTTTTGTTTCGTGGCAGCCAACGACGCGGGAACGCCGGTGGGTTACGTGATCTGCGCGCCCGATTTTAAAAAATATTCCGAACGCTTTTTTTCAAATAAACTTCCTTACTCGGCTAAGCTCATTAAAAGCGATCCCGGCGTGTGGCTTGCAAAAAAGGCGGAGACGCTGCTGATGAAAAAAACTGCCGCTGAATATCCCGCCCATCTGCACATAGACATTCTGCCCGAGGGACAGAGGATGGGCATAGGTACAGCTTTGGTGGACGCGCTGAAAGAAAAGCTGAGGGCGCACGGCGTTCCCGGCGTATTTTTGTTGTGTTCGGCAAAAAACGAAAAAGGAGTAAATTTTTACCGCAAATACGGTTTTAAAGAGCTGAAAAAACTTCCCGGGAGCATAGTGTTCGGTCTTAAAACCGGTTGCTGAGTGCGTTTCCAAAATCAAGTAACGTTTATATATTAATATAAGTATTGCATTTCCCGGCGGGGTGTGATATACTTTTTGCGTGAATTGCCCGCAGGTTTACGTGCGGGTACGCATACGAGTGAAGCGGAGGCGAAAATGAACATCGGACTTATTATCGATATTGCTGTCGTTGCAATCGTCGTCCTGATTGCCGTTATCGGCATTAAAAGGGGTTTTATCAAGACTCTGTTCGGCTTGCTTAGCATAGTCATAACCATCGGTCTGTCGGTCATGCTGACGACCACCGTGGCGGATCTGGTGGCGGACAGCACCGAATGGGACACTTCGCTCAGGACCGAAATCAGCAACTCCATAGCTGATTCGCTGCCCAATTCCGACGCCACCGTATATTACTACAAACTCGACGAAGACCCCGACGCCGAAATAGAGCTCGTGTACACCGTCCGCAATGGCGACACCGTCTCCCAGCCCGCTCCGCTCAAGGAGGCGCTTGCCTCGCACGTGCTGTGGAAACTGGTGCCCGCAAGTCTTATGGAGGATACTGCCGCCGAACTGCTGACCGCACAGGCGGAGGCGGAGGAAATTCCCGTGGACAACGTGCTGAATACCGTATCGCTGCTCACGGTGGTGTCGCAGACCTTCGTGAACCTGATATTCGTTGTCGCGGCGTTCATAGTGTCGTGCATAGTTATCCGTTTCCTGCTGTGGCTGGTGCTTTTACTGCTCAAAAAACTCAGCCAGCGTATGTATCTGGCGTACTTCCTCGACAAAACTCTGGGAGGCATTTTAGGCCTTGCTCTCGGCGCGGTCGTCATTCTCCTGGTCGTGACGGTTTTACAGATACTCGGCGGATTCTCGTTCATGGAGCCCGTCAACACCGAACTTCAGAATTCCACGATCACCAAAATGATCATGGACAACAACATCGTATACGATTTCATAAGCAAATACATCGATTTGAGCAGTCTGGGGAAATAGCACCGTGCTGACGGCGAGGTAATATGAAAACACTGGGAAACATCTTGGTAGGAATAATCATAGGCATAGTTCTGCTGGTGCTGGTACTTGGCGTCGGCGGATATGTCCTGCTTACGCGCGAAGGCATGATGGGCAAGATCGACGACAGTATCGATTCCGTCAATTTCGACGAGAAACAGCGTGAACAAAGCATTCTTACGTATGTAACGGGGCTTGCCGACGCGTTCTCCGACTTTTCCGAAAAGACCGTGGGCGAGATCGAGTCTTTGGTCGGCACCGATTTTATCAGCTATAACCTCAGCGACGCCGTGGGCGTTTCTTCCGGCGTTATCAAGACTTCGTCGTTGTCCGGACTGGGTGCGACGCTTGCCGACAATCTGACGCTGGAAATAATGAGCGAGAAGTTCGAGATGACGCTGCCCGAGGATATCCCGCTGTTCAGCAACGAAGAATTCCTCTCCCGTCCCGTAAACGAGGCGATGGGGGCTTTGGACGATTATACGCTGGATTCGTTCATAACCGTGGTCTACGACGAGGAAGCCGCTGCGGACAAACCCGCTTCCAGCGGAATATTGCAAAAGCTCGGCCCCACCAGACTGGGCGACATATCCGTCAAGATCGACTCGATAATCGACGACATGTACATCGTCGACGTAATCGACGTTGACGAAAATTCCTCCGAGGTCATGAAGTATCTGGCTTCCGGAGCGGAGGGCGGCAATCCATTTAAGATCTGCGAACTCGACGACGCGGTAAAGGACATGAAAATTGCCGACGCCGTCAGGATCACCGACGAAAGCTCGCTGGTGATGCGCTACCTGAGAGACTACGAGGTCAAGGCCGCGGACGGCAGCGTGATAGATACGGGCGCTTCGCTGAGCAACATCGATACCGCGATAAAGGAAATGAATATCGAAAACGCTATCGAGATCGGCGACGGCAGCTCCAGGATCCTGCAATATCTGAAAGGCACCAGGCTTGACGGGCTCAACGACAAGATAGCCGAAATGACTATTGCCGACGCCGTAGAGATCACCGACGAAAGTCACGCCGTTCTAAAGGCGATAAGCGATCTGACTCTGGACGAACTCGGCAGCAAGGACACGCTCCAAGGACGTATCGACGGTCTGACTTTAGGCGAGGTTATTGCCGTAAGCAACGACGCCGAGCCCATACTTTTGGCGTTAAAGGATACCAAACTCGGCGAACTGAACGCCAAAATAGCCGATTTGCAATTACAGGAAGTGTTCAAGGACTATAACAAGGGCATACTTTCCTTGGTCGATCCCTCGACCAGGATAAACGACATCGCTTCCGCGATAACCGCTTCCGTACAGTCCACTGCGCTCTATGCGCTACGCGCGGTCGGATTGTTCGACTATAACGTCAGCAGTATCGCATCGGGCGCCGTGATTCCGGACGAAAGCATAACGGAAGAGGCTGTCCGAAGACGTCTGACTGTCCATAACGCCGAAATTCCCGACGTCGTGGGCGCGATAGGCGCTGGAAATATATCGGGACTGGGCGTTACCCGCGTCGACGTCGACGCGGCGGCGCTTAGCGGCGCGGGCGCCGATATTAAAAACGTAGACGGCACGGATTATAATTATTACGTTATAACTCCCGACGTGATCGCAAGGTTGAGCTTTAACTACGGCGACGTTTTGGTGATAGCCGACGGCGTCAACATTATTGTGGAAGGCGATTTCGAAAAATTGTTCTCGATCGATATGCTTTCCGAAGACGGCGGTTTGGACGGGAAACTGCTGGTCGGCAGCGAGAGCCTCGCCGTTAATTTCAACCAAAAGCGCGGCGGTTACGCATATTTCTCGGCGGCGAATATTTCGTATTACGACTTCGGCAACGCTTCGTATGCGGAACTTAGCGCCAACTTGTCCTCGCCCGATTTTATCGGAACCGCAACCTCGCTTGTAGACGAGACGTCGGGAGGTGTGACTACGACGCTTACAAGAAAACTTACTCTGGTGCAGCTCGTCAAAACGTTCGGCTGAGCGGCGCCTGTTTGAAAAGAAGGTTTTCCGGCAATGAAATTAAAATTTTCCGCTAAAAATACAGACCTTCGCGTCCTGATGGAACGCGAGGGCTTTCGTTTCCCCTGCGGCGGCAAAGGGCTGTGCGGCAGATGTAAAATCGTTGCTCCCGTTTTTAAGCCTACCGAGAGAGATCTGAGATTTTTGAGCGCCGAGGAAATTTCCGAGGGTATACGCCTGGCGTGCGATAAAACCGTGGACGGCGAGCTTGAGATAGAATGTCTGTTCGGCAGAGAGGCCAACAAAGCCGAACGCATGGATTACGCCGACGCTTACGCGGTATTCGCCGATTACGGCACGTTTGTAGGGCTTGCGGCGGACGGCGAGGTAAAGGACGGTATCGATTCGGACGCGACGGCGGCGGAGCGTTTCACGCTTGCAGGCAGAGCTCAGCGCGAGGTCGTGGAACTCATCGAACGCCATTCCGTGGCGAAAGCGGGCGTGATGCTTCTGGCTGCGGACGCAAGGAGATTTCACGCGCTGACGGGGCTTAACGAGCCGCTTCCTTCCGGAGACAGCACCGACGCGGGTTTGTTCGGACTGCCTGCCGACGAAGCGTATCTTCCTCCTATACCCGGGGATTTCATAGGCGGCGACCTGCCGCTGGAGCTTTTTGGCAGAGAGGAAGGCGACCTGGTGGTCGCGGGCGGATATTTCGCGTATATCGGTAACGCCAGCGTGCACGTCGCGTACATTTCGCCCTCGCCCGAAAGCTTGAACGCATATAAAGCCACGGCGGAGTATTTTCTGACCAGGTTCATGCCGTCAAAACGCGTCTGCGTGGGCGAAAACGCCGTTATCTCCGCACGCGGCGGCTTTGTGAAAGAAACGTCCAGAATACCCTCGAACGCAGCGGCGGCTTTAAATTCCAACCGCGTCAAAGCCGCGTTGGTAAGACTTGCAGCCAGCATGGAAACCGAATCGCTTGCCGACGACGATCTGTGGCAGGATTGCCTTAACCGAGTTTAAAAAGGTTCGCTTCGTCGCTGCGGCACCTTTTGCCGCCATTGACCGGCGTAGAGTATTCCGGTATTGAATATTCTTAATTATCGTTGTATAATTTTAATATAATATCGATACACAGGAGGGCGTAATGGACAGAAAATACGAATCTTTGTTTACTCCGTGGAAAATAGGAAACGTCGAGATCAAAAACAGGATCGTGCTGTGTCCGATGGGCGGCACATCGCTTTTCGGCTGGGTAGAACCGCATCATTTCGACAAGGAAGCGGCGGCTTTCTTTTTAAAACGCGCCGAGAATAATGTCGGACTGATCATACCGGGTATAGCTCCGCTAAGGAACATGCTGGGCAACGGCTGGCTGTACAAGGCAGACGGAGCGTTTAAAAAGCTGAAGCCTTTTATGGAGAAGATCCACAAAACCGGCGCAAAACTGTTCGTTCAGCTGACTGCGGGATTCGGCAGGTCGTTCGCTTTGGACGACATGATGGCGCTGCTGGTCAGAAACAAATTTCTGGGCGCCCTGGCGCGTCCGATAATCGATCCGTCGTATCTGTGCGCCGCACCCAGCGCGTCGCCGTCAAGGTGGGCGGAGGACACGATGTGCCGCGAAATGAGCGTAAAGGAAATCAAAAAAATCGTCTTTGCCTATGCCGAAACCGCAAAAAAGCTTATGGACGCGGGCGTGGACGGCGTAGAGGTCCACGCGGTGCACGAAGGATATCTTCTCGACCAGTTCACGCTTAAATACGTCAACAAGCGCACCGACGAATATGGCGGCAGCTTTGAAAACAGATATCGCTTCGCCGTCGAGGTCGTTCAGGCGATAAAAGCGCGCTGCGGCAAGGATTTCCCCGTTTCGCTAAGATACTCCGTCGTCAGCAAGACTAAAGGTTTCTGCGACGGCGCCGTTCCCGGCGAGCAATTCGTCGAAGCGGGACGCGATATGGAGGAATCCGAAAGAGCCATAAAATACCTCGAGGACGCAGGCTACGACATGTTCAACGCCGACAACGGCACCTACGACGCATGGTATTGGGCGCATCCGCCGGCATATATGCCCGAAAACTGCAACCTCGAAGACGTGGCGTACATCAGACAATTCACCTCCAAGCCCGTCGTGGCTGCGGGCAGAATGTCGCCCGTAGCTGCCGCCGAAGCCATCAAGGAGGGCAGGATCGACGCAATGGGCGTCGCCAGACAATTCCTTACCGACGGCGAATGGGTAACCAAGCTTATGGAAGGACGCGAAGAGGACATACATCCGTGCATTTGCTGTCATAACGGCTGCTTCACAATGTCCAAAGCCAAAGGCACGGCGAATACGGCGCCGCTGAGCGACACCGCCCACATGGCGCGCTGCGCGCTGAATCCCGAAACGATGCAAAGCCGTAAGTATTACATCAAACCCGCCTCTGTCAAAAAGAAAGTCGCCGTGATCGGCGGCGGTATAGGCGGTATGGAAGCGGCAAGAGTGCTCAGAATGCGCGGTCACGACGTGACGATATACGAAAAAAGCGACCGTCTGGGCGGCGTGTTCATACCTGCCGCCGCGCCTTCGTTCAAGGAAAAGGACCGCGAGCTGATACGCTGGTACGTGCGTCAGATCGAAAAAGCGGGCATAGAAGTCAAATTCAATACAGAAATAAAAGATCTGTCCGTGCTTGACGCCGACGCGATCATAGTAGCCACCGGCTCCACGCCCAAACGTCCGCGTATCCCGGGAATAGATAAGAGCATCGAAGCGATAGAGTTTCTGAACGGCGAAAAAGCCGTCGGCGACAAAGTGGTCATAATAGGCGGCGGACTGACGGGATCGGAAATAGCTTACGAGCTGCTGCTTCAGGGAAAGCACCCCGTGATAGTAGAGGCATTGAACGACATAATCACCACCCGTGCGATAAGCCTTGCGAACTCGTCGTATCTCAGAGACTATTTTAAATGGAAGAAGGTGCCGCTGATGCTGGAGAGCACGGTGACCGAGATCGGCGACGGTTTCGTCACGGTAAAAGCCAAGGACGGCACGCTGACTAAGGTCGAAGCCGACAGCGTCATAACCGGTATAGGCTATAACCCCGCGCCCATGGCTACGGAAGACAAACGCGTCAGGGTAATAGGCGACGCGCTGAAGGTGGGCAACCTCAGAAGCGTGATCTGGGGAGCTTGGGACGTAGCGATGAAAATATAATATATGTAGCTACGGCAACAAAATAGGCGAGATATGCGGCGCGGAGAAAATCCGCGCCGCATATTATGCAAATTTAATGTGCTTGCGTCGTTTGACAAACCGCAACGGGGGGAATATACTTTAGATATTACTTTTAAAGGAGGCGTATATGAGCGAGTGCACTCACGATTGTTCGAGCTGCAGCGAAAACTGCGCCGAGCGCGCAGCGGACTTTAAAGCGCCGCAAAACGCTCTGTCAAACGTAAAAAAGGTAATAGGGGTAATCTCCGGCAAAGGCGGCGTCGGCAAATCCACCGTGACCGCGCTGTTGGCGGTGACCGCGCGTAAAATGGGATATAAGGTCGCCGTTCTGGACGCCGACATCACAGGTCCGTCGATACCCAAAATGTTCGGTGTGCACACTATTGCCGACGCCATGGACGAAAACACCATACTGCCCGTCGAGAGCCGCAGCGGCATCAAGCTGATGAGCATCAATCTGCTGCTGGAAGACGAGACCGCTCCCGTTATATGGCGCGGTCCCATACTCGCCGGTACGGTAAAGCAGTTCTGGTCTGACGTGGCGTGGGGCGACGTCGATTATATGTTCGTGGATATGCCTCCGGGAACGGGCGACGTCGTGCTGACGGCGTTCCAGTCGCTCCCTCTGGACGGTCTGGTGGTGGTCACTTCTCCGCAGGAACTGGTGAGTATGATTGTTGCCAAGGCTACCAGAATGGCTGATATGATGCATATTCCGATACTGGGAATAGTCGAGAACATGTCGTATTTCGTATGTCCGGAATGCAAAGCCAAGCATTACATTTTCGGTAAAAGCGATATAGAAGAATATATAGCCGCCGCTGGAATAGACAAGGTGGTGCGTCTGCCGCTGGATCCCGAGCGCAGCGCTCTAAGTGACGCGGGGATGATAGAAAAGTCGTTTTCCGAGGAGCTTTTCCGTATAGTCGAATAGGCGTTTAAAATTTTTCCCGCGGTCAATCCTTTAGTTATGCTGGATTATCCGCGGGAAATTTCCGCTTTGAAAAAGGCTGTCAACGGCAGCGACGATATTATATTCCGTGAGATCAGGTCCGGTCAGGTGCGCGTGACCGTTTTTTTTGCCGACGGCATGATAGACATGCGCGACGCCGACATGGGCGTATGTACGCCGTTAATTAACGCTAAAGGCGCTTTCAGTAAAGATCTGGAAGGCTTAAAAAGCATTTTCTGCACGGTCCAGAAGCTGGAAAGTTTTAATACGCGCAAGCAGTTCGTCGACGTGGTATGCAGGGGTGCCATGGGGCTTGTCATCGAGGGCAGTGAAACGTACTTTGCCGTTTCCGTGCACGGTTATCCCACCAGATCCATCAGCGAACCGCCTACGGCTGCGGTCATAAAGGGTCCCAGAGAGGGGTTTACGGAAGATTTCAAAGCCAACGTGGTGATGTTAAGGCGCAGATTCGGTTCGGGCAGGCTGGTTTTCAAGCCGCTTGTCGTCGGTCGTTATACCAAAACGCAGATAAGAATTTGCTATCTTGATGGTATTGCCGACAAAAACATCGTCAAGGACGTTGCCGACCGGCTTAAGTCAATCGATATCGACGGTATTGTCGACTCGGCTTACGTTTCCTCGTTTCTGGAAAAAAGAAATTACTCTGTTTTCAAACAGATAGGCGCTTCCGAAAAGCCGGACATCGTCGCTTCCAAACTTTTAGACGGCAGAGTCGCCGTCATAGTCGACGGCTCGCCGATGGTTCTGACGCTGCCGTTCGTGCTTATAGAGGATTTCCACGATTCCGAGGACTATTACCGCCGCCCCGTCAGAACGGGCATGATAAGGATAATGCGCCTTTTGGGTGTGTTTTTCGCGGTGCTGCTGCCCTCCGTTTTCGTCGCGCTTACGTCAATTCAGTACCAGATACTGCCTTTGGAGCTTATGATCACGGTTCTCAATTCGACATCGGGTATACCGTTTTCGCCCGTGCTCGAAATGCTCATCGCGCTCATCTTTTTCGAAGTGCTGGGCGAAGCCAGCGTCAGGATGCCCAGATATTTCGGAATGGCTATTTCGGTGGTGGGCGGTATCATCCTTGGCGAAACGGCGGTCTCGGCGGGGGTGCTCAGTTCGCTTACGGTACTGACCACCGCCATGTCCAGCATAGGGCTGTTTGCAATACCCGACGAGGTGGGCGCATTCAGCGTTATAAGGATCATGCTGGTTTTCGTGGGAGCCACGCTGGGAATCTACGGCATAGTGCTGGCAGTGACCGCATTGACCGCGTACGTCGCCGGTATGGAGCAGTACGGCGTTGCGTATTTGCAGCCTTTCGCGCCGCTGATAAAAAGCCAGATAGGCGATAGCGTTTGGAAGCGCGCTCTCGGCGACAGCGAATTCAGGACTCCCGTAATCAATAAAAATCTGAGGAAACTGAAAAATGAAAAATAGTCTGTCTCCGGCGCAGTACGCCATCGTGGCAATCGTGCTTTTTTCGGTTTTCAAACTGTCCGCGCTGCCGTCGCTGACAGCTTCATACGCCGGACGCGATATATGGATGAGCGTTTCCGTAATGCTGCTGACGGAAATAATCTCCCTCGCTTTTATCGTTCCCGTCAGCGTTGCGGGCGGTCTGGCCAAAATCGGCAAGAGATACGGTAAAATCGTTTATACGCTTATTTCGGCTCCCGTAATAGCTGTTTTGATTATCAAAATCCTGGTTTATGTGTCTGAAGTCAACGCTTTTTCAAGTTCTTACCTGTTTTATAACATATCCACCGACAAGGTGGGGATCGTGTTCGTTATCGTTGCGGCGTACATTGCGTCCAAAGGTTTCAAGGGCATCGGCAGAGCGGCGTCGCTGGCGCTGTGGACTTTGCCGCTTATTCTTGCGATAGGGCTGGTGTTCGGCGAGATCGACATGGATTTTCAGCGGTTAAAGCCCGTCACGGTCTCGGGCGCGGCACCCGTATTGGGCGCTGCGTGGAAATACGCGTTCTGGGGATTCGATTTTACTCCGCTGTTGTTCTGCGAACTGAAAAACAAGGAAAACAAATCGCTGTCGGGATTGCGTTCCGAAGGCGTATACGCTCCATATACCGTGTTCGGGGCGGTATCCGTCGCCGCCGCGATAATAGCGTTCGTATACGTAATGTTCACTGCCGTTTACGGCAACGCCGCTTTTTTGTCGCCGCACGCATTCGCGTCGCTGGGTTCGTTCAACGTGGTCAACACGGAAATAGGCAGTATCGACTGGCCGGCGATAGTGTGCTGGCTGGCGTTTGCGGTAATCGCGATTTCGTTTTACCTCGGGGCTGCCGGCGAATGGGTGCGTGAGTACGGCGTCAAACCGATCTTCGGCATAACGGGCGCGGTTGCTGTATTGTGCGCGACGGGGCCTTTTTGCTTCCGTAATCTGGAACGCGCCGTGGATTTCGCCACGGGAGTAGTCAGATATTTCGTGTCGGGCGTGAGCGCGCTGGTTCCTTTGGCGGCGTTCGTACTGACAAAACTTGCCGAAAGAGCCGCGGCAAAACAAAACGGAGGGAATGCGGATGCGAAGATGTTATAAATGGTTGGCGTTCGCGGTGTGTTTTGCCGCGTTCATACTTCTGGGCACGGAAACGGTACCGCTGACCGACAGGGCGGTGGTGGTCGGTATCGGCATAGACAAAACCGAAACAGGTTATCTGGTTTCGGCTCAAATCGTACTGCCCGCCGAAGCCGACGCCAAGGAATCCGGATATATCATCGCAAAAGCCGAGGACGTATCGTTGAGCGGCGCTCTGAACGCGATAAGCCGCGAAGCGGGAAAGATCATCTCGATGTCGCACTGCAACGTAGTCATATTAGGCAACGAAGTCATCCAGCACGACGCCGTGAACGTATTGGATTATATATTGAGGAACGCTTATCTTAGCGAAAACGCGCTGCTTTTGGCCACAGGAGGCAAAGCCGCTGACATTCTGTCGGCTAAAACGGTATACGGCGATTCCTCCAGCCTGTTTATCCAGAACACTTTGATGAAATTCGGCTACTATCCCGTCAGGGGAAAGCGCAACATCAAGGAATTCGTCGTATCCTACTGCACCGAAAAGTCCGGTAACTGGCTGCCGTCGGTCAGCCTGATACAGACCGACGCGCCCGTCTCGGGAGACGGCTCCGCAGACGGCGCCGCCTATGTGTTCGATTATTCGGAAACGGCGATATTTTCGGGCAGTAACTATATAATGAAGCTTGACGAAAAGGGCACACGAGGCATAAATTACGTAGAATCCGTGCTGGAAGAAGGTTCTCTGACGGTCACTCTGGGCGGCGCGGTGTACAATTTCTTTATCGTCAGGTCGTCCTGCAAAAAGACGTTCGGGCGCGATATGAGCGCGCGTTTCGATATAAAATGCGAGCTGATCTTAAAGGAAATATGCAGTCCTTCCGGTGTAAAAGCGGACGTCAGCGTGACAGAACCCGGCGAAGCGGTAAACCTCGCTGTTTCTCAAGAGATAGTTTCGGCGGTCAATTACGCGTTCGAAAGCTGCTATGCCGCCGGTGTGGACGTATTCAACCTTTACGACGGCTTTTACGGCATCTACGGCGCGGAATGGAAAGAAGAGTATTTCCGCGACGTCGCCGTGGAGGTAAGAACAAAGCTTAAATTCGCCTGATTCAGCGGATAAGCTCGGAAATTATTTTATTCGCCATCACAAGCCCCATACTCGCCGTGGCGGGCATGAAACTAAAAAGCGTGGCGCCGCCCGTTACCGGTTCGTCGCTGAAAACGACGTCCAGCCGTGTAACTCCGGCTTTTCTGAGGCGCGAGCGCATCACCTTGGCAAGAGGGCATTCGCGCGTGGAAAATACGTCGGCGACCTTAAAGCGCGTCGGGTCGGTTTTGTTGGCGGCGCCCATGGCGCTTATTATGGGCACGGACAGCCTTTCGGCTTCCAGTATCAGCGCCGTTTTGGCGTCGACGGAGTCTATGCAATCTGCCACATAATCGAATCCGCGGGACATTACGTCCTCTTTGCCGGTATATCTCACTACCAGCGGCGTTACTTCCGCGCAAGGGTTGATGTCACATACGCGTTTTGCCATAACCTCGGCTTTAGGTTCCGAAATCGTGGAATGCAGTGCGCCTATCTGGCGGTTTATGTTGCTTTCTTCAAACGTGTCGCAATCTATCAAAGTAAGTTTCCCGACTCCGGAGCGCGCCAGCACTTCGGTCACGACGCCGCCTACGCCGCCCAGACCGAATACCGCCACCGAGGCGTTTTTCAGTTTGCCGAAGGCATGTTCTCCGATCAGCGGTTCCAGCCTTGAGAACGCTTCACTCATCCGCGACCTCGCTTGCGGACGGCTCCGCGGCTTCGGCGAGAGCGGCTTTTTCGGCGCGCATTCGTTCGAGCGCCGCCGAGATCTCGCGTTTTTTGCTGCCCGTCAGATCGTAGAACAGAATCGGGATCGCCGCCAGAAACGATGTGATGCCGGGTATTATCGTGTACGAGAAGTATACTCCGCGCTTGGTTTCGAAACTGAATTCCTCTGCGGTTGCGGAATATCCCACGGCGTCGCTGAATACCGTGGCGAGGCATACAGCTGCACCGAGCGCCAGGGTTACCTTTACCGAAAACGACAGCACCGCGTACGCCACGCCCTCGGTGCGTCTGCCCGTTTTGTATTCGTAATAATCCACCGAGTCAGCCACCATTACCATGGGCATAATGTTGACGGCGCCGAACTGCAGTCCCATCAGAAAAAGCGTCGGGATCAGCGCTCCGAGGTTGAAATCGGTCTGAGTGCCGGCATAAAACGCCGCCACCGACGAAACGAAGCCGTACACGCTCATTGCCACGAAGACCTTTCTTTCGTCGAATTTTTTTATCAGCAGCGGAGTCAGTGCCATCGATATCATCGTGCCTGCGGCGGTGGATATGCCGAGTATGATTATCAGGTTCTGTCCGCCCAGAATGGCGTTTGCGGTTTGAACCTGGATCGCCATGGCGCCCTGCCTGGCAAAGCCCAGGAAATACGATATCATCACCAGCAAAAGGTACTTGTTACTTTTGACGGCGCCGAACATATCTTTAAAGGACATTTTCTCGGCGCGGTAGGGGACGCGTTCGGTGGTGAAGAAGTATATCAGCGCCAGCATCGCGGTGCCTATAACGCCTATTGCCAAAGCGTTGAAAAGATATTCGCGGATACTAAGAGTGCCTTCGATCCCGGCGCCGCCGGGCACCATCAGGCAGACCAAGGGCACGACTACGTAAGGCGCCGCCTGCCCCACGGAACGGAAAGTCCCCGAAAAACCGATAAGGTTGGTGCGTTCGTCGGAATCAGGGGTCAGCACCGCGGACATTGCCTGAGAGGGCACGTCAGCCATCGTCATCGCCATGCTCCAAAGCGTGGTGAATATGAATATGTATGCCAAAAGCCCGGCGCCTTCAAGCGGAACGTCGATAAAAAGCATGACGGTGAACGCTACCAAAGGCAGGGATGAATATAATATAAAAGGTTTCAGCTTGCCTTTGCCGCGGTCGGGAGTGTGTTCGATAAGATTGCCGACCACGGGATCGAACACCGCGGACACGATCTTAGCCGCGAGTATAATGAATGGCACCGCGAACTGTTCCGAGGGCGTCAGCCTGGCGGTAGTGGAATAGAACTCCACCTGGTACGAGTTAAGGTAGAATATAACCATCTGCAGCCCGAAAAGACCCACCGAGTAGATGAGTATCTCTTTTACAGACATGTATCTTTTGGGTTTGTTCTCAACCGTTGTCATAAGTCAGCCTCCGACATTTATTATGACACAGAAGGGAAATCTTTGTAAATATTATTTTACGGGTTAAATTAAGGTTTATATCCAAAAATGACCGAACGGCTGATATAGCTCTCCCAGTTAGTGCGGTAGCGCACGTCCAGATTGGTGTAAGAGCCCTCCATTGCCGTTGCGGGCACATAGATCCTGAATTCGGAGCCGAGAGTGGAGCGGTTGAACGTGGAGGAGGTTATGGTTGCCGGCGAAAACTCTGCGGCGACCACCGTTTCGGCGGCGAAACGCACCGATTTCAATTCGGGACAGTCCGTAAACGCGAACGCGCCGATGTAGCCTATGAAGTTGGTCAGGGTCACAGAAGTCAGGGACGACAGCTTGGAAAAAGCAAAAGGCAGCACGTCGTCCACGAAGTATTGCTTTCCCACAGCCGCCAGCGCGGCATAAAGATCAAGCTCGGTCACGTTCGGATCGCTGACGGAAGCCAATAGATAATTGATTTTGTCTTGGTCGTATACGATACCGTCGGCAGGTCTGCCCGTAGCGGCGGCGGCTTCCTTGTCGAAGTAAACGCCTGCGGCGATCTCTTTGAAAGGCGTGCGAGCATAAATATTGACGGAGGCGGGGGGAACGTATGCCCGTTCGTATATGTTCTGCGCCAGAGCGAAAGAGTACACCGTCGGCACGTAATAACCGTCGTCTTCGACCGTGGTCAGCCATTTGTCCAGATACAGCCCGGTCTTGCCCGCCGGCACTATGACGTCAAGCGCGGGCTGAATGTCCGAGGAGAACGCCGCGCTCCTTTGACCGAAAGCGTACGTGCCGTAAGTGGGTATCGTCGATATATCGCTGGCGATAAACTCGACCGTTCCGTAGGGAACGTCCTCGAAAGCCTGACCGGCGATGACTTTGGTGTTTTTTCTGACTTTGTAGTCGCCTCTGGTCACAACCGGATAGGCGTACAAAAGCGTGTCGCCCAGATACAGCAGCCCGTCCTCGTAATTGGAATAGGTGTTGACATATGCGGTCGCATACCTTGCGTATCCCGTGCCCAGCCTGCCGAAAGTAAAGCTGCCTACATTGCTCAGATTGTCTGTTCCGGTAACCGTCTTTAAATTTGTGACACCCCAAAAAGCCTCATTGTAAATATCCGTGACGTATGTCAGATCCACGGACCCGAGAGCGGTGAATCTGAATGCGCCTCTTTGGATGACTTTAAGCGACGCGGGTAAAGTTATTTCGGTCAGAGCGCCGCAGTATTCGAAGGCGTACTCTCCCACAGATTCCACCGAATCGGGCAGCACGACGGATTCCAAAGCGGTGCAGTAACTGAAGCAAGCCGTGCCTATCGACAGAAGCGAATTTCCCTGCGCCGTGAATTTTTCCAGCGACTCGCATTCCTGAAATGCGCTTTCCGCTATCTCGGTGACGGTGGACGGAAGCGTTATTTCCTTAAGCGCGATGCATTTCTTGAACGCGTATTTGCCGACCACGCTTATGCCTTCCTCGAGGGTGACTTTCTCCAGGCTCGCGTTCTCGGCGAACGCCGCTTCGCGTATGCCGTATACGGGTTTTCCGCTGTTGCTTACGGCAGGGACGACTATTTCTTTATAGGGCACGTTGGAGTACTTGAAACCGGCTACGTAGACCTTACCGTCGGCTTCCGAATATTCGTATACGGGTTCCGCCGCTCCCCACAGCGCCCAGAGCATTAGATCCGAAGTCACCGGTGCGGAAAAATCGTATTCGTTAATATAATCCTTTTCGGTGTACCAGCCGTAAAGCGTGTATCCCGACGGAGCGCCGGATATATCGTGCGGTTCGGACACCGTTTCGCCGGGAGCGACCGTCACTGCGGCGACGGAGCCGTACGGGGACACAAACGATACGGTGTATCCGTCCTCGGAATCGCCGCCCAGCGAGGAGGCGCGTCGCGCCAGCACGATAAGGTTCATGGTGGCGGTCAGTCCTTCGGCGGTGGAGGCGGTGAGCACCACGGAGCCTTCACGGTAGCCGGTGACGCTGACGCCGTCCCGGTTGACGCCGACTATCGACGGGTTGGAGCTTGTCAGTGAATATTCCCCGCCTTTGGGGGAAGTGGACACCGCAGGCGTATAGACCACGCCGTTTTCGCCGCCGTCGGAAAGATATATCTGCTGCGACGGGGTGGAAAAATAAATGCTTTTGATTTTGCCGTTGCATGCGGACATAAGCGCCGCCGAGAGTGTCAGGGCGATCGCGAACGCTAACGCTATAGCGATTTTAACGGCTTTTTTAGGCATACTCAGATTATAGCATATTACTTTTGCGCGTTTCAACAACGCGGACAATATTCACCTTAAATTCAGCATACGTTCCTTTTACGTACGCGAGGCGGGTGGGATGCGCTTTATACGCATAATAATGTTTGCCGCAGCCGAAAATGCAATTTTTATTCATAAAATGATTTGCTTTATACATCGTGACAGTGTATTATAGAACACATAACTGAAATTGCCGAAAGGCAGAGGAGAAAAAAATGAAAAAAATCATAAGTATAGTTATAATGGTCGCTTTGCTCGCCGTCGGCGTGTTCGCGCTCAGCGCCTGTAACGAAAACGACACCATCACTATGTATACGGAATCGGGATTCGCTCCTTACGAATTCGTCAGTTCTACCGGCAATATCGTCGGCGTCGACGTGGCGATAATGAGCGAAGTCGCCGAAAGAATGGGCAAGAAACTCAAGATCAACGACGTGGCTTTCGATTTCATAACTTCTAACGTCGCCAGCGATAAAGGACTTGCCGTAGGCGCCGCGGGTCTGAGCATCACACCCGAACGTCAGGAGACAGTGGACTTCAGCAAGATCTACGCCAGTTCCACCCTCGTCATAGTTTCCGCCGCGGATAAAGCGTATTCTTCCGTGGCGAGCCTTGCCGGCAAGATGGTAGCCGTTCAGCAGGGCCCCAGCGGTGACCTTATCATATCGGACGCCGCGGGCGCGGGCTACGTCTACACCACCGAGGACGTTTCCGGCAACGAGATCGACGTCACCGTTACCGCCGCAGGCGCTACCGTTCAGCAGCTTCAGACCTACGCGCTCTGCATGGCTGAACTCAGCAACGGCCGCGTGGACGCCATTCTGATGGACAAGCTTCCCGCCTCCAGCCTCGTCGCCACTTCTTCCAATCCCGACGGATACGCTATAGTGGACGCCAGCGACCTGTTTCAGGAAGACTTCGGCATCGCTTTCAAGAAAGGCGCCGATTCCGAGCTGGTCAACACCGTGAACGAAGTCATCACCGAATGGCTTGCCAACGGCAACATGACCAAATACACCGAATACTACACCGCTCTCGACGCTTACGAGAAGGGCACCGGCGCGGAACCCGTTGTTCCCGAAGGTCTCAAACTCAGCTGGAACGTGTAACAAGTTTTTCAGACGGCGGGAGACGCAAGTTTCCCGTCGCCCGTTCTTATATAAAGATATGAGTTTAGGCGAAAGATTTTCCAACGCGTTCATAAAATACGATCGCTGGGAACTGTATTTTGAAGGACTGGGTACGACGCTTATAATCGCCGTGATAGCGGTGGTGATAGGCGTCGTTATAGGTATTTTACTGGCGCTGATAAACTACGTTAACAAGCGTACGGGCAAGCTGAAACCGCTTGCCGCCGTCGCACAAGTATATATAACCGTTATTCGCGGCACGCCGGTCGTGCTCCAGATGTTTATGATGTACCTGGTCATTTTCGCCAGCATGCCGATAGACCTGCACCTGGGCGATCTGGTATGGCGCAGCGGCGGGGGCATCCTTATCGGAGGCATAACTTTCGGTATAAATTCTTCGGCTTATGTGTCTGAGATAGTCAGGGCGGGCTTTGAATCCGTCGACGAGGGGCAGATGGAAGCCGGCAGATCGCTTGGTCTCAGCACGGCGCAGACAATGGGCAGCGTGATTACGCCCCAGGCTGTCAGAAACGTACTGCCTCCGCTGTTCAACGAATTTATAATCCTGGTAAAGGAAACCGCGATTATCGGTTACGTGGGCGTATGCGACCTCGGCAAAATTCCGTCGCTGATCCAAAGCCGTACTTTCGACATAATGCCCCCGTTGGTGATCGCCGCCGTT
>CALVZV010000019.1 GCA_944372665.1 uncultured Clostridia bacterium
TCATAAAATTATTTGACGAACTTGGAGGGGATCAACATGTTCTGAAGCTGAGTCATCAGATTGTTGAACTGAACGGCGTAGGAGTCGCCCGCGCCGACAACGGTTATGCAGCCTTTGGTAGCCGCTTCGACGAACTCGTATCTGCCGCTTAAGACTGCTAGACAGCCGTCGGGATTGGGGAAGTCGAACAGCACGAAGGGGCGTTTTCTGGTATATTCGCCTCTGCCCGCCTTGGATTTGCCCGCTTTTACCCTGAGGTAAGCGGCGATCGGGGGATAGATCTCTTTGCCGTTTGCGTCCAGTGTCGCGCCTACCTTGAACTGATAGATACGGTCGGTCTGTTTCGCCATCCAGTTGGAGAGGGGTTCCCAGCCCAGTTTGTTCGCCTGGGACATAGCCGTGGTTATCATGTAAAGCGACATTTTGACCTTCAGATACTGTTCCCAGGGCTTGTCGATGCCGGGGTTGAAGTTGGGCATCATTTTTGTCAGCGACAGCATCAGGAACAGGAAAGGCAGAGTGGCTTTCTTGAAAATATTTTTCAGAAGCGGCGCCACGATCCCCAGCATTTCGACGGGAGAATTGCCTTTGAACACGCCGAGAAGGCTTTTTATCGATTTGAACGCCAGCGTGACTACCTGTACGCCCTCGTAACGGGAGTCGTATTCTCCCTGGTACACTTTGAAACGGGGCACGGGTTTCGCCTCGGGATTTTCTTTAAGAGCCTTTTCCGTAAGTTCGGCGGCTTTTTGTTCGGTCAGAAAGACGATGTGACATGCCAGAGGATGCTCGTCGTCCGCCGCTTTGAACTCGACCACGGCGTTTATTTTTTCGAATTTGGCGGCTTGAGCGGGATCCTCGGTCAGAGGTATCTTCATCGCCGGGAAAGCGGCGCGGAAATACAGCTCGGCAGCCAAAATGTCTTGAGGTGTAGCAATATTACTCATTTAAACCTCCCAGCCTAGTCTTCGTCCGTCCAGTCCTCGTCGGCTTCGATTTCCTTGCCGAGGAGTTCCTTGACGGTTTCCTGGATGCCGGTGGCGTCCAGTTTGTATCTGGCGTAAAGGTCCTCGGGGTAGCCTATGACGCCGTATTCGTCGGGAATACCGAGCTTGGTGAACGCGCAGCCCTTGCCGGATTCGGCTATGACCGCCGCGACCGCGTCGCCCAATCCGCCGATGACGTTATGTTCTTCAACGGTCAGGATACGGCGGGTGTCCACGACTGCCTGCATTATGGCGTCCTTGTCGATGGGCTTTAACGTATGCATATTGATAACGCGCACGCTTATACCTTCCGCCGCGAGGTCCTTTGCCGCTTCCAATGCCTGGAGGGTGGGGGTGCCGCAGGTGATTATGGTCAGGTCGCTGCCTTCGTGCAGGGTCATCGCCTTGCCGATGGTGAATTCGAAATCCTCGTTATCGTGCAGCGGCGGTTCGAAGCCTCTGCCGACTCTCATATAGAACGGTCCGGGTACGTCTACGCACGCACGGACGGCTTTTGCGGTTTCGAAGCCGTCGGCGGGGATAACGACGGTCATGTTGGCTATCGCGCGCATGATCGCATAGTCCTCGGTGCAGTGGTGCGTGGTTCCCGCGGGTCCGAAGCTGAGTCCGCCGTGCGTGGCTATAATCTTCACGGGCAGGTTCTGATACGCTATGTCGGTTCTGACCTGTTCGCCGCCCCTGAGACAGGCGAAAATGGCAAACGTCGAAGCAAAGGGGATAAGCCCGGTCTTCGCAAGACCCGCCGCAACGCCGAACAGGTTTTGTTCTGCGATACCCACATTGAACAGTCTGTCCGGGAATTTGTCGCCGAAGTTACCGATATTGGTAGATTTCGCGAGGTCGGCGGTAACGCCTACGATCTTGTCGTTGGTTTCGCCCAGCTCAGCCAGGACTTTGCCGTATATTTCTTTTGACGTCATTTTATTGGCGTCGTAAGTTGTCCAAGTAGTGCCTTCAGCCATTTATGTACCCTCCTTTAGTCCATTGCTTCGATATCCGCGACCGCTTCTTTGAAGAGGTCGGAGTTCATTGCGCCGTAGTGCCACTTGACGTTGCCCTGGAAGCGTTTTACGCCGAAGCCTTTTTCGGTGTTCGCAATGATGCAGACGGGTTGGTCGGAGTCGTTCGCCCACGCCTCGGCGAGAGCCTTGTCGAGGTCCGCCATATCGTTACCGTTGCATACTATGACTTTAAAGCCGAATGCCTCGTATTTTTTGTCGATTGGTTCAATGCTCATGACGTCTTCGGTTTTGCCGTCGATCATCATCTTGTTGCGGTCGACTATCGCTATGAGGTTTTTGAGCTTGTAATGGTGAGCCGCCATCGCTCCTTCCCAGACGCTGCCTTCGTCCTGTTCGCCGTCGCCCATCAGAACGACGACTTTGGAGGTGTCGTTGCCCTGGTATCTCAGACCCAGCGCCATGCCTACTCCCATCGGCAGACCGTGACCCAGCGAGCCGGTGGACGCGTCGCATCCGCGCACCTTCTTGCTGTCGGGGTGCATGCCGTAGGGGGACTCGTAGTGGTTGAAGTGTTCGAGGGAGTTCATGGGAACGAAACCCGCCATGGCGAGGCAGGGAACGTAAGCCAGAGCGCAGTGACCTTTGCTGAGAATGAATCTGTCGCGGTCGAACATGGCGGGATCGTCGGGATTGACGTTCATGTACTTGAAGTACAACGCCGCCAGGATGTCGGCACAGCTCAAAGAACCTCCCAAGTGACCGGAGCCGGCGAAATTGGCTGTTTTGACGATATTCAACCGCAACTCTTTCGCCACCTTTTTCAGTTCGGAAACGGAAATGTCTTTCGGCATTATATTTTGCCCTCCAAAAGATTATAGTAATACAGACGTTTGACGCCTGCTTTTAGTATAAATCAAGCGATAAAATCAGTCAATACCTATTTTCTCGTAAGTTCTGAGGCCCGTTCCGGCATGGCCGCACGGCGACCTGACGCCCCCCGAAAAAAACATCTTGTAAAATGCGTGCGTATGTGTTATAATCTGTGCGTATGAAAAAGAACGCTCCCGTAAGCGCGACTGCGCGCAGAACGATTTTAATAATACTGCTTATAGCAGCGACCGTGTTTTCGGCGGCGCTTTCAACGGCGTGTCTTGGCGGCGCGGATAACGGAGCGGACACCGGCACCGGCTCTCAGCGCGCAAAAGGCGTACCGGGGCTCCTTCTTCTTAACGACGACGATCCGCCCGTACAGGTGACCTACAAACTCGTCCGCGATTATAAAAACGGCGAACCTTTGGACGAACAGTACACCGCCGTCGTCACGCTGTCTGCGGCAATGCTTGCCGAGCCGCCCAAGCGTCTAGAAGGGCATACGTTCGAAGGCTGGTATTACGACAGCGAATGCAACGGCACGAAAGCCGCCGTGGGCGACAGACTTACCGCGGATACCACAATATACGCCAAATGGGTCGCCGTGGACGTTATCAAGATCTCCACACCCGCGCAGCTTGACGCGATACGCGATAAGCCCGGAGCGTCCTATATTCTCGCAAACAACATCGATTTGGCCGAATGGGAGGGCGAAAAGGACGCCGACGGCAATGACAAGGGCTGGAATCCCATAGGCGGTTTTGCCGAGGGAGAGGAATTTTCCGGCAGCTTTGACGGCAACGGCTACGTCATTTCGAATATGAGGATCTCGTATCTCGAGGAGGACGAGGAATTCAACTATCTGCCCATAGGACTTTTCGGCAAGGTGACGGGCACGGTCACCGGCGTCAGGCTGAACAATTATTCGATAGAACTGCCCGGCGATCAGTCCAGGTTCTATATAGGCGCCGTAGTCGGCTGGCTGGAGCGCGGCACCGTTACGAACTGCTCCTCCGTCGGCACGTTCATTAACCCCGAATTCGAATACGAAGAGGGGATCTGGGACGAGCTGTTCGGCTCTTATGCCGAGCCCAGCACCGGCATATACGTCGGCGGCATAGTGGGTTACGTCGAGGGAGGCACCGTTTCTTCGGTGTCCAGCGAGGGCAGCATAAATTCCGTATCCAACGAGGAAAACAATTATTTCGGCGGAATAGCAGGCGTCGTCGATTATTATACCGAGGAAAGCGAAACCGAATCCGTCAGCGTGCGTGCACGCGTTTCCAATGCGGTCTCCACGGTGAATGTTTACGGCAGATACTCAGGCGGGCTGATAGGCTACAATAACGGGACCGTGGTTTCCAGTTACGCTGCCGGCAGCGCCGGAGCGTCCAGGGCCTATCCCGGCATAGCCGGAGGACTGGTGGCATATAACTATTCCTCGGGAACGATAGACCGTTGTTACGCTACGGGTGCGGTGGACGCGCGCACCGCGGGCGGGCTTATAGGCGTCAATATCTTCGATTTCGAAAACGCCGTGGGCGGCACCGTTGCCGACGCGTACGCTACCGGCAACGTGTTCGCGTCCGAATATGCGGGCGGGCTTATAGGCAGGGCGGTCTCCAATCTGCCCTACGCGGGCAGAGCCGATTTTTCGGACACCGTATACGACGATTCCTACGAACACGAAACCGGCGACACCACATTCTTTATGATCGAGAACTGCCTGGCTTACGGCAGCGTGACCGCCAACGCCGGCAAGACGATATTCACCGATTACGAGGGCAACGAAACCACCGCCAACGCATACAACGCGGTGTTTGCCGGCAGCGTTATAGGTCAGGCTTACGAGCTGTATATCAGATATACCGTGGGCTTCGGCAGCGTCGAGGCGATTTCCTATCGCGATTCCGCCGACCAGGTGGTAGGCGAGGAAACCTACGAATACAACGTCGCATACGGTGACAATTTCATCGGACATTCCACGGGACTGACCGCTTCCGACGACTGTTACGGCGTATACGTGGCAAAAGGCGTGACGGTCACCAGGAACGGCGAGCCTTACGTCAAGGACGCGAGCGGCAACGGATACAATACCGTGCCCGAAACTGACAGAACGGACGAGGAAAGCTTCTATACCGTCACGCTTTCGTTCAACACCAACTACTGGAACTTCTCCGCGCTGTCGTCCGGCGGCAGACCCACGCTTCTGATATAAAATGTTCAAGACCCTGACCAGACTCGACAGGCGCAGCCACTTTAAAATGAATGTGTATTATCTGAGACGTTTTTTCGGCGTGAAGGAAGCCGTGCTCGTCGCGCTGCTTATAGTGGGAGGGCTGGTGCTGTTTTTCACGTTCCGTCAATGGCTTATACTGCTTTTGGCGGGTATCACCGTCGTGATCATGGCGGGCGCTATGGCGGTTTTTCTGGCTATATCTAAAAAAAGCTTCGACGAGGAATACGTCAAACGCCATACCGAAGAAATAGCCATGGAGTTCGGCGACGACAGTTTTTCCACGGAAATACGCGAGGAAAGGGGCGAACGATCCTATACCGAGAAACGCGGCTACGACGCCGTGGAAAAGATAGCGCTGCTTAGCGACAGAATATACTTATATCTGGGCGCGGGGCTGGCATATTATATTCTGTATACGGACATGACGCAAGGCGATTTTGCATCGCTGTGCGAGTTTTTGCGTTCTAAAGTTGCGCCTCAGGCGTTTAAAATGAAAGATTCGAGAAGGAGAAACAAACAATTCCCTTACGGGAGATAAAACGGATATGTACAGCATTCAGGAAGTATCGGAAAGAATAAAAGACCTAAGGAATTTCAACGACTACACCGTCGATGAATTTGCCGGAAAGCTCGGCATCACCGCCGACGAATACGCCGAATACGAATCGGGCGAAAAGGATATCCCGATAGGTCTGTTATATAACATCGCCACCGTCCTCGAAGTGGACGCGAGTTTCGTGTTGTTCGGCAAAGGCTCCACCCAGCGCGTCGCTACCGCGGTTTACAACGGCAAAGGCATGGAAATAGAGCGTTATGCGGGATATTCCTTCGTATCTTTGAACGCCGATTTCGTGGACAGAGAGCTGGAACCGATGATCGTGACGATAGACGAGGGCGTGACGCCGGAGCTGGTCAAGCATACCGGTCAGGAATTCAACTACGTGCTTGAGGGCGCGTTGCGCGTCATTGTCGGCGAAAGGGAATACTATCTCCGCGCCGGCGACAGCCTGTACTTCGACGCCACGCTACCGCACGCGCAGGTCGCCATGTCGAAAAGCGCCAAATTCATAACGGTAATACAAAAGTAAAGCCTTTCCGGAGGAGGTATATATGAACAGATCAGAGTTTTTGTTCCAGGCTATCGACGTATTGTTCCACATTCCTCAAAACTATATCCGCGTCAAGGGAATAAAATGCGCAAAGAATATAGTTTACGACGAAAAGTATCCCAAAGATTGCGTTTTGGATATCTATTTTAAAGAAAATGCAAAAGAGCCGATGCCCGTTATTCTTAACATACACGGCGGCGGCTTCGTCAAGGGAGACAAAAAGCACCGTATATCCGTAGCGCACATGTACGCGGCGCGCGGCTGGTTCGTGGTAAATATCAATTACCGCCTTAGCCCCGAATACGTATTCCCGGACTCGACCGTCGACGTTATAAATGCCGTAAACTTCCTTAAAACGCTTGCCGCCAATTACAGCCTTAATCTCGACAAGGTGGTATTGACGGGCGATTCGGCGGGCGCGTACAGTGCCGCCGGCGCGGAAGCGGTGATCACCAATCCCGAATTAAGAGAAAAACTGAATGTTCCCGAATGCTCCGTCAGACCCGCGGGACTCATACTTTTCTGCGGTCCTTACGATCTGGTGGCGGCAATGAAGACCAAGCTGCCTTTCGGTATAGTCAAGAGCATAGCCGAGAGCTTTACGGGCTTCAAGCTGGCAAAGGATTTCTCCAATCTGCCCGAATACAAGTATATAAAGGAAGTCAGCCCGATAGATTACGTCAATTCCGACTGGCCGCCGACGGTGCTGTGCATGTCAAAGAAGGACTTTTTCTGCAAAGGGCACGGCGAGCTGATGTATCAAAAACTTTCCGATGCCGGCGTCAAGGTGCTGGAGCATCATTCGGTAAAGGCTTTCGATAACCATTGCTACCACTTCAATTACTGGAGAAAGGCGTCCAGGGAAGCCATGGCGATGGTGTTCGGGTTTATGGACGGGCTGTACGCATACAAGCCGAAAGACACGGACGCCTCCGAAGCCGCAGCTGCCGATGACGGCGCTACGGAAAACGTCTAAAAACCGCACAAGACATAAAAAAGCGGCGATCGATCGCCGCTTTTTTCGTTTCTTAAACGCGGTTTATTTCAACTCGTCCAGAAATTCTTCGATCTTATCCAGCGCTTTTCTGATGGCTTCGACCGAATACGCATAGGAAATTCTTATAAAATCCCTGCCCGACGCGCCGAAAGCCGAGCCGGGCACTACGGCGACTTTTTTGGAGTAAAGCAGTTTTTCGGCGAACTGTTCGCCGTTCATGCCCGTGGATTTCACGGACGGGAAAGCGTAGAACGCGCCGCGGGGTTCGAAACACTTTAAACCCATATCGTTCAGTCTGTTGACAAGGTAGATCCTGCGTTCGTTATACTGACGGCGCATTTCTTTTACTTCGGCGTAACCGTTGCGGAAACTGTGTTCCAGCGCCTCCAGCGCGGCGTATTGTGCCGCCGTCGGGGCACACATTATGGCGTACTGGTGTATTTTGCGCATGACCGCCAAAAGCTGTGCCGGAGCGGCCACGTAACCCACGCGCCAGCCCGTCATGGCAAAGGCTTTGCTGAATCCGTTTATCAGAATCGTCCTTTCGCGCATGCCGGGGAGCGAAGCCAGCGAAACGTGCGCTTCCTCGCCGTAAGTCAGCTCCGAATAAATTTCGTCGGAAATGACGATCAGGTTGTTTTTCTTGATGACGGGGGCAATCTTTTCGAGATATTCCCGTTCCATTATCGCGCCCGTGGGGTTGTTGGGATAGGGCAGTATGAGCGCCTTGGTTTTGGGCGTTATCTTTTCGGCGATTTCCTCGGGAGTCAGCTTGAACATATTTTCGTCGCGCGTGTCGATGGCTACGGGAACGCCGCCCGCCAGCTCCACGCAGGGTGCGTACGAAACGTAAGAGGGCGAGGGCACCAGTATTTCGTCGCCGGGGTTTATAAGGGCGCGGAGCGCCAGATCTATGGCTTCCGAAGCGCCTACGGTCACGAGGACATCGGTCAGAGGATCGTATTCCACGCCCGTCGAGCTTTTTAAATATCGGGATACGGCGCACCTGAGCTCTTTCAGCCCGGAGTTGGAGGTGTACTGCGTTTTGCCGTCGGCGATGCTTTTTATGCCGGCAGCGCCGAAAGGCTGCGGCGTGATGAAATCTGGTTCGCCTACGCCGAGGGAAATACAGTCTTTCATTTCCGCGGCGATGTCGAAGAACTTTCTGATGCCCGACGGGGGAATCCTGACGGCGCGGTCACTTAATATACCGGAATAATCCATAAGCGAATCTCTCCTTTTGGTCAAGGCTATTGTAACATACCTTACCGAGGAAAGCAAGGCGGTATTTCAGAGCGGTTTACCTGAGGCGGAGTATGGGATACAGCGCGGCGAAAAGCGCCAACGCGGCGTTGATGCCGATGACCGAAAAAGCAAAAGGCGTGAACGCGGCGGGTATTACCGTGCCGTGCTCCGCACCGGCTATGCTTATCCCCGCAAAGACGGCAAAAGCCGTATCCGTCACCAAGCACAGCGCGGCAAAAGTTATCAAAACGGCGAAAAGAACGCTTATTTTGACCCGGGATTTACCGGTTCTGATCTCTTTGACGCTTTGCTTCGGGGCGCGGTGTTTTTTAGCCGACATACCAGTAATCCTCCTTTTGGGTTATTTCCTCCGCTGTCACGGCGCCGGGATCGTATTTGCCGCTTACCAAAAATCCGAAGCTGTTATAGTATAGCATAAAGCCTGCGCCGGGAGCTGAAGCGCCGTTTTCGGCATAGAGGCAGTCTGGATTGTTGGAAAAACCGTAATTGCAATAACCTTTCCTGGCGTCGATAGTGCCCGCCACTGCGCCCACGGACGCGTCGGGAGCGGATATCTCGAATTCGGCGATGACGTAACACTTGCTCAGCGTAACCGTCCTGGCATTCGACGGCTGGACCAAACCCGCGATTCCGCCTATGCCCGTCAGGAAATTGCCGGCTTCGGCGTCGGAGGTCAGCGACACGGTTCCGTTGGAGATACAGCCCGAGATCACCGAATCGGCGTCCGAGGCAAAGCATATTCCGGCTATGCCGCCCGCAAACGGCAGCGCTCCCGAGGAAGCAACGCTTATATTGCCTCCGTTATAGGAATTCAGCACCATCGAAGAGTTCTGAGCGGCGATTCCGCCCAGATATATCGCAGGACGCGACTGAGCGTTTTCCGATATCGCCGCCTTTGAAACGGCAAACAGATCGCCGTAGTTGAATGAGTCGCGCACCGTGCCGTAATTGTTTAAAACGATGCCCGCGGCGTTAGGCGACCAGTCTGCGGAGGAGGATACGGTGCTGATAGAAGCGCGGTTATAAGATTTCTCTATGACTCCGTCGGCAAGGTTGTCAGCGACGATTCCGGCTACGTCCAGAGTAGTCGAATCCACAAACGAATCCTCGCTCGTTTCAGCGCCCGAAACTGTACCGGCATTGACTGCCGCCACGCATGCGAAATAGGAGTTGCCCCGGCTGCCGTTGACGGAAAAGTCGGAAACAAGCGTCATACGCATATTTGCGGTAACATTATATAAGGTACCCCGATTCTCGTAAACAAAGCCCCCGAAGTAGACATCTTTGCCGGGAGCCAGCTCTTCCATAGAGCCCGAGGCAACTATGGTGACGTTTTCCGCTCTGGAGTTGTTGACGCCGGCAAGCAAGCCGCCGTTTTCGGTATAAGATGCCTTTATCTCGCCGAAATCGAAAGTGACGTCGAGTATTCTGGCGTTAAGTTCCGAAAACAGGGGAACGCCATCATAATCGGTCATCGTGACCGTTTTGCCGTTGCCGTCGAACACGCTCGTCAGCGCGCCGTGTCCGAAAGCCGAAGCGGAAACCGTGACGTCGTTGTCCAGCACTATGCGTCTGACGGAGCCCGAATATACCGCGTGGAAATCGGGGTAAACCAGCGTGAGATCGTCGACTCTGCCCAAAGCCGCGGCTTTAAGGAACGGGTCGGCGTAGTAGTTACCGCTGACAATCAGGGTATGTCCGCCGCCGTCGATGTATCCCGAAAAGTCGGTCGAATAGTCGTCTGACAGGTTCAGCGTGAAATCGGAAGTGATTTTCAGGTGCGCTTCGGGATTTTGCGAAATCGTACCCGTCAGCTTTTCGGCGGTGTTGACCAAAGCCGGCGCCATCGCGCTGCCGTCGCCGTAGGACGCGGTCACCCAGCCGATAAAGCCGGACGCGGCGATTATGAACACTGCCGCCGTAATTAAAGCCGCCGCAATCGTCAGGCGTTCGCTTTTGCCCGGACGGCGCGGAACGGGCGGACGGTAAAAGCCGCGTTTGTCCTTTTTCAGGCTGCGGCGGTTTTGGAGACGGTAAACTTCGTTCAGACGTCTGCCTTCGGCGCGCATGCTGCTTTCGGGGACGTTCATTCCGCATAGCACCGCCGCTTCGTCGGGTTTAAGCGTCGTGCCGTCGGTATAAAGACGCAGCGCCGTTTTGGCGATGCGTTTGAATCTGAGATAGTCTTCGCCGAATTCGGGTCTGCGGACGGGCTCGGCTTCGGGCGGTCTGAAGTATTTGAGTATCTTTTTTGCGTCGTAAAGTATCAGCAAACTCTCTACGGGAAATCTGCCGAACTGCAGCCGCGCCAGATCGGCGTTAGACTCCGTCAGCGCGTAAAACGCTGCCGCGTCGTCGTTTATGATAGCCCGGTGAAGCGACTTTTCCTCATCCGAAAAGCAATTCATTATCTGTGTTTTTTACCTTTGCGTATCTTTCTGTCTTCCGCCCAGTTGTCCATTATTTCGTAAACGTAGTTGAGGTTCACGTCGTTGTTTTCCACCGCGCTTTTCAGCAGCCTGTTGGATTCGCGGTATTCGGCTATCAGCGCTTCCAAAGCTTTTTTCTCGCCGGTCAGCTCTTTCAGTATTTCGCCGTTTGCGGCGATGACCTCGGACAGCTTTTTATTGTTTTCCTTCATCGTCCCTGCCACCGAGGTGTCCACGAATTCGCTTATTTTCAGCACGTTTTCGGAATACTTTTCAAGACTATCGCCCAGCGATTTTACGTCGTATGCGCGCTTTCTTTCCTCCAGCATGCTTTCCAGTTTGCCGAGATCGCGTTCCGCGCGCTCTTCTATGGCGTTCACCGCCTCGAATTTTCCCGCCACTTTTTCCACCGTCGAGCTGAGCTTTTCGACGCTTGAAAAATACCTGTCGCTGGAAGCGGTGAATTTGTCTATGCGGCTGGAAAGGTCGGTGGCCTTGGCGGCCTGTTCGGACAGCGTGCGGTATATGCGGTCGAGATTGCCTTTTATGTCGCCGGACAGCGCTTCGTCCAGCCTGGCGATGTCGCCCGAAACCGATTCGTACGCGGCGATGAAAGAGCTGAGGTTTTCCTGGACCGGTCCCAGCAGATCGCGGTAACCTTTGAATGCTTCGATTAAGTTTCTGACTTCGGCGTTATCCATGTTTTCTCCTTATGGCGGCAAGTTTCGCCTTTGTGTCCCGTTGTATTTTTTTCATTGCTTCGAGGTCGTTCGCCAGAGTGTCGGTAATAAGTTTTCCGGCAGACGGATCCGTAACCTCGTTAAAATACGATACTATGCTGTAATCCGGCGCGGCGCTTCCTTTGCCTATGCACGCGTCCATAAATTCTATCAGCCCGTAATCCTTGGACAGATTGAACATTTCACGCGCTTTTTCGTACATTCCTTTTTCCCAGAATGCTATTCCTGCGCCGCGGTAGTCGCCCGTGCGGACGTAGTCGGAATGGATCTTCACTTCCTGCATCGTGTCGCGCCTCAACGAATCGTCGCGCATGCGGTCTGCGGCGAGCATGGCGTTGTCGTACTGCCCCAGCCGCATGAATTCCTCGGCGCGCCGCTTCAGCTCCGAATCGTCCGTTTCCACGTGTTCCAGGAGCTTGCCCATGCGTTTGACGGCGTCTTCGGCGTCGGCAAGCGTAAACTGGCTTTCGAAAAAGCTCTTGAAAATTTCAGTACCGCGTGACTCGAAGACCGTCAGATGCGACTTGGCGCGGGTAAGACCTACGTAAAACAGATTGAAATAATATCTGTATACGGAATTTTCGTATGCCGTTTTTCTGTTAAGACGCATCTTTTCCAGCGCGTGCCATTTGTCCGAACGGCCGCTGAGCACGTTGTACATCACAACGACGTCGCGCTCCAGACCCTTTGCCTCGGATACCGTCAGTATCTCGGCATAGGGCAGCCGTTTACGCATGCTTTCCTTTTCGGCGCGGTCGCCCACGATCACGGTGAAACCGTCCAGGGAAGCCTCTTTAAGCATATCCGCAAAAGCGCCGCCGTTGACGTATACCGCCGATGTGTTTACGTTTGAATCGACAATGCGGCTCCTGATAACAAAATTATGGGTACCGAAAAGCGACATATTCAGATCGGCAAGCTTTTCGGTCAGTTCGGCGATCTTCTTGGTGGAGCGGTAGTTGTGTTTCAGCTCCAAATTTTTTTCGCCTTCCTGCCACATCAGCGATTTAAGATAGGAAAACGAGAAAAAGGAGGGATTTATCATCTGAAGCGCGTCGCCCACGGCAAACAGCTTCAGAGAGGCTTTTTTCAAAAGGTTGAGTTCTGTTTCGGTAAAGTCCTGCACCTCGTCCGCCACGATCAGCGAATATTCGGGGAAGGCGCCTTTTTCCAGCAGCTCTTTTGCCATCAGAGGATTGACCGACGACGAATGCTCCTTTAAAAACGAGCGGTACTCTTTCGCGATCCTGAATAAGGCTTCGGCTTCGGCTTTGGAGAAGTCGTCGCTGCGTTCCCGTACGTAGCTTTCCTCGTCCGGCTCCGAGCCGCGTGCTTTGCCGTAGATATATCCGTAGATCTCCTTGTAGACTATTTCCGCGCCAAATGCCGTCAGGCGCTTGAACAGTCCCTGCACGCGGTTGGCGGGCGAACGCACGAAGTCGTTTACGAAATAACTTTCGTCGCGGGCCACGACCTCGGCGTCTGCGCATTCGCCGTATATATCGCTTATCAAAGCGCACTCGAGCTTGTTTTCCAGGTAGTCGCGTATCGTCCTCAACTGCCCGATCCAGTTTTCCGAATTTGTCAGGTATACGCCGAGTTTGTATTCCAGCGCGCGTTTTATGTCTTTGCCGCGGACGATCACGTTGCCCTGTTCGTTGGCGGCGATAAGCTCCGAAATGTTGCGTTTTATGCAATTTATCCGTCTTGCGGTATCCAGCAGCAGACCCCGGGAATATGTGGTGTAAAGCGTTTTTCCCGCATAGTTTCTCGAAGCCGTATAAAGGATCTTGTCTATACACAGGTTGGTTTTGCCGCTGCCGGCAACGCCTTGGACCAGGACGCTTCTGTCCTCCGCCTCTACTGCGCCGCGCTGCAGTGAGTTAAGGCGCGGATAATTTATACCCTCGGCTTCCGCCACGCGGTAAAGCTTTGTAAAGTCGTTTTCGTCGGGTCTAAGCCCCGATTCCGCAACCGTCGCTTCGAACGCAGGATGCGCCGCCATGAACAGTACCAGCCGCCTGTCGTTTATGCGGATAAGATCTTCGGCGGTGCTGTACAGGAAAAATACCAGCGCGCGCTCCTTCACCGTAAAAAACAGATTGTGCGCGCCGGTTCTGACGCGGTAGGAAACGGGAGCCGGTTTGACGTGCTTGAGCGCGCCCGAAAGTAACAGCGCGTCCGCGATCTTGGATACGAAGGTGTCTGCTCCCTTAAGCTCTCTGAAGCGCGTACAGAAACGCTCCGTCTTGTAGACGGCGTATTCGTCGGTGAGTACGGTGCGGGCGACCTCCGCGTTGATCGTAAAACAGGAATTATTGCTCATATACCTTCGGCGGCGGCGTTTACCGCGCCGAGAAACTTGCCGAAAGCTTCCGCGTCGGATACCGCGCCCTCCGTTCTGACGCCGTATTCGCAGTCGCTCAGCGTCCGTTCCTTCAAATCGTAACAGCGTATCCGTTTTCTGACCGAAAGCGCTTCGTTTATAAGCTTTGAGTTGGCGGCGGATACGAGTTCGGAATAGTAGGCTTCGACTTTTTCTTTCAGCTTTTCCAGCGCGCGCTTTTTGTTTTGCAGCTGGCTCCTTTCGTCGCGGCACGTTACCGTTATGGAAGTGGGGATATGCTTTGCGCGGATCGCCGTCTCGACTTTGTTTACGTTTTGTCCGCCGGCACCGTCGGCATGGGTCAATTCTATTTTCACATCCTTTTCGTCGAACGAACGGCTTTCGGATACTGATTTGAACGAAGCGACTTTCACCGACCTTACGGCCTTTCCGTCAGTAAAAGCGTGGATACCGCTTTCGTGCATGAAAATCGTGCTTCCGACTCCCGAAAAATAGATCTCGGCATACTTTAATTTGGATTTTACGCTATCGCTTTTTTTAAGCTCCGCTTTGCATCCGATTTTCGCGGCGCACGCCAGAAGCGTTTTGACATACTCCGCGGCGTATTCCTCGGCGCCCGGTTCGGGTCTTACGGAAACGGTCGCGTTGCCGGGAGCGGACGGAAACGCCATCTGCAAAATGAGATTTTCGGCCTCGCGCTCCAGGCGGTCGGTCAAGCGTTTGTCCTCGCCGTCAGCGGCGAAACGCTCTTTCAGCGACGAGGTCTGTTCCCATTCCCCGTATAGCGCGGCGATACGCGCCAGCGCGGCCATTTCTTCGGTATTTGTTTTGTATAAAACCGGATCCGCCGCAATCTCCGGAGCGGCGGCGAGCGACTCAAGTTTTATATATCTGTCATACGCGCGTTTGGCGTACTCCAGAATTTTTTCGTAGCCCGAATCCATACGTTAAGTATATCAAATCCGTGCGCGATAATAAAGCGTTTTAGCGTTTTAATAATCGCGGCGGACGCGAAATCGCCATTTTTTCAGACACAATACACAGATTATTCGCATTCGCGGCAGAATTTTTCGGCTAACCGCTTTCAAAGCGTTTCGGACAGTCTCACTCTTCACAAAACGCGGCTGACGTGATATAATATTAAAACCAGTTTACGACAGGAGGCAATATGAGCTCGGTTTGGGGCAACAGTTTGAAACTGACGCTGTTCGGCGAAGGCAGAGGAGCCGTGGTCGGCGGTACGCTGGACGGCTTTCCCGCAGGCGTCACGGTGGATCTGGACAGGATCAAAAGAGGGCTTAAGCTTAGACAGGGAAGTATAAATTTCAATTCCGCAAGGCGAGAAGAAGAGCGCCCCAATATTCTTTCGGGAGTAACCGCCGGCGTCACCAACGGCGCGCCGATAACCGTGCTGTTCAAAAACAAGGACGTCAACGTGTCCGATCACGACAAGGACGTGCCCAGACCCTCCCACGCCGATTACGTGGCCGAGGTGCGCTACGGAGGCTATGCCGACATGAACGGAGGCGGGCATTTTTCGGGAAGGCTGACCCTGCCCGTGGTGTTTTTCGGAATGATGATAGCCGACTTTTTAGAAAGCAAGGGCATCTACGTGACCTCGCACATAAAGTGTATAGGCGAAATATACGACGACAAATTCCCGGAAAACATTTCCGTGGAGCTTATCGACCGGCTGAATTCCGCGCCGCTGGCGGTCATCAACCCCGAAGCCAGAAAGAAAATGGTCTCCCTTCTGACCAGCCTGTACGCCACGGGCGACAGCATAGGCGGCGCGATAGAAAGCGCGGTGACGGGGCTGCCGGCAGGCTACGGTTCCCCGCGTTTCAATTCGCTTGAAAGCAGTATCGCCTCCATACTCTTTTCGGTTCCCGCCGTCAAATCGGTGAGTTTCGGGTTCGGCGCTAAATTCGCGCATGCCCGCGGCAGCGAAGTGGCGGACGGCTTCGAATACGAAGACGGCACCGTAAAGACCAATCATAACTTCAACGGCGGGCTTAACGGCGGCATATCCAACGGCATGCCCGTGAAAGTGACCACCGTATTCAAACCCACACCCTCGATAGCGCAGCCGATAAAGACGCTGAACTTCAAAACCAACGACATAGTCGATCTGGAACTGAAGGGACGTCACGTTCCCTCGCTCGCTCCGCGCGCGGCGGTGGTGTGCACTTCGGCTATAGCGATAGCGGTAATGGACGCGTATCTGGAAGGCAACGGTTACAGGAACATATTATGAAGATACTTATCACGGGCGGTTCGAGGGGCATAGGAGAGGGCGCGGTAAGGCGTCTGGCAAACGCGGGGCACGACGTCGCCTTCACATATCTACGATCCGAAGAAAAGGCGAAATCCGTAGCTAAGGCAACAAATACGCGCTGTTACAGGTGTGATACCGCTTCTGAGGACGATGTAAGAAAACTGCATGCCGAGCTGGGGGCCGCCGACGCGGTGGTGCTTAACGCCGGTATAGGGTCTTTCGACCAGATACAGGACGTGACGCTGGGAAAATGGCGCCGCATACTTGACACCAATCTGACGGGCGCGTTTCTGACCGTGAGGGAATTCGTACCGGACATGATACGGTTAAAGCGCGGCAGGATCGTTGCCGTTTCCAGCATGTGGGCAAGTCACGGTTCTTCCTGCGAATCGCATTATTCGGCTTCTAAAGGGGGATTGGAGGCGTTTGTAAAATCGCTGGCAAAGGAACTGGGACCCTCGGGGATAACCGTCAACGCCGTTGCCCCCGGATTTATAGATACGGACATGAACGCCGCGCTCGGCGCGGATGCGGTAGGAGAAATAGTTTTCGAGACGCCGCTTCAGCGCGCGGGCACGCCCGACGACGTCGCTGCGGCAATAGAATTTCTGTTGTCGGACGGCGCGTCGTTTATTACGGGAGCGATACTTCCCGTTGACGGAGGATACGCGCTGTGAAGGGGGATCTGACACGGATACTGTTTGTATGTCACGGGAACATCTGCCGTTCGCCTATGGCGGAATTCGTCATGAAAAAAACAGTTTCGGACGCCGGACTCGACGGTTCGTTTCATATAGAATCGGCGGCGACGTCCTCCGAAGAAGCGGGTTCGCGCGTGCATTACAAAACCGCCGCCGTGCTGGAAAAAATGGGGATAGACTGTTCCCGCAAAAGGGCCAGGCGCATAACCGATGCCGATTACGGCGCTTTCGATTATATCATAGGTATGGATTCCTATAATAAACGCAATATTCTGCGTTTTTTCGGTGGCGATCCCGATAAAAAAATATACAATCTTCTGGAATTTGCGGGCGAAGCGCGCGACATCGACGATCCGTGGTATACCGGAGACTTCGAAGCGACGCGCCGCGATATCGTTTCGGGAACAAAAGCGCTGTTCGAATTTCTGACGGCTGAAAAATGAAAGCGCTCCGAAACGGGGCGCCTTTTGAATGTATTTTTTATTTACTTTTTCGTTGCCGCGGCGTAAATGGCTGCGGCTGCGCGTTTTCCGGCAGACATTGCCAGTATCACCGTAGCCGCGCCCGTTGCGGCATCGCCGCCGGCATACACTCTGTCTACGGAAGTCAGTCCGTTTTCGTCTACTTTTATAACGCCCTTGGCGTCGGTTTCGAGATCCGGCGCGGAACGCTTCAGAATGGGGTTGGGCGAGGTGCCGAGGGCCATTATCACCTGATCGCACTCTATTTCGAATTCGCTGTTTTCTATAGGTACGGGGCGGCGGCGGTTTTTTTCGTCGGGCTCGGTCAAACGCATTTTGATCACCTTCAGCCCTTCCACCTTGTCCTTTCCGAGCACTTCGACGGGGGAAGTCAGCAGCATGAAGCGGATGCCTTCCTCCTCGGCGTGTTCTATCTCCTCTTTTCTGGCAGGCATCTCGTCGCGCGAACGGCGGTAGACCACCGTGACCTTATCGGCGCCCAGTCTCATAGCCGTTCTGGCGGCGTCCATCGCCACGTTGCCCGCTCCCACCACGACGACGTTTTTGCCGCGTTGAACTGGGGTTATCGAGTCGGGTAGCATGGCTTTCATCAGATTTACCCTCGTCAGGAATTCGTTTGCCGAAGATACTCCGTTAAGCCCTTCGCCGGGGATATTCATAAATACGGGAAGCCCCGCTCCGGTACCGAGGAATATGTAATCGAACTTATCTTTCAGGTCGTCGAGGGTGTAGCTTTTACCGATGACGGCGTTGGTCACTATCTCGGCGCCCATGGCTTTTAAAGAATCTATCTCGGCGCGTACTATGCGTTTAGGGAGCCTGAATTCCGGAATACCGTAGCTCAAAACGCCGCCTGCGATATGGAAGGCTTCGTATACGGTGACGTCGAATCCGTACTTCAAAAGGTCCGCCGCGGCGCTCAGCCCCGCGGGACCCGCGCCCACGACCGCAGCTTTAAGCCCCAGTTTTTCTGGGAGCGCAACGCTTTTGCCGCCAAGCACGTAATCGCCCGCGAAGCGTTCCAGCGCGCCGATAGCGACCGAGCCAAGACGGCTCAGAACGCATTGGGATTCGCACTGCGTTTCCTGCGGACAGACTCTGCCGCATATCGAAGGCAGATTGTTGTCGGCGGTGATTATTTCGCGCGCTTTTTCGAAATTGCGGTTTTTTATTTCGTTGACGAAGGCGGGTATGTTGACGCCGACGGGGCAGCCCTGACGGCAGCGCGGATTCTTGCACTGCAGACACCTTGAGGCTTCGCTGACGGCGGTCTCGGCGTCGAAGCCTTTGTTTACTTCTTCGAAATTTCTTTTTCTCGTTTCGCTGTCCGCAAACGGGGGGACGTTTCTGGGACTAACCATTCTTTATTTCTCCTCTGATGCGGCAGTAATGCTCTTTTTCCTGTTCGCGGTAAAAGCCCTGACGCATGCGCGCTTCTTTGAAATTGATCAGATGCCCGTCGAATTCCGGTCCGTCCACGCAGGCGTACTTCCTTTCGCCGCCCACGGTGACGCGGCAGCAGCCGCACATTCCCGTGCCGTCCACCATGACCGAGTTCATGGAAACGATAGTCTTGATCGCAGCGGGACGCGTCACCTCGGCGACCGCCTGCATCATCGGCAGGGGACCGACGGCGAGCACGGCGTCGTACGCGTGTTCTTTTATAAGCTGCGCCACCGCGTCGGTGACGAAGCCTTTTTCGCCGTAGCTGCCGTCGTCGGTCATTGGGTAAAGCCGGGCGGCGTAACGGCTCATTTCATCCATGTAAAGCAGCAGCGATTTGGTCCTTGCGCCCAGCACCACGTCGGCGGGCTTGCCTATCTTGTTCAGAAGCTTTGCCTGCGGATGTATTACGGCGCCGCCTATGCCGCCGCCTACCAATAAAACTTTGTCGTATTTCGTCAGATCCGTCGGGTTTCCGAGAGGACCTACGAAGTCGGCGACCGAGTCGCCCGCGTCAAGACGCGACAGCAGCTCCGTCGTCGCGCCGACCGTCTGGACCAGAATGGTAACGGTGCCTTTGTCGGGGTCGTAATCGGCTATGGTGAACGGTACGCGTTCGCCTTCGGAATCGACTCTTAATATCACGAACTGTCCGGGCTCCGCTCTCAGGGCAGCCAAAGGCGCCTCGATAACGTATTCGTTTACGTTCTCCGCCAGTTGTTTTTTACGAACGATTTTATACATAAAACCTCCGATTTATTGTTCAATTATAATACGGCGACGCGGCAAAAGCAACGGTTTGGACTCCCTTCGCAATTTTTGCGCGCACACGGGATATATTGAAAAATTACCGATATTTGAAGTTATATCTTGTAAATGCGATTGCGGTGTGATATAATATCCGTAATTCAAGATACAAACGGAGAAACCCACGATGAATTTGGCAGAAAAAATTTGCTGTGCCATCCGCGACTCCGGATACGGAATAGAGGCGGAAACCGGTGAAAAATTTGCCGAATATCTCAGGTTTTTGACGGAATACAACCGTTCGGTAAATCTTACGGCGATAACGGACGAGGACGGAATAATACTAAAGCATTTCGTCGATTCGCTTTCGGCGCTGCCGTACACTGATTGCTGCGCCGAGGTGCTGGACTTAGGTTCCGGCGCGGGTTTTCCGGGCGTACCGATGAAACTCGTCCGTCCTGACATAAGGCTGACGGCGTTGGACTCCTCGGGCAAGAAATGCGCTTTTTTGAGGGCGCTGACGGCGAGAATCGGCGTCGGGGCGGAGATACTCGAAGGCAGGGCGGAGGAGACGGGTCGCGGCACCAGGCGCGCTTCGTTCGACGTTGTGGTCACCAGAGCCGTTGCGGAGTTGAGGGTGCTGGCGGAACTGGGCTTGCCGCTGCTGAAAACGGGAGGCAAACTGATAGCGTACAAGGGCAGACCCGACCTTGAGGAGATAGCTGCGGGCGACAGAGCCGCATCGGCGCTTGGCGGCTTAGCGGCGGAGCTTGTCCGCACTGCGACGGGTCCGGAGGCAAGGACGCTGGTCATTTATTCCAAAACCGGCGAAACGCCATCTAAATATCCGCGCCGCTATGCGAGGATAACGGGCGATCCGATATAGAGCGGATACAAACACACGAAAAAATACCTTTTTTCTCGGAAAAAGAAAGGAGCAGAATATGTCAAGAAGAATAGGTAAAGGACTCAGCGAACTTTTGGCCAACATCGAGGACGAGCGCATACAGATGCCCTCGGAATTTGCGGACGGCGAAGCGATATACCAGATAGATATCGAAAAAGTCTCTCCCAACCCCGATCAGCCGCGTAAGCACTTCAACGAGAACGCCCAGAGGGAACTCGAAGAATCCATCAAGGTACACGGCATACTTCAGCCGCTGATACTCGCAAAACGCGGAGACGGGTTCGTCATAGTGGCGGGCGAAAGGCGTTACCGCGCCGCAAAGGCGATAGGCATGTCCACGCTTCCCGCGATAGTCAAGCAGATCGACGATTCGCTGATGCGCGAAATCAGTCTTATCGAGAACCTGCAGCGCGAAGACCTGAACGCCATAGAAGAAGCCGAGGCCATCGAAGAACTGATGCGCATGAACGGCTACACCCAGGAAAAACTCGCCCAGCGCATAGGCAAGGCGCGTTCTTCCGTAGCCAACACGCTGCGTCTTTTGGCTTTGGACGACGAAGTCAAGAGTCTTGTCAGGCAGAACAGGCTTTCCGCAGGTCACGCCCGCGCTCTGGTGCCCGTTCAGGACCGCGAAACGCAGATAGACTTCGCTTACCGCGCCGCCGACGGCGAAATGAGCGTCAGGGAACTGGAGCAGAAAGTACGTTTCTATCTAAATCCCGAAAAGGCGCCCAAGAAACTCACTCCCGGCGAACGCGAACGCCTTTCGGGCGAGATGCGCGCTTTCGTGGACGACATGAAACGCATATTCGCCACCAAGGTCAAGCTGGTAGGTAACGAGTCCAAGGGCAGGATTTACATCGATTATTTCTCGCGCGACGACCTCGAAAGGATCTACGAGCTTATCGCCAGACTCAAATAGACCGGCCACGGCACTATACTTAAACCGCGTATGAAAGTAAGAACAAGATTCGCCCCGTCTCCCACGGGGTTTATGCACATCGGGAATCTGAGGACGGCCCTCTATTCCTATCTGTTCGCGCGCCATAACGGCGGCGAGTTTATACTGCGTATAGAGGACACCGACGAAAAACGCTACGTCGAAGGCGCGGTGGAGCTAATATACCGCACGCTGAAAACGTCGGGCATTACCCCGGACGAAGGTCCCGGCATAGGAGGGGAATACGGTCCGTATATCCAAAGCGAAAGAAAAGCGATATACAAAGAGTACGCCGAAAAGCTCATAGCTTTGGGCGGAGCGTATTACTGCTTTTGCGACAAGGAGCGTCTGGAAAGCCTTGACGACGGCAACGGCAATCACAAGTACGACAAGCATTGCCTCAGCCTCAGCAGAGAGGAGGTCGAACGCCGTCTGGCAGCGGGCGAACCCTATGTTATACGCCAGAACATTCCCTTGTCGGGCACGACGGAATACGAGGACATGGTATACGGCAGGATAGAGGTGGACTGCGCGGATCTGGAGGACAACATTCTCATTAAGTCCGACGGCATGCCGACGTACAATTTCGCCAACGTGATCGACGACCACCTTATGGGTATAACCCACGTTACGCGCGGCTCCGAATATCTGTCGTCCACTCCGAAATATAACCTTATTTACGCCGCTTTCGGCTGGGAGACGCCAAAATACATCCATCTTCCCGCGATAATGAAGGACGCCACGCATAAACTGTCAAAGCGCTTCGGCGACGCCAATTTCGAGGACTTCATAGCCAAAGGCTACCTGCCGGAGGCGATAGTCAATTATATAGCGCTTCTCGGCTGGTCGCCCAAGGACGACGCCGAAAAGATGAGCATGGACGAGCTTATCGAGCGTTTCTCCATCGACGGCATTTCCAAGTCGGGCAGCATTTTCGACGAGCCCAAGATGAAATGGCTGAACGGTCTTTACGTGCACGAAATGAGTCCCGAAGCCTTTTCCGCGCACAGCGCCGAGTGGTACGGAAAGAGCGTCGTGGCGGGCGCGGCAGACAATTATAAAAAATGGGACGCGCTGCTGCAGTCCAGGATAGACATTTTTTCCGAGATCCCCGAAAAGGTCGAGTTCATCGCGCATTTCGGCGAATACGATGTCGGAATGTATTATCACAAAAAGCTGAAAGCCGATCCTGTGGCCGCTCTGACGGCGTTAAAAGCTGCGTCGAAAGCGGTCGAAGGCATTTCAGAATATAACGCCGAAAATCTGCAAAACGCCTTCCGCGAAGCGGCTGAGGAGTCGGGAATGAAGAGCGGACTGTTGATGTGGAGCGTCAGACTGGGCGTGACCGGCGCCGCCGTGACGCCGGGAGGCGCCGCCGAGATGGCGGATATTCTGGGCAAGGAAGAGACTCTGAAAAGGCTGGCTTTCTCGATCAAACTGTTGGAGGAGCACGTATGCAAAGAGTAGCGCGCTTTGAAAAAGTGTCGTTTCCGGAGTTTGCGAAAAACTGTTCCGCAAACGACGCCGAAAGCGTGTATTCCGCAATCAGGCTGCCTAAACGCGCCACTTCGGGTTCCGCCGGATACGATTTCTACGCGCCGTACTCTTTCGAAATGGAGCCGGGAAGCGAACTTAAGATCGCTACCGGGATCCGCGCGTACATTCAGCCCGGATGGGTGCTGGCGGTCTTTCCGAGGAGCGGACTGGGTTTCAGATACAGGCTTTCGCTGAACAACACCGTCGGAATAATCGATTCCGATTATTACTTTTCCGACAACGAAGGGCATATACATATCAAACTGTATAACGGCGGCTCCGTAAAAGTCAAGGTCGCCGCAGGCGAAGCGTTCGCGCAGGGCATATTTTTGCCGTACGGCGTCACCGAGGACGACGAAGTCACTGCGTCCAGGAACGGCGGTTTCGGTAGCACCGACAGGCGCTGACGCGTGGTGCCGCTTCAAAGCGGTATTGACAAATGTGTTTTGCGTAATTAAAATGAAAACAGAACTTTAACGGAGGACTCCGCTTATGATCACAAGCGTAAAGGAACTCGAAAACGTCGCCCGCAACATCAGGGCGAACATAGTGGAGTGCATAGCTTCGCTGGGAGTGGGACATATCGGTGGCTGTCTGTCGATAGCCGACGTTCTGGCTGTCCTTTACGGCAAGCACATGCGCTACGACCCGAAAAATCCCAAAGCCGAAGGGCGCGACAGGCTGGTGTGCAGCAAAGGGCATGCGGGACCCGCGATTTATTCGGCGCTTGCCGAGTTCGGATTTTTCCCGAAAGAGGAGCTGTATACGCTGAACCGCGGCGGCACCAAGCTGCCCAGCCACTGCGACATGAACAAGACACCCGGCGTGGATATGACCGCGGGTTCACTCGGACAGGGGCTTTCCTGCGCCCTCGGCGCCGCGATAGGCAGTAAGTTGAAAGGCGACGGTGCCACGATCTACGCCATTATCGGCGACGGCGAAAGTCAGGAAGGTCAGATATGGGAAGCCGCGATGTATGCGGGCAGCCACAAACTTGACAACCTTATCGTATTTACCGATTATAACAAAATGCAGCTCGACGGCACGACGGCGGATATATGCGACCTCAATCCTCTTGCCGACAAATGGCGCGCGTTCAACTTTGCCGTATGGGATATCCCCGGTAACGACGTCGCCGAGATCGACAAGGCAATAACGGAAGCAAAAGCCGTTTCCGGGAAACCGAAAATGATAATCCTGAATACCGTAAAGGGAAAAGGCGTATCGTTCGTGGAAGAAGCCAAAGTGGGCAGCCACTCCATGAACATATCCGCGGAGCAACGCGACATCGCGTTAAAGGAAATAAAGGGAGGACGCTAAAATGGAAATCAACGAAAAGACATTGATGCGCGACGTGCTGGTCGATTTCCTCCGCGAACAGATGAAGCGGGATGAGCGCGTAGTGGTTATCGACGCCGATCTTGCAAAATGCGCGGGTACGATAGCATTGGAAAAGGAGTTCCCCGACAGGGCGTTGAACGTGGGCATAGCCGAAGCCAACATGGCAGGCATAGCCGCAGGGCTGGCCGGTTACGGGTTCAAACCTTTTATCACTTCTTTTGCTCCGTTCGCGTCGAGACGTATAGCCGACCAGGCGATGATATCGATTTGCTATGCAAAACAAAACGTAAAGATCGTGGGAACCGACCCCGGTATCGCCGCAGAACTTAACGGCGGCACGCACATGCCTTTCGAGGACGTGTCGGTTTACCGCGCTATTCCGGACATTCTGATTTACGAGCCTACGGACGCGGCGGAATTCAAAGCGGCGCTGCCGCAGATACTCGATTATCCGCATCCCGTATATATCCGTATGCACCGCAAGAATCCTCCGTTGCTCCATAAAGAGGGTTGCGATTTCGATCTGATGCGCGCCGACGTGCTGAAAGCGGGGGCGGACGTCACGATCGTGGCAACGGGGCTTATGGTATCGACGTCGCTTGAGGCAGCCGAACTGCTGAGAAAAGAGGGTATAGACGCCGAAGTGATTTGCTGTCCCGTCTGCAAGCCGCTTGACGTCGCCACGTTAAAGGCGTCCTTTGAAAAGACGGGCGCCGCGGTCACGGCGGAGAACCACAACGTCAACAACGCTCTCGGCAGCGCCGTATGCGAAGCGGCGGCGGAGAACTGCCCCGTGCCGATAGAACGCGTAGGGGTAAAGGAAAAATTCGGCGAAGTCGGCAAGGTGCCGTATCTGAGAGGCGTCTACGGAATGAACGCCGAGGACGTCGCCGCCGCGGCAAGGAAAGCCGTTTCGCGTAAAAAATAATTAGTTATAATTTATCCGACGAAAAAGCGCCGGCGGTCCGGCGCTTTTTCGTTAAAAAAGAAAAGGAAAACTTCAGATCTTTCTGACATAGCATATTACCACGGCTCCGGGGCCCAGGTGCGTGCCGATAACGGGGGAGAGCAGCATTTTCTTTACGTTTGCGGTCGGGAAAGCCGATTTTACCCTGTCTGCAAGAGCGGAGGCGGCTTTTTCGTTGTCGGCGTGCATGACGTATACCGGACAGTCGGAGTCGCAGTCGAAATCTTCGCGGAAGGTTTCCGCAAGGAACTGCACGGCTTTCATTTCACCTTTGCATTTGAAAAAGACTTCCAGTTTGCCCTCTTCCGTGATGCGTATTATCGGTTTGATATTCAGAAACGCGCCGATAGCCGCGCTGGTGGGGCTGATCCTGCCGCCGCGCTTCAGAAATCCCAGGTCCTCTACGAAAGCCGTCATGTACACGCGTTCGCGGAATTTTTCTATATCCGCGGCGTTTTGCGCCGCCGACATGCCGGCCTCCTTGTTTTTGAGCATCCTTTCCAGCATTATCCCCATTCCTCCGGTGCCGGATCTGGAATCCACGGTATACAGCGCGGTATCGGGACAGACTTTAGCAAATTTCTGCGCCAGTTCTTTGGTGCAGACGTAAGCCGGCGACATTCCCGACGAAAAACTCAGATATATCGCGTCGCCTTTTTCCAGGGCTGGCGCAAAACTTGTTTCGTAGGAATAGGGGGAGATCCTGGAGGTTTTTACCGATATGCCTGCGCGCATGGCTGAGTATATTTTAATTATTTCCGCGTCGCTTTCCGTAGATGCGAAAAAGGACTCGTCGTTTCCGACGGTCATCGACATCGGTATCATCGCGACCTTGCCCTGCGATTTTATTTCGGGATCCAGGTCGGCTGTGGTTTCGGTAAAAATAGTGTAGTCGTTCATCATTTTAAACTATTGTAACACCTCGCAAGCGATAAGTAAGTCTATTTGCTCAAAATATAGGACAAACCGACACATATTAAATAGTTGTCGTTTTATAAAAGCGTTTCAGCCCGGTCTTCAGCCCAGTATGGAATTGTGTTTGAATATTCCGAAGAGTATTTCGCCTATCATGGCGGCGTCCTCGCCGCAGCCCGAATCCACCCATTTGTTGACGACGGCATATGCGCCCGAAAAAACGAATTCGAACAGGTATTCCTTTTTTACCGGGTCGGTTATGTTCATCATTTCGAACCGCGGAAAGAAGATATCGGTCTTCATTTCCTGTTTGTTTATCTCGAACGAAAAATAGATGCGGTTTTTACGTATGGTTTCGTAAACGACGCGGTATTTTTTTATAAATTCCAAAAATCCGGTTATAGTAGCTTTCTGTTCGGCGGCGGAGGCGTGTTTTTTCCGCGCCGAGGCAGGGTTCAGAACGCCTTTTGCCAGCATTTCGTCGAAAAACTTTTCTACGATGACCGTGTGTATCTGTTCGGCAAGCTCCTGGGTATTAGCGTAATGCGCGTAAAAGGTAGAGCGGTTGACGCCTGCCATACGGCACAATTCGCTGACGCTTATTTCGCTGAACTCGTTTCTGGCAAGCAGGCGTATGAATGCGGCGTGGATCCTTTTGTCGGTATTCAGATATTTTTTGCGGTGTCTGTCCATCGTTTTATTGTAGCACCGTAAAGCCGAAAATGCAAAACGCCTGCGGCAAATAGGAAAGCGGCGCGTAAAACCGACGGTTTCGGATAAATCGTAGTTGTGCCCGCGCAAATATAAATGTATCATTACCTCATAATAATAAGGAGCCGTGCAGGATGAAAAACAGACCCGTCAGCAAAGCGGACAGATTCCGTGTGAAGCGTTCGGAATTCGGCAAGCTGCATTCGGAGCTCGAAGCTCGGCGTGCGCAGTTCGACAAGGCGTTGAAGCTTAAACGCGAGGAAGTTAAGGAGCTTTTGGCGAACAGGACCGTCGAATCGGAGGAAAAAGCAAAAAAGCTGATGAAAAAACTGGCGTTTGCCGTCAAATACAGTTACGTACACGGCGGCCACGTAAAGAACGAGATACTGGGAATGCTGACTTTCTATAACGGAGGCAGGTCGTTTCTGGTGCGCGCCAAACGCAAGATCCGATACGATCCCGGGGACGAAAAGCTGTATATGAACATATATCAGCGTTTCAACCGCGACGTTTCCGTCAAAGCCAAGGTTTTCGTATATATTCACGGCGGCGGCTGGATCGGCGGCTGGCCGGAGGCCAGGGAAGCGTTCACCACGCGCATAGCTTCGGCGGGTTATTTTGTGGCGAGCCTGTATTACGGCAACGCCCCCGCGTATTCGCATCCCAAAATGATACAGAATATATATAAGGCGTTCGCGTATTTGAAAGAGCATGCCGAGGATTACAATATCGACGCCGACGAAATTTTCGTGGGCGGCGAATCTGCGGGCGCGCACCTTGCCGCCATGGCGGGGTGCATTTCTTCTAATCCCGAGTATAACGCGCGCTTCGAACTGGATGAGCGCGCGCGTCGCCAGAAAATAACCGGGCTGGTACTTAACTGCGGCGTTTACGATCTTGAAAAAGCGCTGACTACGGGATTCAGGAACGTAAAAGTATATACCCAGGCGTATTGCGGCAAAACGGCAGTAGGCGACCTGCCCGAAGAAATCAGACGCGAGATTTCCCCGATATACTGGGTCAACGCCGATTTTCCGCCCACGTTTGCCATTTCTGCAGAAAACGACAAGCTGGCGGTAATGACTTTCGACTTTGTGGACAGGCTGTTTTCGCTGGGAGTGCATACCGAGCATTTTCACGGCACGGGTTTGTTCGCGCTGCACGCGTTCGCGGTGTCGCAGGCGTTTAAGATAAGCCGCAAAGCGATGAAGGAAGTAAAAGAGTTTCTTAAAAAAATGAGCGACGGATCGGATACGGCCATATCCGAAAACGTCGCCAAAAAGGATACTGAATAACTTAATACGGATACCCGATTAAGGAATTGTTTTATATACGATCCGGCGAGTCTTCGCCTTGCGTTTTGCTTTATCGATCAAGTTGAGTTTTCCCTTATAATACGGTTAAGTATAAATTATTCGGAACCTTCCGCGACAAGTTTTTTTCTGCGCTTTTTCAGCGACTTACACTTAGAGCGGCAGATAGGACACTTTTTTCCTTTCAGAAGATAGAAAGGGATAAATCACAGCCATCCGCCCGGGAAAACAACTATGAACCAGTTGAATTTCTTGGTGGGCTTGACCGTTCTTTTGCAGTTGGAACAATACTTTGCTCGTACCATTTTTATTTCCTCCGAATTGTGTTGTTTAAATTACAATCCAAAAACTTTGGAATATCAACAAATTAGTTCAAGTATTTTGGAATATAATTTAAAAAATGCGAAATATGCTATACAACGCAGAGGGATATGATTACTTTTGCGGAACGACGGAAAGAACTTAGAGAAAAAAGAGGCTTTTGCAAAAGGCCGTAGCTTCGGATCTGAATATCGGCAACACCACGCTTTCCAATTATTATCATAACGTCAGTTCGCCAAGCCCGAAACGCTTATAGCGATAGCCGATTACTTCTACACGACCGTCGAATATCTGTTGGGCAGAACGGACGATCCCGCTCCCGTCCGATCTACGGGGGAACGCGACGGCACGATGCTGCAGACTTTCAACTCGCTGAGCGACGAGAACAAAAATCTCATGCCGAATTTGCCGCGTTTTTATTATACAAACCGAAAGGTCGCGGTCAGCCCGTACGATGCGTATCCGCCGTGAACGGTGGATAATTTTTCGTCATTGACAAAAGCGGATTTTGAATTTAAGATATAGTTATTACATTCCTGAAAGGAAACAGATATGACAAAAAAAGTAGATGACATCGTTAAGCTAATCCGTTCCGAGAATATCCGTATGGTCGATTTCAAAATGATAGACATCAACGGACAGTTCCGTCACGTCACCGTTCCCGCCGCCGACTTCGGCGAGGAGATAATCAAAAAGGGTGTGGGCTTCGACGCTTCCAACTACGGATACGCCGTGGTGGAAAAAAGCGACATGGTATTCATACCCGATCCCGATACCGCCGCGATAGATCCGTTTTGCGAAATTCCCACGCTGTCTATGGGCGGCAACGTAATGATTATCGATACGCCCGAAAACAGACCTTTGCCGCAATATCCCCGCAACATCGTGCTGGCGGCGGAAAAATATATGCGTTCGACGGGTATAGCCGATAAGATGCTCATACTGCCCGAATTCGAATTTTATCTGTTCAACGACGTCGGCTGGAGAATAGGCTCCGACAGCGTGCACGCGTTCGTCGACGCCAAACAGTCTTACTGGAATTCCGACAGCGAAGGCAAAGGCGTGGTCGTTCCCAAACAGAAAGCGTATCACGTCGCCAAGCCTTACGACGTTTCGTACGAATGCAGAAGCGAAATGTGTCTGCTGATGGAGCAAGCCGGCATCAAGGTCAAGTATCATCACCCCGAGGTAGGCGCTTCGGGACAGTTCGAAATAGAGCCCATGCCGGGCGAAATGTCCAAGATGGCGGATGCCACGATGACCATCAAATATATCATCAAGAACACCGCGCTGAAGTACGGACTCAGCGCCACTCTCATGCCGAAGCCCGTCTACGGAGAAGCGGGCAGCGGTATGCACGTGCACATGCTGCTTTTCAAGGACGGCAAGCCCGTTTTTTCGGACGACGACGGCTATGCGCATCTCAGTAAAACCGCGCACTGGTTCATGGGCGGACTGTTGAAGCATATAGCCTCGCTCTGCGCGATAACAAATCCCAGCACAAACTCGTTCAAGAGGTTGATCCCGGGCTACGAAGCGCCCGTTACGGTGGGATACGCGATGTCCAACCGCAGCGCGGTCATAAGGATCCCCGCATACGCCAAACAGCCCGAGGAACGCCGTTTCGAGCTCAGGAATCCCGATGCCACCTGCAACCCGTATTTCTGTTATGCGGCGATACTAATGGCGGGTCTGGACGGCGTGAAAAACCGCATCGATCCTCACGAAAACGGCTGGGGTCCGTACGACGTCAACCTGTATCATCTGCCCGAGGAGGAAAAGAAGAAGCTGAAAGGACTTCCGACCTCGCTCGACGCCGCGCTCGACGCGTTGGAAGCGGATCACGACTATCTGACCGAGGGCGGCGTGTTCCCCGAATCGCTTATCGAAAGCTTTATACGTTTAAAGCGCAAAGAATGTCTCGATATCAACGCCGTGCCGCATCCCGTGGAATTCGAAAAATATTACAACTCGTAATCGCGGTTTTTGAAATTTGAAGCGTCCGCTCTTGCGGACGCTTTTTTACAATAACCGTGAGATAAAATACGCAATTTCCAAGGTGGCGGAAATTAAGATCCTAAGGTAGCGGAAAACCGCCTTCGGGTCCTTAAAAATAAATAAAATCAAAAATAAGTTGCCTACCTGCGCATAGACGTGATAGAATAGATGCAGTACGGAATTGAGGGATATTATGGCCAGCACACTCAAGCGCAAGATCAACGAAGGCCTG
>CALVZV010000020.1 GCA_944372665.1 uncultured Clostridia bacterium
GTATCGTAAACGCTTCCGATACGCGCTACCGCCTCGACCGTGCCGCCCTCGGTCGTATAAGCCGATACGGACTGCCATATTACCTTATAAACTTTGTCTTCGACCTCTTCGGTTTCGTTCTTTTCAAGCTTGAGCTTTGCGTATCCGGGCAGCTCGTAATCGTCGAACGCGTCGGGGTTGAACGAATCGAAGTCAAATTCGTTCTGCGCAGCTTCGTCGGTATAGTAGATAATGTCGGTGACGTTTGCGCGCACCATGCCGTTCCTGAAGGTCACTCTCAGCGTCTGGTAATTGTTTGCCGCGCTGCCGAGAGTTATCGTTCCGAATACCGTCTCGAATCTGTAGAACTCGTCGGAAATCACGAACGAACTGACGGGAACGTCTCCCGCGGTTCCGTCTTCGAATACCGCTTTGAGAGTGGCGGGCATATCGAATCCGTACGGATCTGCGATGGTGAACGAGATTACTCCGTTATCAACGCTGACTGTGTAGCCGAGGCCTTCGTCTTCGGTGACCTCATCCAAAGTCCTGATGACCCTGTTGGGCAATATTTCTTCGGTAAGGTTGACGGGCACCACCTGCGACCAGATGCAGTTGTCGTCAGAGTAGCCGACGTTGCCTATGGTTACCAGTATCTGCGGTACGTCGTCGCCTATGAATGTGTAGTACGGCTTGAATCCGCCTTCAGAGGCGTATTGCCAACCGATTATCTCGAACGCGTCGGTCTTGATGGTGATGTTGCTCTGCTGATAGATGTTGGCGCTGATATCGCCTATATGCTCCGTCAGATAGCTGTCGATATCGCTGTCGGAAGTATAGGTATAGATGCTCAGCCCGGGCATGTTCAGCACGGAGATCGTGCTCTTTCTGAGCGTAACGCGTACATTGCCGAGCTCCTGCATGCCGAACACGTCGTCGTACATCAGCACCGTCATGTAATAGAAGCTGCCGTCGAATGCGGGCTTCACGAACTCTACGTCGGTCAGATATTCGCTACCGTTGATGATAACGGTCCTGCCGTCCACGGCGCCGCGCCAGGAATCGGGGATCTTGTAATAGACTCTCGACTTGGAGCCGGACGCCACGTTCAGATAGTTGATGGTCTGTTCGTTGTCAAGCCTCGCTCCGTCGGTGGCATCGCTGCTGCCGGAGACGTAGTACGACGAGTACGGATAGACTTCGATATTGGCGACGCTTCTGGGGATCCTGGCGTTAACCTTGAACACGACTTCGATGTCCTGGGTGCTGTTGCCCTTGCCTATTCTGGCTATCCAGGTGTACGTCCAGGATTCGACGTCGGAGGAGTAATCGAATCTGAGCTTGGCGGGATCGTCCTCGCTGATCCATTCGAAATCCTTGCCGAGCTTCAGTTCGATAAAGTCTGTGTACGCCGCACCGTCCGACGTTCCGTACTTGACTTTGATAACGTCGGGCAGTCTGAATTCGTTTATAGTGCCGACCGATTCGAACACCGTGTCCGCAGCCGACGGATTCGCCAAAGCGTTTACGTTAATGACGCTCATCATTCCCGCCTCGTCCAAAGCGGAGTAATAATTTGCCACATCGTCGCGGGAAACGCCGTTGATCACGATATACAGCTTGCCGTCGCCCTCGAAAGAGTTGATGCTCGACATCTTGCCGCCGTATGCCGTGAACGCGCCGAATTCGTTGACGTTTGCGACAGGCCAGCCTGAAACTCCCGTCGCGACCGTGCCGTTATACGCGGTAGCGGCGTTAAGCACTTCGTCGGGAGCGACGTCGGGCTGATAGAACGCTATCACGAGCGTGCCGTCCGCGTTGTAGTTCATGGCAGTATTGACGGCCTTTCTGTCGGTTGCGAACGGAGTTATCGTCCTTTCGGTTTCGGGTATCGAATCTTCAAGGTTGGTTTCGACGATCAGCATCGGCAGTATCCTGACGGTCAGCGTCACCGTCTGAATGTTGCCCAAAGCGTCGGAGAAGTTCAGGTAAACGTAATAGTCCTCGTGCGAGGTCGCCGTCAGATCGACGTTCCTTAAAGCCTCGGCGTTGACGGATTGCAGTCTCCAGTCCCTGACCTCGTTGCCGGAGGCGTCCTGTGCCGCGTACTTGTCGGGGAACGAAGTGACGTCCGCCCATTTCAGCGTGCTGAAGTCGCGGTAGATGTCCTCGACCTCCAAGGGGTTGATCTCGATGACGAACGAACCGTCTTCGTTTACGATATCCCCGTCGCGGATCACGTAATCCTCGACACAGCCGTATGCTCTGTAATCGTTTTCTTTGTCCGAGAGTATCGTGCCGACTCCGGCATCCTTGAAGCCGGAGATATAGGACTTGGCTGCATCGGAATCGCTTATACCGTAATAGACTATATAGGTTATATCGCGCGTCTTGTCGAAGTAGACGGCGGCCTCGGTATAGTTTTCCGCACCGAGTTCGGTAAAGCTGCCGTAACGCGAAGCGTAGCCGATAAGCGTATTTGCGTCGTCCAGCGTGACCGCATACGCGTTATCTGCCAGGTACTTGACCGAAAGCGATTCTGCGACGTCGGCGTATTCGTACTGCGACAGCGCCGCGATAAAGTCGGTCCCGTTGTACGACAGCGCGATATGCTGCATGGACGACAGTCTCTCGATGGACGCCACTGTCATGTTCTTGACGTTTATCGGCACCCTTATCGTCACCTTGGTGCTGCTTTCGCCGGTGGATATTCCGTCATACAGCGACGGAGTGGCTTCGAACCAGTAAGTCAGAGTGGCATAAGCCGTTTCGCCGTTCATTCCTATCGTCTTTTCGTCGATATCCCATTCGAGGTTGTTGAACAGGTACTTTCTGGTGATATGGTCGGTTTCCACGCCGTTGATTATGAACGTCTTGCCCGAACCGTCGGTTTCGGTGTAGTACAGATCGAATTCGCGCCACAGGCTTTCGGGCAGCGATGCCAGATATTCGTTTCTGTTGAATGTCAGCGGGTTGATCTCGGGCATTACGAAATCGGTGGTGTCGTCGGGCAGGAATCCGAGATCCGTGGGCGAGAGCATGACGCCCGATTCGATGGTCACCTTGATGGCGGTGGCCTCCTGATCGCCGCAGTAACCGCGTATGTAACCGTAATTATCGCTGCCGGGCGTATAATCGAGCATGGTGAAATCCCAATATACGTACACGCCCTGCGAAAGTCTGGACGTACCGTCCTCGAAGTCGGCGTATACGCGGTTGGGAAGGATATCGAGGATGTCGCTGACGATATAATTGCCGTTTGTATCGATGTTATGTCTTATCATATCCGAACCGCCTGCCCAGGTTCCTCCTTTTACGGAGAAGTCGAGCAGATTGTACGGGTCGTGGAAGATTATCTCCGAAGGCGGCAGCATGGGATCCTCTGTCAGACCGTTGGTGCCGTTGGAGTGTGCCTGGAAGAAGCTGCCTTCGTTGAGCGTGCTTACGCTCCTCAGCTGGATGCCCGTGTTGTTGATGTCTATCTCGAGGAACTGGTCGTCCTTTGCCGACATCAGATCGAGCGCGGCAGCGTAAGGCGCGGCGGATACGTCTTCGGGAGGATTGTACCATGCGGTATTGTAATTCAGCGTGCCGTCGTCGTTGATCATGTAACGGCTGACGTAGGCGAACTTCATGTTCGTGATTTTGTCGTCTTTGGTTTCCGATTCTACGTTCAGCCAGCTTATCTCGCCGTAAACGTGGTCTTCCTCGTCAAAGTGTCCGTATACGTCGCGTACGTAAGTCCTGCCGACCACCTTCGCGGTCTGGACGCCGTTGATGTCGGTTTCGTACTTGTAGTCGGTGATGATAACGTAGGAGTTTACGATATTGGTATCTATCCATTTGTCGATCATCTCCGCCGTCGCCGCATACTTTTCGTTCAACGGGTTGCCTGAATCGTCGTAAAGCACGGTATCCGCACGCAGAACGGTGGCGTTTGGCATATAGTTGTTGATGCCGTACATCGCGCCCATGTCTGCTGCCGAATACGACGCGCCGTTGATGAACAGCACGATCCTGTCAAGCAGCGAATCGACGTTGTTGTTCAGCACCACTTTGGCGTATACCGATTTGTCTACGAAGTCTATTTCGCGGTTATAGCCGTTGACCAGCTCTCCTTCGTCGTTGACTTCGGGCGCCGTGGCTTTAGTACCGAACGAGGAGTTGACCCCGTAACCATTATTCACGTTATAGGTCTTGTTGTCGTACTTCGACACGGGATTGACCGTCACCTTGTTGCCGTCGGAGTCTAAATATGTGAGATCGGTACTGGTGGTATAGTTGTAACCTACCAGGATATCGCCCTCGTCCAGGATACCGACGTTGTCTATCAGCGTCTTGACGTCGGTTGAACGCTGGTTCAGATATGCGCTGATATCGAATCCCGTATAATCGTATTTCGATCCGGGAGAAGCCGTCGAAACTCCGGTTCCGGTCAGGTTACCGTCGGCGTCGTACGAACCGCCCGCAGCCACGCCGTTACCGTTGTACGTGCTGCCCTGCAGCAGCGGCACGTATTTATACATGGATATCGTTCCCGTACCAAACTGATTTTCGCGTTTGTTGGTCATATACGCATAAACGCTGCTGTCGTCTTCCCAGACGGTACTGTAAATCGCGGACTGCTGCAGCGGGCTGCCGGGCATATCCTTTTCGAGCACCATGGAATATCCGTTAGTGAACGGCAGCAGGTGCGACAGCAACCTGGTGAACTGATCTAACAGATCGATCAGGAAGTCGAGTTCGTATGCGAACGCCTGGATCAGGTTGGTAATCGTGAAGGCATTGTTATTGACGAACGAGCTGTTCACTATGCCGTTCAGCACCCAGTTCAGCATGAATCCCGCGATACTGCCAACCATTCTGGCGCCGATAGCGTAATTCGCGTTGATGTAATCGGCTTGCGAAGTGAACGTATAGTCGTAGATCTGATCGTCGGTATTTTCGTCGAACTCACCTACGAATTGCAGTTTCTTGATATCGCTTTCACTGGTGCCGTCGGGGATCTTGCACAGGTCAGCCGCGCTATAGCGTCTGTCCGCATCCAGAGAACCGAAGCCGCAGTAGTCGGAAAACAACCCGTAGATCATGGCAAACAGCGAATTGATGGTTTCGGAAGAAATCCACGCTTCGATATACACCACGGAGTCGGAATTGTCCGTTATGCCCTTTTCGAATCCGCTGACGTAATTGGTCCACGGCACGAATATGGGCTTTCCGTTGGCGTCGACGTATTGCGAGTTGGAATCGTAGCTTCCGATAAGTCCCGTAAGCTGTCCCAGTCCCGCGTTAGCCAAAGCGCCGACGATCTGTCCGCCGATACCGCCTATAGCGTTGGTTATGGCGTTGACTATCGCGCTGGTCGCCTGTCCGGTCACCTGACCGATAGCGGCGTTCAGCACGCCTTCGCCCACGCTGGTCATGTACGAGTAATTCGTCAGCGGTATGCCGTCCTGGGTATAACCGGCGTCGTCATAGGACTGCGGTTTGGAGCTGGACGCGTCGTAAATGTCCGCGCCGAGTCTTATCCTTATTCCCTGTAGCAGAGAATTGGCGCTGTTTTCCGCCTTGGCGGAAATCCAGTCGGGCTCCGTCCTGGGCGTCAGATAAACCGTGCCAATATCCAATTTGCTCATGTCCGCGGTCAGCTTAAACGAGGTCGCGTTCGTTACGTTTCCGTAAGAATAGCTGTTAACGTCCACGTTCTCGTATTTCAACGAACGTATCTTTACCCTGTAAGTGAAGTCCAGGGGCAGAGCGCTCAGCGACAGCAGACCGCTTTCGGACAGCGTATTCTCGACGACGTCGTCTTCGGGGTCGGAATCGTACGCAAGGAAGTTACGCGCGTTGTTTTCGTAATATATGCGTTTTTGCTTGTTCGCTGCCTTTGTAAGCGTATCCGCGTCTTCGGCATCGACTATTTCGTATTCGGAGCCGAACGCCTCCAAACTGCCGCTATTGTTGATGCGTACCGTCTTGACTACGTTGCCTTCCAACACTACTTCGAGCCAGATCTCGACGTCGGAATTTACCATGGTTTCCGTCGCAGCGGATATCGCAAGGACGGCTCTGTAGACATTCTGACCGTTCACGGTCTGATAAGAGAACGTACGTATCTCGACGATGCTTCTGTATTCGTAGCTTATCGCGTGATAGTATTTTCCTAAGATAAGCTCCTCGATGTTGAACGCCGCGTCGCCCCGGTCGTCCGTCATCGCGCCCAGTCCGTTCACGAAAGATGCCGTCGCGCTTTCGAGCGCGGTTTCGGAAGCGTAATCGTAAACGGTAACGAACATGTTGTCAAGGGTCACTTCGGAATAGAACAGCGATCCGCCCGTCTCCAGAGCGTCGTCGAAGCTTTGATCGAATATCGAAGCTACGGTCGCGGCTCCTTCGTTGAATACGGGATTCTCTCCCTTCTCGTCGGCATACGCCGCGAATATCTCGGTCGCAGTGCCTTCCAACAGCGACTTATCCCGGATGGTCTTGAGCGTGGCAGTGATATTGCCCGTGGTCGGAATTTGCGGGGTATCCGGTTCGACCGGACCTCTTTCTTTTATTGTTATGGTACCCAGATTGATCGATCCGGAAGTCCAGTTCCAGTAATTGATCAAACTGAGCGTGCCCTTGGCGATAAAGGTTTTGCCGTTATATATTACTCTGATTTCATAGTTGCTGGCTTGCAGCGCATACGGAACGGTTACGCTAAGTGCTCCGTCATCTGAGGTCACTCCGAGATCCTTCCAGCCGCCGGCGTTTATCTGTACGAGCGCGCCGGAAGCGGGGATGAACGCCCCCGTGCCGTAGCCGGACGCATTCAGCGTTTCGATCTGGATATCGAACGAAACATTCACCGTGCCTGCGGGAATCTCGGTAGTCTTCATCGGATACATCACGTAACGGGTCGCAGCCCACTCGGACTGATTGTCGATGCCGTAAACCGTGATGGAAGCAGTGCTTCCGGGTTCGGGTTTAGAGCGGTATCCGTCGGCGGAGATGTTGACGTTATAATTGCCCGCGGCTACGTTGACGAACATGAAATAGCCGTCGGAGTCGGTAGTCGTGACATAACGCACCGAATTGTCGTAGGGCGAAAGCAGTTTGATCTCAGCGCCGGCTATCGGAGCATCGGACTCGTCTGCCAAGATCTGTCCGTACGCCATACCGTAATCGGTAGCGTCTGCGTCGTCATTAGTGCCGAACACGCCCGCAAGCGCTTCGAATTCGGGCAAATACAGGTTCAAAATACCTATGCCGCCTTCGCCTGGGAGGAAGTTCTCGATGATCTGTCCCAGCCTGAGCGGGTTGCCGTAACCGGACGCGGAGCCTATGCCGTCGGCTATCAAGTCGCTGATATAGTCGCCTACCATTCCCCAAATTGCATCGACCGCATATCCCCCAAAAGAACCGACCCCGGGTATTATCCTTACCAAATTGGAAAGCAGCCAGCCCATAATCTGGTTTATCAATCCGGAAATATCCAGTACGAGTATATTGTACAGCGACAGATGCAATACCTCGTTGCGTATAAACGCGGTAATGCCCTGCGGCTCCCACATCGAGGAATCTTCGATATTGGTGACGTTGGCCACCTGGGTGAGCTGCTGGATCGGAATGTCGATCTGGTTCTCGGTTGTCTTGGACAGCTGCAGGCTTATGCGCCTGTAAGCGTTTGAGAAGAATATCGGACTGTATGCGGTCAGATAGTCGGCAAGGTTGATAAAGCCCAGATCCAGATCGATCACGCCGCCTTTATCGACAAACGCCGAATCGTAAGGCGTCTTCCAGCCTCCTTCGTACGACGTGGAATATGTTTCGTTCCTGAGTACGGGCGAGAAGTACGTGGGACCGGTGGTCAGGCTTTTGCCGAACTGGCTGGTATCCAACGTGCCGTTCAATCCGCCGTAACCGAGGTTTCTGAGGAAGAAATAGTCATTCCTCTTTTCCAGGTACAGCGTAAAGTCGACCATGTATATCGTATCTAGCAGCGTCTGGGCAAGCGCCATCGCGTCGATACCCGCGGCGATGCTGCCGCCCGAATCCATACCGAGAGTGATGCCTACGACGCCGCCGTAGGAATCGGTGACCACGTTGACCTTGTTGTGTTCGGCACGCTCACCGAGCTGGATCTCGAACGCGCCTTCGGGGATAGCGAGATTGACGTAGTTGCCCTTCTGATCCAACTTCACTCTGAGGTTGAGGTTGTTAAGACCGTTATACAGATTTACCGTCATCCTTATATCGCTTATCTGCGGCAGCGCCATCGAGTCGCCTACCAGCGCCTGAACGATGGCGATATTGGGATTGAGTATGATTTCGTTGTTCGTCAGCAGTATCTTGAACAGCGGGCTGGTCTGCGAAGTCACCAGATCCGTCACGGGCGCGTTCTGCGCAGAGGCGTTTGCGGGCGCCGTCGTGGCGACGGGACTGGAGCCCGACGCGTATGCGTTAGCCGCCGATTCGGGTACGGTCAGTATGCCCTCGAGATAGCTGCCTATGTTGATACCGACGTCTTCCTCGACGAAACTTCCGAGGAATGTGTTGAGTATGCCTATGAAATCGATGCCGTTGATCTGCGCACGGAACAGTCCCAGTCCGCTCAGGTCGGCATAGACCGCGCCCTGGTACAGATATATTCCGATAACGGTATCGCCCTGGAAAGTGATGTTCAGCGCCAGGGTCGTTTGCATGAAGTCGCCGAGGTCGACGTAGGCGTCGAGTTCCACCGTCAGAACCACGATGCTGTTTTGCGGATCGATGTTGACGGTATCGGCGCTCATTCCCAGCAGATTCTGCAGGAGCGTTTCCACCGCGACCAGCTGCGGCGCCTTTTCGGTGTCCTTGGAACGGATACGCGCTTCCAGCGCCAGCGACAGCCCTATCTTGCCGAGAGTGGAAATATCCTCATAGACCACGGTGCCCGAATTCTCCTGACCGTATCCGTCGAATTCGTCGGGGTCTATGGTCGAATTCTTGGTCGTGGTGAACTCGGAAGTGCTTTCCACGAAGTTGTATCCGATCCTGAACGCGTGTTCGTAGTCGGCTTCGTCTGTCAGCCTTATATAAAGTCCCGCCAGACCGTCCTCCTCGGAATAGCCGATCTGCAGATTTCTGAACATCGGGATCTCGATTACCATATCGCCCATCAGATCGCCGAACAGCGAGCTGATACCGAGGTTGTATATCAGCGAATACAGCAACGCGCCGGTAATGGCGATGGAGGTTTCTTTCTCGCCCAGCGTGATCAGCAGCAGTCTTTCGTTCCAGCCGAAATCGCCCAGGTCTACGCGGTCGATACCGCCGGATCTGGCGTTTTGCGGCGCATTGACGGCGCCGGAATCGGTTCCGCTGCCGGCGTCGGAGCCGGAAGCGTTGAACAGTCCGCCCGCGGAAAGTCCGCCGAGCAGGTTCTTCAGCACTCCTCCGATCTGGATACCGGGCAGTTTCACGGCGACCAGTCCCATTCCGGTAAGATCCGCGTAAAGCGTTCCGGACTCGTACATTTCGCCGTACTCGTTGGTCTCGTAGCCGCCGATATAGGATATCGACAGCATTGTTTTGCCGTTATAGGTTACCGAAATCTGCAGTCTGGTGTTGCTGATATCGGCAAAATCGATATACGCCGCGATCGAGAAGCCTATTCTGACGGCGATGTCTTCCACAGGCTGAATGGCGAGTTTGAGGTCGCTTAGCCCGTTAAGCACTGCGTTGTCGCCGCCGATGAGCGAGAAGACGGTACCGACAAGGTTGGTCATGTCGAACAGCCCGCCGACCGAGTCGTCGAGGCTTATCTCGCTGTTGAGTCTGAACTCCCAGGCGTAATCGTTTATAGTCCTGTAATTTTCGGTGAAGTACAGTATGGGATCTTCCCTCAGCTCGCCGTTGATGGGCGTCGTCTGGAAGATATCGGCGTCGTCGATTCCGATATCGAGATTGCCTATCGACAGCGACACGTTGAACTTGGATTCGGAACTTGCCGCCGCCAGCATGACGCGGTAATCGTTGACTTCGCCGTTCTCGTCATAAACGCCCACTATCTTGACGCAGACCTTCAGCTGGCTCTGATGATAGGTATATTCGTACATCGTGCCGATATAGCTTGCGCCGTCCTTGGGCGGATAGGTTATAAGCGTATACGCCTTGTTCTCGAAGTCGGCGACTATCAGGTCGAGGATATGGTTCGCCCTTCCCAGCGCGTCAAGCTCGCTTAGCTCCGCGGAGGAGGCGAAGTAGTCGGCGTAGTCTGCGGCGTTGTAGATAAGGTAATAAACTTCCATCGCGCCGGGGTTGGCAAGCGGATAAGAGTGGGAAGTGTCTTCCCTCTGTTCATTTATGATCGCGGTGGAGGGTTTTAATTGCTTGCCGCCTATCGTCACATCGCTAAGGAAGGTTTCTTCGTAATCCCTTACGGCGTCGATCGCTTCGTCGGAGGACGTGAGGAAATATTCCTTGCCGCCCAGGTTGTAAGCCTCGACTTTGTTAAGGTCGATATAATCGGGAATATAGCCCGTACCGTATATCGCGGCGACCATTACGCACGCGTTGCCTTTTATATCGCTGGTGAGCTTGACCGCACCGGAAATACCGGATGCTCTGTCGCCCAAAGCGTCGGAGCCGCGGAAGCGCACATAGCTGCCGTCCGTCACCGTATCGAATACGTATACCGAGGTCTTCGTTCCGCCGTTCGGAGTATAAGTGGTTTTTTTCAGGTGCTCGACTATCGCGTTGAACAGCGAAGCCTCGCTGCCCTCGTCATAGTACGTGAAGAAATACACGTTGCCTTCCTCGGTAGCGGGCACTATTCCGCCCAGCAACGCAAGCGACGGGTCGGCATAATACGCGTTGTCGTATTCCAGACTGTACGCGTTATAGCTCATTTCCAGGAACCTTGCGGAATATCCATTGGACGTATCGTTCAGACGCACGTTGGAAAGGAAGTTCGCGCCTAATGCGTCGTCTGCATCGGCTAAGGAGTATTTCAGCTCGTCGAGTTCGGTGTCGTCGATCTTTATGGGTTCGTGATAATCCAGTCCCAGCCTTATATCCAGCGTGTTCTTGACGTTGTTCAGATCCACCGCCACGACGCCAAGCGAGTCTTCGAACGGGAATTCGAGGACGTTTTGCAGCAGCGTCTGGAGCGCCGTACGCGCCACGACTATCGAAATGATGCCCTTGGTGAATTCCACGGAATCCAGAAGTCCGAGATACCATGCAACGTCTTCGTCGATTTCTCCTTCGGGAGAAGTATCGTCCTCGGGCGCGTTCTGGGCTCCGGAGTCGGGAGTCGTTTCGTCTTCGGAGGGACTGAGGCCGCCCAGCAATCCGCCAAGCTGCGTGATAATGCCGTTCAGCGTGCCGCTAAGGTCATTGCCGACGTTACCCAAAGTTCCGGAAAGCTCGTCCAGTATGGCGTTAAGGTTAAGACCCAGGAAGTTATAGAATGCCTCGCCGTCCAGCATTATGTTGGCAACGCCGCCTAGGGTCAGGTATATCTTCAGATCCTCGCCCGTAAAGTTCACGTTGCCGCCGGCATCGGCGTCTATCTGCGTCAGGCTGCCAACGACGTACATACCGATATACTCTTCGATAACGTCGCCGTTTTTGTCCAGAGTCACCAGCTGCAGCAGCATGTCTACCGACCATTTATCCAGGTCACGCAGCAGTACGTCGGCTTTTATTCTGAACGTCAGGTCGCCGCGCATGTCGTTCAACGCCTGGATATAGAACGCGGCTCCCACCAGATTGCCGTCAGCGTCCATTTCCTGATCGAACAGCGACGACCAGTTGAGGATATATTCCCTGAGGTCTGCGGAAAGCGTGATGTCTATGCCGACGTTAAAGCGCCAGTTGGCTTCCGCCTCCATATCGATGTTGAGGCAGCTGTTGCGGAACGCGACAAAGTCCGGATCTGTCAGCGTTTCGTTATAATAATCGTTATATGTGTCGGTGTTGATGACCAGGCGGCTGTCCTGCAGCAGCGAAATAATGATGCTGTAGCCGACGGACTGGAATACGCCGCCGTCGGGGGTCGTTTCCTCGACGGACTCCTTGGTGACGGCTACCTGCAGCGACATGTTGCCGTCCTTTTCCTCGTCGAAGTACACCCCTACGCTGGCGTAACTCAGCAGTTCCTGTACTATTCCCGTTATACGTTCGGGCGTCAGGACGTCCTCTTCGTCGCTGCCGATATAGTCGTTGATGATTTCTCTGAGCACGTTGAGCGCGGCGTCCAGCAGCTCGTTGGTGACCATGAGAGCGAAGCCTTGCGAATTGAGGTATATTATCGGCTGCAGGAACTGTCCGAGAGACGTTACGTTGTCCTCGAACATGTCGATTATCGGGTTCCTTACGGAATTGGAGGGAACCGCGGTAACGTCACCCGAGCCGGTATCGACGGAATTGTCGGGAGAGTTGCCTCCGACGCTGGTGTCGTCGTCAAGTTCGGGTATGACGAATGCGTCCTCCAGCAGCGCCCTGATGAGTGAGGTCAGCCCGAGGTTGGGGATACAGACGCTGAGCTGAGAGTCGAACAGCTCCACGCCGGCATACACCATGTCGTCCACCATGGTCAGGCGCAGCATCTTCTGGTTGTGGTAAACCTTGCCTGTTTCTCCCACGGCAATGCCTTCGTTGTCGAGTATCGTGTACTGTATTACCAGTTCCAGCACTATAGCCTTGGCTATTTCGGCGGGATCCTGCGAGTAAAGCAGGCGGTTAAGGTCGAACGCGAAATTGACGTTGAGTTCGCACACCAGCGTTTCGTCGCCGCCCGAGAACACGATATCCGTGTTAAAGTTTTCCGGCGGCTTGAGGTTGAGCATTCCGAAAATGATTTTCAGCAGTTCCGTAACGCTGAGGTTACCGTCCTTAAGATCGAACGTCAGCGACAGGTTGGTGCCCGCCGTCAGCGCGATCTGAGCAAAATACGTGTACGCCTTGCGCTCCTCCAGCGAAATCAGAGGCGTGATGGAGCTGGTCACCCCTTCTTCGGTCACTATCGTGTACACGTTCTCTATGCCCGCTTTGAACGACTGACCGAGCACTCTTATCACAAAGTCGAGTCCGGCGTCGTTTTCCTGATATATCGGATTGCCGTCTTCGTCAGTGATGATTTCGCCGTCGGGATCATACATAATGTATTTATCGGTCGCCGAATCCAGGTGAATGCCGATCTCGTATTCGGAATCCGGCGTCATGCCCACGGAAACCGTGGGATTGATGACGTCCTCGATATAAGCGCCCAGATCGACGTCAAAATTCTCGATGATGCCCGACAGCAGCGCCGCGACCATTTCGAAAGCAACGGTTATCAGCAAGCCGTCGTCGTTCGAAAGCAGTATCTTGACTATGCCGATGAGTTTTTCGGCATCGTTTTCGTTATTCAGTCCCATCGCCTGCGCCCAGGTGGGATACCTGGCGGCAAAATTCGCGTTTAGCGCTTCCGCGTCGGCGGTGCTGTCGCCGCTTGCGGGATCGTTTGCGCCCTTGCCGTTGATGAGGAAGTTGATGACATTGGGCATCTCGGGAGCGGAGATCTTGCCCATTCCCAATTTGCTCAGATCCGCGTACAGATCGTTATCGTGATAATAGAACGCGACGAGATAGCTTCCGTTTGCCTTGGAGAATTTCTCGTTGTCGGTGTACATCATGACTCTCAGCTGCAGATTGTCGAGCAGACCGTCGAGTCCTTCGCGGATATATAAGTATCCGGTTATTTCCATGGTCAGCACGTCGCCGAAATCGCCCAGCATCACCATCTGCGGCAGTTTTGAAGTCAGCGGACTGTCTTCGGAGAACAGTATATTGAACGCGGAATCCTTGATGGCTTCGATATTGGCAAGATCGCCGTTGGGATCGAGGATCGATTCGTAAAGCGACTTGAGGTTGATTATGCCGTCCTTGGTTTTTAAATCGACCTGGAACGCCGCGTCCAAAGTAATGGTGTTGACCGTATGCGCGGGCAGGTAATAGGAAGTCTGCGGTATCAGCAGCACGTCGCTGGGGAAAGACTCGAAATTGAGCCTGATCCCGTCAAGACCGAGTCCCAGTCCCAGTACTTTGCTGGTCATCGTATTGCCGGTGGCGCTGCCTTCGGAATCGATTTCGTCATACTGCGCCGTAGCCGAAATGCCGAGTCCGAATATGAACGAATTGTTTTTGGGCGCAAGATACAGCTCGGCAAGCAGTTCGTTGAATATTCTGAAGTCGGCCATGTTGAACATGCCGAGTACGGAATTGACGGCAGCTTCGGTCAGATAGAGTGCCAGTCCGTATGTACCGATGTCGGCAAAGAACCTGCCTAGATCGATGCCTATCGGGGTGACCGCACCCGAACCGGGCGCGGAGCTGGGTCCGCCGTATGCGTTTACGGGTTCGGTCGGTTCATCCGATGAGCCGGAGCCGAACAAGCCGCCCAGTACGGAATCGTTAAATTCCTTTTCGCCCAGCAATACCTCCAGGACCTCTTCGACTATGAATCTGGGTCCGTTCAGATAGGTCAGATCGACATAAAGGTTGGAGTTGTGCAGGTTCGCGCGCATTATTATATAGTTATGGTTATTGTCCACTCGTCTTATCGTCAGCTGCATTTCGACTCCGCGCAGGTTTCTGAGCGGCAGATTCGCCAGCAGCTCGACTTCGAGGCTGAAATTCTGATCCTGCATCACTTCCAGCAGAATGGACAACGTGATATCCATCACTCCGCTTAAAGCGCCCGCAAGGAGGCTGGTCAGCGGTTCGCGGTTCAGTTCGTAGCCGGTGAACAGCTCGCCCGAAATGGCGCCCTCGGTCCCCGTGCCCGTGACCTTGCCCGCCGAAACGTCCACGAACAGTTTGGTGGAAACGCCGATAACGGGATTGGTGGGGTCTACCGCGACGTATGCCGATTCGGAGCCGTCGGGCATATAAGCCACGCCGGGTTCGTCCATGGTCTTGTCGACTTCGACCCTTTCCACGGTGCCGTCCTCGTGACGGATCTCCTCGAACCAGTTATACGTGAACGCGACGGTAAAGTCGTTGGAGAACTTGAGCCCTATCGAGATCTCGTCGCCGGAAAGCACGTATTCGGGGTTTTCGGGATCGGTGGACACGTTGACACGCTCGTCGCCGTTATACTCGTAGCCTTTGAACGTAATGCCGAGACCGAGCAACTCGTCGTCGCCCACAAGCGTCAGATCGAGGTCTATTTCTCCTATCGGGTCTACGATACCGACAAAGTCTATTCCGGCAAGCGTCTGTAAAAAGTCCATCGATCCGGACGCCTCTCCGCCGAGAGAAGCGAGTATACCGAACAGCGCCGCGGTGCCGATACCGATACAGAAGCCCTCAGGGCAAAGTATCAGGTTGATATATGCGGCTATCGGGGTAGCGCCTTCGGGAAGCTGACGCAGAATGGCGAAGGGATCGAAGCCCTGGTCGCTTACGTAGCCCGCAAAACCTGCGTTTTCGGGCGCCGTAACGGTGCCTCCGGTTTCCCCTTCTCCGCTTTCTGCGGAATCCCCGCCCAGGTTCACGCCGTAGCCGGGCAGCAGATCCTTGACCAGGAAGTCATAGAAATTGTCTATCCTGACCGCCTGAAGGTTAAAGCATTCGGCGTTCAAATACAGCGCGCGTCCGTAATAGTAAACGGAGAGGATCTCTCTATACTTGATCTCGCCGTTATATTCCGCCGTCTTAGTTCTGTCGCGGAGCACCACGGAGAAGTTGGAGTCGTAGAACGAAGCCTCGTCTATGATCTCCGTAAAGTTCATGTTGCCTTCGAATTCCAGCACGTAATGCGTGGAGATCGTGCTCAGCAACGTAATGACGGGTGCCAGACCGAGTCCCTTGATCGTGGAAACCACCGAGTTCTCCACGCCGCTGTCGTCGGTGCCGAACTGAGTCAGTATGGCGTCCAGCGTTTCGTCCAGTCCGAAAATGGTATTCTCGTCGCCGTCGATATCGAATTCGAAGGAGAAATTGATATATACCGTACTCAGGTTATCCGTTTCGGGGTAGTCGGTTTCGTTGAAGTCAGGCGGCAGCAGCGTCGCGGCGGACTGTGAGGAGTCCTCCAGTCCCGCTTTCAGCTCGCTGATCGCAAGACCGACGGTGTAATTACCGACTTTGACGCCGAGTCCGAGAGCGTCCCTGTCGGATTCGCCGTCGCTCCACTGTTCCAGCAGACCGAGTTTGGTCATTATGCCCAGCTGCAGGTCGAGATCGCCGTTCAGCGTCTGTTCGACCAGCTCGCCGACGTCTTTATCGCCCACATTTGCGTTAAGTCCTTTCAGAACCGAGAATATGACCGGTCCGAGGAAGTCCAAAACGACGCCCTTGGTATTTCCGAGGATAATGTGCAGATAAGGTATGAGTTCTCCGCCCGTGGGCTCGTCGTCCTCGCCGTCGTTAAATAATCCTGCCGAAACGGAAGACGCGGGGGCGTTGAGCGGATTGTTGCCCGAAGAACCGGAATCGTCGGGATAATAGCCGCCGATATCGATTCCGAACAGTTCGAGAAGCTGACCCAGGGCCTTGTCTACTCTGATTTTCTGTATACCTATGATGCTGCCGTCTATGAAGGCGTTGCCTTCGTAGTAATACATGCTCAGGTAATCGGTCTGTTTTTCGGTATGCGGTATGCCGTTGGAGTCGTAAACCGTCTTTTCGGACACGAAACCGAGTTCTATACTCAGCTGAGCGTTGACCAGCAGTGCGTAGATGTCGGTCGTGGCGAAGAAGCGCATCAGGTCGCCCATGTTCAGCAGCACTTCGATCTGATACGTCATCTGTTTGGGATCGTAGCCCGCGTTTTCGAGTATCGCTCCGAAATTGGCGGTGCCGAAGCCCAGTACCGAAGTAAACAGCGTATCGATCAGCTCCGTAAAGTTGATCGCCGTGTTGTTTTCGGGGAATACCAGATCGACGTTGGTGTCGTCTGCGGCAAAGTCTATCTCGCCCGAAAGCGAAAGATAGAGGTTATGCGATTCCATGTTTTGGGGATTTAAGTGGTAATAGCCCGCGTTCAGCAAGCCGCCGGTCACGTTGCCGGTAACTTCGTCCACCTTGCCCACATAATAGCTTTCGTCGGGGGAAACGCTGACCTGTATCGAACCGAGTTCGAGCTGTATTTCGACTATATCCTTCAGCGCGATGTTCAGCAGCAGGAACGCCGTCCTCGTGCCGCCGTTGCCGTCGGGCACTTCGGAAGCGCCTATCTGAACGAGTCCCGAAGGAGTGTTGTCGTTAAAGAATTTGCTGACGTCGATCTGCGGATACTGGTTGGGATCGCCGTGCTCTCCTCCGCCGGGGAAAGTCGTGCCGTCCAGCTTGGCTATCATTCCTTCGATCAGGAACTTGTAGTCGTTGTAGCTTATTTCGCCGGAATCACGCCTGTATGCCAGATCCTGTTTGAGTCCCAGTAGCACGATTTCGTGCATTTCCTGACTGTATTCCTCGTTATTCAGCGTTATAACTACGGTACCGTCGACCGAAGCGTGGGAATAAACGCCGAATTTTTCAAGTGTCGAAAGCATATCTGCGTCAGTGCCGAAATATGCCTCGTATTGTTTCATCGCCTGTACGAAAGCGTTTGCCGCCGCGGCATAAGCCTCGAGGCGTTTGTCCACGTTTTCAAAGGCCGCGCTGTCGTGAACGTCTACCGTTTCCTCCTTCAGATCCTGCACCGACGATCTTATTATGTCGAAATAGGTCTGACTCAGCGCTCCCGAGTTATAGAGCGCCGAAATCTTGGCGAGAAAGTCGTCCGCCGCGCCGAGCAGAGCGTAATAGTATTCGTCAAGGGTGTATTTGCCGGTAGCGATATAGTTGGCTATCATGTTGTTCTGGTTTTCGGTCGCATAGTCTATGTTGGAGACCTGCAGCAGAGAACCTAAGAGAGCGTATATCGCCGCGGTGGGCGCGACCACGGAAACCGGGGCGCCGTTGGGAATGCCGAACGCGTCGGGATCGGCGGTTATAGCGAGTACGAACGCCGCGCCCGCCATTATGCTGCCGGGAACGTCGCCGTCGGCGTTTTTGGGCAGTTCCAGCCCGTTATTCTGAGAATTCATCGCCACCGGTTCATATGTAGCGTTCTTGCCGGTGAAAGTCGCGGCGAATTTTTGCATGTATGCGGAAAATTCGTCGAAATGCGAAATGCGGATACGGTCGTCTATGACGATGCCCTGGCTGAGTACGTTGGTCAGATCCGCGAACAGATTGATATCGTACGCGCCCGTAGCTTCGTCGTAAACGCCCATGACGCTGACGGACATTATGTCGCCGTTGAGTCCGGGCTCCGTGTTCAGGAACAGCGCCAGTTTGAGGTTCATTATATCGGTTATATCCAATATAGCCTCGATAGTATAGTATATTTCGCCGCCGAACACCGCGTCGCCGTCCTCTCCTATCATGTCGTCGAGGACCTCGACGACGATACCCACGTTAAGCAGACCTTCGTAGCTCATCGGAGCGACGTCCGCGTCGTAAAGTTTGCCCAGGTAGTTTTCCAGCTCGAGGTGGGTCCAGTTGTTTTCGATGCGGAGCGCCTGATTTTCTTCCAAAAGCGCCTGTTCTCTAATCCACACCAGTCTGTCTTTTTCCGCAGACTGGTCAAGAACCGTGGCTATCGCTTTAAATACGTCGGTAAACGCGTGAATGTTGCCGCTGGCTCCCGTTTCCGGATCGGAAACCCCGGTCGGAGCGGTGATCTCGGCTTTCAGCGCGCCGGTAAGGACGACGCCGAGAGTCCTGAGTTCTTCGACCTGACTGTACTCGGCCTTTTCCTCGTCGGTAAGGGTAAGCGTTTTGTCGAACCCCAGTTCGAGATTGCCTATCGACGCCTGAAGTTCGACGAATTCGGAGCCGGAGCCGGGAGTGCCGTCGCCAAGGTCCTGAATGCCCAGCGAGAGGAATATTTCGAGAGGACTGAGCGTCGCGCCCGCCTCAACTTTCAGGTTGAGGGACTCCAGATAAGAGCCTATATCGAGACCCAGCGCCGTGAATATCCCCGTCAGGAAGTCCTTTGTCAGCGTCAACGTCAGTCCGCCGTCGGCAAGCGCCAGATTGATATACGTATATACCACTTCGTCGGGAGTCACCTCGCCTTCGTCGTAATAAGGTGCGTTGGAAACGTTGCCCGCTTCGCCGCCGCCGGTAAGCGTGGAGATGAGTCCGCCGATGACCTCGTTGGCGTCGGGGATCATGATGTGATCGAGACCGATTATCGCGGTATCGATATTCATGTAAAGATCGCCTTCGATATAATAGAACGTGATCACGTCGCGCAGCCTGCGCTCGCCCGTGGACGAATCTATATCGTTTTTATCTGCGGACGCGTAAGTCTGGAGTTTGATCTTGAGTCCCGTTCTTTGGATCTTGGCGAAGTCGAAACCGTTGGTGGCGATATCGACGATCTCGTCGAGGTTGATGCCGCCTTCCAGGCTCAGGAACAGCTTTTCGTCGATTATTCCGAGAAATTCGATAAGCATGTTCAGTTCTACGTCGCCCAGCAGCCCTGACAGCGCGGGAGCAAGATTTATCGTGTTCCTGTCGGAATTTTCGGCAGGTTCGGAATTGATGCCTATTTCGGCTTTCAGACTCAGGTCTATATCCGTCGGCATGCCGTCGCCGGTCATGAAATAGTCGTCGGAATCGGGCGCCGCTATGACGAAATTGCCTGCGGGATCGTCGAGTTCTCCGCCGTCCACCGCAAGCTTGAACATGTCGATGCCCAGGCTGAGGTTGAACACCTCCACGCCCGTATCCAGGCTGAGGGTGATGTTGCCGTCTCTATAGCCTAGCTCCAGCATCGTATCGGCTATTTCCACGGGCAATCCGCCGGTGATAAACAGTCCGAGAAGCGATTTAATGACTTCCGCCGAAAGGCTTACGGACAGGCTTTCGGGAGAAATTATCGCGGCAAGCGCCACCGATTCGGGGCTGTCCGGACCGGCATAGCGCACGATATTGTCCACGTTCAAAAGATTGAACGTCGAATCGTTGACTATATCCGTGCCGGTCTCGCCGCCTTCCTCCGGAGCCGCAGACGCGGTCAGAGAAGAAATGTCGTCGATAAGTTTGGATACGTCGGATATCCCTATATTGGGTATACCGAAATAGCTCAGATCGAGATACAGGTCGTTTTCGTACAGATACAGCGCCAGTATCGTCCTGTCGTCGTGTTCGGTGTCGAACAGTCTTATCATTACCTCGGAGCCTGTCAGTATGGCTTCGATAGGATCCGCGCCCGCGCTTCCGTCAAGCTTTATCACGCCCGCAAGCGAAAGCTTAACGACGATCTCGAAACCGAGTTCGATGTTGAAACGCGAGGTATCAACCATTAGTCCCAGTCCGGGCAGCAAGCCGCTGAGCAGTCCGTTCAGATAATCGTTGGTATACTTCTGGACGGTCTGATACAGATAATTGCCCTCGGAATCCACCGCGTGAACGGGATTGCCGGATTCGTCAAGCACCAGTTCGCCCTTGTCGTCGACCACGTAGACGGGTTCGTCCGCCACTGTGAGATCGAAGTGACCGCTGAGTCTCAGCCCTATCCTCAGCTGATCGAGGAACTCGCTCATCGATACGAAAGTACCGGGATAGTTGTCCTCGTTGGTGCCCAGCCACAGACTGCTTCCGTCACCTTTTGAAAGCTGGATCTGCCTTAAGATGTCCAGATTCAGCGACACGGCGCGTATGTCCTTGTCTCCGGAATCCAGAATGTTCAGGACTATGGAGAGCATGCCCGATTCTTTGTCGGGATTTGCAAAATCTATCTTGTCCAGATGCAGCTGCAGATACGCCTCGACTTCGGGCAGTCCCCTTTCGGGCGCGAAATCGGTTATCAGCATGGCGACCAGCGTCGTCAGAACGTCGGAAGCGATTATCACGCTCATCGTTCCCGCCGCCTGATCGATGTAGATTTTGTCGAGCGCCGCGCCGATAAGTCCCAAAATGTCTATGCCGCCGGCGTCACCGGAAGCGTCGTCGCCGTCGGCGTTATACGCATACGACGGATTGAAGAAGTTGAGTTCCCCGTCTCGGGAGGACAGCGACATCAGATAGCCCGCGCCCAGGACAGTCCTGTTCAGCGCCGAAAACGCGTTGTATACGAAATCGGGATCGGCGGCGTTAAGCTGTATCACGTTGCCGTTGGCAGCCGAGGAAGTGCCGAAAAGGCCTCCCAGCATGCCCACTATGTCCACGCTGCCGAGCATGTCGGACAGCCCCAGCCCTTCGTACTTAAGTCTGGGGAGCTTGCCTATGGAGGAGATGCCCAGATTGCCCAGACGCTCCAGATCCAGATACAGCGCGTCTTCCGTGCCCATGTAATACGCAGTGAGTATGGACTGACCGGAATTCTTGTTGATTATGTTGAGCCTGAGCTGTATCGCGTCGAGATCTATTATATTGATGTTTGCTGCGACCTCGTAGCTGAGTTTAAGGCTCATGTCGTCGGTTATGCCTATCGAAAGCAGCAGATTCTCTACGAACGCGCCTATGAGATCGCTCAAATCTATGCCCGTTTCGCTGGTGGCTCCCAGCCCGAACGTGACGTCGCCGCCGAGAACGAATCTGAAGTCGGTATTGGTATAGTCGGCGTCCTCGCTGCCGCCCTGGGTCAGATACGGTAAAGACAGATACTCCTTGCGCTGAGTCGACGTGGACACCATTTCCCTGTTCTTCCATTCGGGTTCCATGAGGTAGGTGAGTTTGTCGAGTTTGAGTCCGAATCTGACGGTATCGGTCAGCGTTACCTTCATTTCCAGCGTATTGATGGGATCGTATTGGTTGAAATAGAGTTCGGCTTCCAGATCGTCGCCCAGTTTCCCGCCGTCGTTGACGGGCAGACCGAAGCTCGCGAAAAGCTCGCTAAGCTCGGCGGAATCCAGACGCATGTAAATGTCGAAATTGTTGGGGATAGGCTGACCGGCTCCGTCCAGCACCAGATTGCCGTCGGCGTCGGTCACGTATTCGCCCCTGCCGGGGAATTCGAAGTTGTTGATTATGGTGGATATAAGCGCCAGAACGTCGAATCCGCCGCCGGTTTCGCCGGTTTCACCGTCGTTGGCGGGCGCGTTGGACGCCGAAGACGACGGCGCCACATAGTCGGGATTGACGTACGGCTGGAGCATATCCAGGAACGCCGCGTCCAGCATCTTGTTGACGTCAAAGCCCGGAATCTGGATCTTAGGCAGGATTACCTGGTTTGCGCTAGTGTTTCCTATAGCCCGCAACCCGTCGAAATTGAGGTATAGCGTATTGTCGCCGAGATAGATCCTTATCAGCGGGGACTGGTTATACGAAATAGTTATTTCCGCCTCGGTTTCCATGCCCGAAAAGAAATCCAGCGCCAGATTGATGTCGAGGTTGAATTCGTATCTGCTTTCCGCTTCGCCGAAATCGATCTCCACGCCGCCTAGCGCCCCAAGGTCGACCGTAAGCAGATCGCCCAGTATGTCGTTGATGCTGACCTTGCCGTTTTCGTCGGATTCGGCATACAGCGTGGCGCCGAGACCGATGTTGCCCAGACCGCCCTCGGAATAGTAAGAGTCGCGGCCGCTTTCGTTGACGTTAAGGTTCGCGAAGTTGATGCCGATAGGAGAATTTGTGGCGTACAGCATAGGTTTGAGTTCTATCTGTACGGAATATTCCTCTACGTGATCTTCGTCGCCGGAGGACACGTAATCGGAGGGCGAGACCGTTGAATATTTCTCGCGCACGTTATCCATATTGCCGCCCTCGGCGGTCGTAATGCCAAGCCCCCAGCCGGTCGCCGCATATCCGTATTCCGAAGTTTCGTATCCGCTGGCGTCGGTGCGCGTAATAAGCTTGCGTTCGGTGATCACGTTATAATAAGCCTCCATCTGCGGCCAGTCTTTTTCACCCAGTAACGCTATATCGAATCCCAGGAATTGCATCAGGAACGGATCGAGATTGAGTTCCCCTCCTATGAAACCGCCGATAAATTCCCAGAACGTGCCGAACGACACAAAGGTGTCGCCGGAATAATCAAGATTCGGGATCATACTCAGAATAAATCCGATATCGAAACCTTCGGACAGCATGGTCAGCAGATTGTTGAGCTGCAGACCCGTTCCCACCGTCTGGGTGCCGTAGTTGCCTTCTTCGTCGAGATTGTACGACGTCATTACGGTCATGGAAGTATCGAACAGCAGCTGGTTGAGGAACACCTGGAAGCCGTCCAGGACCGATATTCCGGAATTTCCCGAGCTCAGACCGGCAAGAACCTGGAAAATATCGATACCCAATCCGCCGAGACCGTCGGCTATCATCGAACCGATCTGCTGGAAATTAAGTTCACGCGCGTAATAGCGGTCGGTTCCGATCACGAAATACGAATATTTGTCGATGTAATAGAAACAGAATATCGGAGTGGAATTGGCGTTACGAAGCTGAAAATATACCTGGCTCTTGGCATTGTCTTTCAGATTCAAGTTGGCTTTGAAAATAATTTCGAACGAAGATTCGGTGTCTATCTTTTCGGAGCTGTCCAACCAGAAATAATCGTAATCGTAAGTGAGACTGACGTCCATGACGTACCACTCCGGGTCATCGGGAGCGGTATGTAACGTCTTATAATTGTCTATCGCCTCTTTCAGGTACTCTTTCGCCTCCGCCTCGGTCATCGGAGTCTCGTTCCTGATGTCGGAAATAATCCCGTCTCCTGTCCCCTGATTGACCTGATCGTCCGTGATCGGCGCTTCGCGCTGAGAACACGCGGCCACCGACGCCACGACGGCAATAGCGATTACTATCAGCAGTATCCGTTTAAACAACTTCGTTTTCATATTCTGTCTCCCGAGCCTTGGAGTTCGTTTCCGTTATTTTCGGCGCCGCCGGGAAAGCGGCGTTTTACGACGGAATTCTACTAAATCTATACGCGTGTGTCAATATAGCGCCCGTGTAAACGGAAAGTAAAATGAATTTACTCTTCACCCCCCGTTCACTTTCAAAAGCCGGATTTCTTCTTTTTTCGTCGGTTTTATAATATTTTATTCACGCGCATTCCCGCGCGAAACTGAAGTGAATTTTTTGTGAATTTTTTGCGCGCCGCACCTCTCCCGTCATTTGCGGGCGCGTTTTGTTACTTTTTATTTACCGGAGCGCACAAAAACGGCGCTCTTCCCCGTGCGGCGGCAGGCGCTTAAAAACGGCAGAACGGTCATTTGACCGCACTTAAATAAAGTTAGTTATATTGATTGATTTTTAGAATAATTTTCTGTTCCGGAACAGTCTTTTAATCTGCAGTTATCGCGGCGCCGCGCGGATACCGGGCCGGGTCCGCGGCTGAAAATCAGCGTGCCGAGGCGTTTAATTCGCGCATCAGTTTTTCGAAATCGCGGCCGTCAAGCAGGTACTCCGCCAATTTGTCGGCGAGCTTCGAAGTAGCCGCCGCGAGCGCCGCGGAGGCTTCTTCCGACGGGCGGGAAAGCACATAGTCTTTCAGTTCTCCTTCGCCCCTGCCTATGCCTATCCTTATGCGGCAAAAGTCGCTCCTGCCCAGCTTTTCCACTATGTTCCGCATCCCGTTATGCGTACCCGCGGAACCGCCCGTTCTCGCTCTCAGCGTTCCGATCGGCAAATCCACGTCGTCGTAAACGATTATCGGCTCTGCTTTATATTTGGCGACCAGGCTTTTTACCGCTTCCCCGCTAAGGTTCATGTACGTCAGGGGTTTTGCCAGGACGACTTTCTCGCCGCCCACGCTGCCCGCCCATGTCAGCGAAGAACATTCGGCTTTTTTTATTTTCTTCCCCAGCTTTTCGCTAAGCGCGTCCAGGGCGCGCCATCCCGCGTTATGAAAGGTGCTCTCGTATTCTTTTCCGGGATTTCCCAATCCCACGATAACGGTCGGCATAAGTTTATTTCCTCTTTCTTTTGAAATATTCGCTGAGTATCGCGGCGCATTCTTTTTCCATGATTCCCCCCTCCACCGGAACGACGTGGTTGAAGCGCCTGTCCTCGCAAAGATTATACATTGAACCGCAACAGCCGTATTTAGGGTCCCGTGCTCCGAAATACAGTTTCCCGATTCTGCAGTTTATCATCGCGCCCGCACACATCGCGCACGGCTCCAGAGTAACGAAGACTTCGCAGTTTTCCAGCCACCAGTTGCCCGTTTTTTTTGAAGCGCGCTCCAGCGCCTCTATCTCGGCGTGGCGCGTAGCCATACCCTTTTTCTCCTTGCGGTTATGCGCTTTTGCGATTATATTCCCTTCCTTGACGACGACGGCGCCCACGGGGACTTCGTCCTCGGCAGCCGCTTTTTTGGCCTCCGCAAGCGCTATTTTCATGTAGTATTCCTTATTCTTTTCCATACTCTTTCAGCTATCCCGGCGTATAGCTCGGGCATTCCTGCGTGCGTTTTTACAAGATCGGGCAGTTCGCTTTCCGGGTAAGGGTGCGGGAATGCGTCTTTACCGACCTCCACGGTGAACGCCGGAAGCCCCGTTGCCTGTATCCAGTAGTCTTTAAGTCCGCCCGCCGAATCGGGCGTCGTCTTGAGCGCGTATCCGAGTGCGGAGGCTATCGTTTCGGCTTCCTCGCGGTAATCGGTATTGCCGCCGAAACCCCAGTAGACCTCCTCGCCCTTGGAGTGGTACGCAACCGCCAGCGCGTAACGCCCCGATTCCGCAAGCGACCGTATTATGCGCGTTTCCGGCTCGCTGAACGGATATTCGCCTATATAATTTTCGCTGCCCGGCGTTCTCACGTTCCTGGCGCCCGTGCCCCAGCCCGCGTCGAAATTGACGTTGAGATCCACGCCTCTGAGGTTGGCTTTCCACAGCGTGAAATCGGTCGAACCGCCGTTCAGTCTCAATAGCGCGATGCGCTCGCGGTTTTTCAGCGCGAACGCCGTCATACCCTCTGTCGCCAGTATCGCCCCGTCAGGGTTCAGAAACGGTATGAAGTCCACCGGATAATCGCCGTCGTAAGCCGCCGCAAGCTCGCACAGCAGTCTGCCCGTTATGTGTTCCCTGGCATGGACGGTGCCCACCGCCAGCACGGCTCCGCCGCGCTCCCTGCCCTTTTTTATCATAGGGATCGGATTGCCGTACAGGCTTTTGCCGACATAGCGGATCGTACCGGCTTTTGTAGCTAAAGATACCATATCGTTGATCAGCATAGTTAATGATATGCCGACCGGACGGGATTCGTACCTTTTATTTATGATAAGGCATACCCGCGTTTATGGTGAACGCGCGGTATATCTGTTCGAACAGCATCACGCGCATCAAGGTATGCGGAAACGTCATCCTGCCGAAGCTGAGACGTTTGTCAGCAGCTTTCTTCACCGCCTCGCTTACTCCTCTGGAGCCGCCTATAACGAAAGTAATTTCGCTCCTGCCTCCCGTTGCCAGAGTGTCCAGGAACCCGGCAAAATCCTCGGAAGAGGCGCTCTCGCCTTGTATGTCCAGAAGCACCGCGTAGCCTGACAGGCGCTTGAGTATCTCCCTTTCCTCGCACAGGGCGGGATCGACTCCCGCCCTGTCGGCGCATTCGGGACATTCCGTTTCCCTGATCTCGGCAAAGCGCGAAAGGCGTTTTTTGTATTCGTCCGCAGCTGCGCGGTAAAACCCGTCTTTAAGTTTTCCGACCGCCACGACGTTGATCTTTATCATCTCAAAAGCCCCCAGATAAGCGTGGACAGCGTGCCTGCAATCGCGGCGGCAAGACCGATCGCCAGCAAAGCCGTTGCCGCCGGGTCGGCTTTACGCGTTTTTTTGGCGGGCGCCGGACAGCGTGAAGCCGAAAATTCGGAATAGTAATATTCCTTCTCTGCGCCGCCGTAGCCGCTGAACACGTCACCCACATCCGTCGAGTCGGAATACGTTGGCTCTGCCCGGGGCGCGGTGTTTCCGGATTCGGACTTATGCTGCCTGCCGATCTCCCTTAGCAGCATTATGATACATACCGCCGCGACCGCCATCGCGCCGAACAGCACGAATAGCGACGAAAACATATAATTGACCAGCAGGTTATACAGCGCCGCTATTCCAAGCCCTGCCTGCTCGGCGTAATCGAAGAACGTGATTATAAAGTTATTCATGAAATGAACTATCATTCCCGGCAGTATGGAACGGCTCTTGACCGCCATATACGAAATGATGAGGCCGACGACGAAAGTGGGTATAAGCTGCAGGACGTTCTGGTGTCCCATGCCGAAAAACAGCGCCATTATGAAAACTTTGGCGCCGTCGGGCACGCCCTGTTCTTCCAAAGCTCCCCTCAATACGCCGCGGTGAGTTATTTCCTCGAACACGGCGGGCATCATCGAACCGGTGATCACTTCCAATATCAGTACCTCCGCCCCGGAATATATCGTTCCCGACGAGGAAACGGTCACGTATCCCGCGGCTTCCCAGAAGGTATATGAAAGCGAAGATACGCCGACGTTGAGTATGAACGCCAGTAAACCTATCGCCACCGCGTAAACGTAAGTCACGGGTTTCACGCCTTTGCTTTTCAGATATACGGCTTCGCAAAAGCCCGTGCCGTCCTTGGGCGACATAAACCGGAACATCAGATACGGCATAAGTCCCATGAAACCGCACTGCATTACAAGCGAGAAAAGCCAGCCGGACAGGTTGTCGGCAAGGTTCACGAATCCGAATATAAGCCTCGCCGCGGCAAGCGAAACCAACGCTGCGACGTATATGGAACTGAGTTTCAACGATTTTGTCATTGACCGACTCCTTTTACAGTCAATATAGTATTTATAACCGTCATTAGCGCCAAAAATACCGGCGCCAGAACAACCAACAGCTTGTCGGCTTTGCTTTGGCGCACCGTTTCGGCGCAGTCGTAACTAACGTTCTCCTCCCCGACGGCGTACCAGTCGCTTTCGCCGCGCTTTAACATCACCGCAAAAAACGCGTCGCCCTTGCGGTAGGCGCCGCCGGAATGCGTTTTCACCAGCGCGAAAAGCGACGGGTACAGTATCGCCGCGCCGGCAACGCACATGACCGGCATCAGCCACGCGCCGTACGAACCGAAATCCAGCGCCGCGGCGTATCCGGGTATCAGCGCCGTAAACAGCGCCATGACGTTGTTGAGAAAGTGGATTATCACGGAATACCAAACCGTGCCCGTGGCGTAAACCAGATACGCCAGTATCGCGCCGAGAATAAACTGGTGCACCGTCTGCAAAAAACTTAGGTGCCCCAGCGAAAACAGCGTGGCGGAATAAAACAGCATAAAGAACCTGCTTTTGTATGAAGAACACGCGAACAGACCTCTGAACAGCGTTTCCTCCGCAACGGCGGGCAGCGCCGCTATAGTGACGACAGCCAGCACCGCGTTAAGCGGATCGGTAACGTCGGGTATGACCGTATCGGAATATACCCCCAGCATATTCAGCAGCTCGGACACGCCCGTGGCAGGCAGAAGGTTCTGCATATAAACGCCCGCCGTTACCGCTACCGTCAGCGGCAGCGCTTTAAGTACGGGCTTCGATGCGGGGACTACCTTGAAAACCGGCTTTTTTAAAAAAGCCCGGCAATAAGCCGTCACGGCGATCAGAAAACCTGCCTGGGTCAGCGCATACGACAAAAACACCGCTCTTATGCCGCCTCCGGCAAGGTTTGCGAGCGTTGCCGCAAGCGAGCCGGCGGCAAGACCGAAAAAATATACGACGATTATCGTGCGGATCGGAATTCTTTCCATCATAACTCGATCCCCTCGCCGGCTTCCTTCAGCGGCGCTATTTTAAGTATATAGTCCTTCCCGTACTCCGCTCCGCGTTTCCCAAGCGCCTCCACCGTGGTTTCAAACGCCAGCTGTTCAGTATTGTTATGCTCACTCAGGTGCCCTAAAATGAATTTTCGGGTGCCCGAATCCATGATAGACATAACCGCCTCAGCACAGGAAGCGTTGGACAGATGACCGCGCTGGGACAGTATTCTCTGCTTTAAATATTTGGGATAACTGCCGTTTAAAAGCATATCGACGTCGTGATTCGACTCTATCATCACGCCGTCGGCGCCCGACATGGCGTCGGTCACGGAAGGCGAAAACCAACCTATATCGGTGGCATAGACGAAACGTCTGCCGGCGGCAGAAACGGAATAGCCCACGGGATACACTGCGTCGTGAGGAGTGACGAACGGGCGTATTTCCATGCCTGCAAGCGAAAACGACGAAGTGCCTCTGAAATAAAAGCCGCCTTTAAGCCCGGTGCGTTTTTTCACGGCGATCATCGTGCGTTCCTCGGCATAGACGGGTATGGAATAGTTCTCGGAAACGAGTGCCGCGCTGCGGATATGGTCGTCGTGTTCGTGAGTAATGAGAATGCCTTTTATACAGGACGGCGAGACGCCGGCTCTTTCGAGTCCCTGCCTCAGTTTCGATACCGAAATACCGCAGTCTATTAAAATTCCCGAACCGCCCGCGGTCACCAGCACCGAATTGCCGGAGCTGGATGACGACAGCGGCGTCACCGTGATACTCATTTCTTGACCGCCGAATACCTTTCGGCCATTCTTACGGGATGATAGCTGAGCTTGGATTTCCTCAATCCCTCCAGCCCCATATCTTCCTGCTTGTTTATGTATCTGACCGATCCGAAATGCTCCTTGCAGAACAGATTGTCCAATAACGGATAAATGCCTCTGTAGTCTATATCGGCTTTTTCGAAATACAGCGCTCCTATGCCGTTGGGCATTATCTCGCCCGCGGCAAAGCCCGCCACTTTGCCGTCTATCTCCATAACGTCGGCAAAACAGTTGAACTCTTTAAGATTTCTGACTACTCTGTCAAGTACGATTATTTCGTCGTCGACTTCGACTTTGTCCAGGGATTTGTACCTTATCCAGCCCTCCTGCTCGCAAAATCTTACGCCGTTGTCTATATGACGGTACGACCACATGCATACCAATTCCATTAACGCTTCGTAATCGGATTCCCTATAAGGACGGAAAACGTATTTTTCCGAAAACCGGTTGATGAAGTTCCGTTTCGCGTGATATTTCGGACCTTTCAGTTCGATGAGATCCTCGGGAGAATACAGGTATTCGAACATATTTTCGTCCGCCGTTACCTCGTATCCGAGGCTTTCCAAAATGTCGGCGCGGCGTTTGTCGGCGCCGCTTATCGAATC
>CALVZV010000021.1 GCA_944372665.1 uncultured Clostridia bacterium
GGTCTTGACTCCATACCGAAAGTGTATCAAAAAACAGCGAAAGGGTCAATAGCGTTTGCTATATAGTTTGCGCGCGTAGTCAACAATGCCTCAGAAAAAAATGATAAAAACGTAAAAAGCCGCCGCCTTTTTACCTTGAAATTACCGCCGTGTGTCGGCGGCGATAGCTTTGAAAACGGTATCCGGATAATGTATAATGGACAAATGAATAAAGATCACGGCTTTGCATACAGACTGGCGGTAGCGGTTGCCGTCCTGACGCTGGCTTTCGCCTTCGCCACCGGAATTGCCTCCGCTTACTACCGTTTTAAAAACGGCAGGAGCATATATTACGACTTCAAAGTGGCAAGATTCGAAAAAATGAACGCAGACGAAAAGGAAAACGGTATTTTGTTCCTGGGCGACAGCATAACCGATTTTTGCGACCTGGACAGATATTACCCCGGACTGGACGCTGTCAACCGCGGCATAGCGGGAGATCTCACCATAGGCGTGCTGCGCAGGATGGACGTGTCCGTATTCGACCTCAGACCGCGTTTGGTCGTGTTGCTCATAGGCGTCAACGACCTGTCGCGCGGATATGCTACAGAAACGGTGGTCGGCAACATAATTAAGATCGTAAACGAAATTAAAACACGGCTTCCCGACGCCGGCGTGATAGTCCAGTCGCTTTATCCGGTGAATTCCGACCGCGGCGCCGAATACGCGCGGCGGCTTTCTCCCCTTATATGTACGGTCAATGCCGAACTGAAAGCGCGCGCCGCAGACGCGGGATACGTCTATGCGAACATTTATCCGTTTCTGGACGACGGAAACGGCAGCTTGATCCGCGAATACTCCGACGACGGTCTGCACCCGAACGACGCCGGTTACAAGGCGGTTTCCGGCGCGCTGGCGCCGTATATCGAAAAAATTTCCTCCGATCGAACGCTTTGAAGCGGCGGTATGCAGCGTTATGCATATAGCTTGAATAATTTGCGAAAAATATTCATAATCGGCGTCCGTTTATATTTGATTTATTCAACGCGGTATATTATAATCTTATTCAGAAATTGCGGAGGCAACTGTAATGGATAAAAAAATCAAGAAAATAGTGCTTGCTTATTCGGGCGGACTGGATACTTCGATAATCATTCCGTGGCTGAAAGAAAACTACGACGATCCCGAGATCATAGCCGTTTCCGGCGACGTGGGACAGGGGACCGAGCTGGACGGACTGGAGGAAAAAGCCCTCAAGACGGGCGCTTCCAAACTCTACGTTCTCGATCTTAAGGAAAAATTTGTGACCGACTACGTGTTCCCGACTCTGAAAGCGGGCGCGAAGTACGAAGACTATCTGCTGGGCACGGCGTTCGCGCGTCCGATAATCGCCAAAGGCATAGTCGATATAGCGCTTAAAGAGGGCGCCGACGCCATCTGCCACGGCTGCACGGGCAAGGGCAACGACCAGGTGCGCTTCGAGCTGACGATAAAGGCTTTCGCTCCCGGGATGAAGATCATAGCCCCGTGGCGTATATGGGATATCAAGTCCAGGGAAGAGGAGATCGACTACGCCGAAAAGCATAACGTGCCGCTGAAGATAAACCGCGAGACCAACTATTCCAAGGACAAGAATCTGTGGCACCTTTCGCACGAAGGACTCGACCTCGAAGATCCCGCCAACGAGCCGCAGTACGAGAAAAAGGGCTTCCTCGAAATGGGCGTAAGTCCTCTGCTTGCTCCCGACGAGCCCACCTATGTCACGATAGGTTTCGAAAAGGGCGTGCCCGTGTCCGTGGACGGCAAAGCGCTTAAGCCCGTGGAGCTGGTCGAAAAGCTGAACGAGCTGGGCGGCAAGAACGGCATAGGACTGTTGGACATAGTCGAGAACAGGCTGGTCGGAATGAAATCCAGGGGCGTTTACGAAACTCCCGGCGGCGCCATACTCTACCGCGCCCACGATGTATTGGAGACCATAACTCTTGACCGCGACACCGCGCACTACAAAGCCATCGTCGCCCAGCAGTTCGCCGAACAGGTATATTTCGGCAAATGGTTCACTCCCTTGAGAGAGGCGCTTTCGGCTTTCGTCGACAAGACCCAGGAAAACGTGACCGGCGAAGTCAGACTCAAACTCTACAAGGGTAACATCATCAACGCGGGCGTCACTTCTCCTTATTCGCTGTACAACCCCGAATTCGCCACTTTCGACGAGGACGACGTTTACGATCAGTCCGATTCCGAAGGATTCATCAATCTGTTCGGTCTGCCGCTGACGGTGCGCGCGATAATGGAAAAATCCAAAAAATAGCATTAATCGGTAGCCAAGGCTACCAAATATAGAGGAGCGATATGAGCGATCTGTGGTCCGCCAGGTTTAAAAAGGATACGGACATACTCTTAAAGAAATTCAACTCATCGATAGCCGTCGATGGGTTGATGTATAGTGAGGATATAACCGGAAGCATCGCGCACGCCGAGATGCTTTGCAAAAAAGGCATAATCTCCGGGTCTGACTGCGCCGCCATAACCGACGGGCTGAAGGGCATCCTCGCGGACATCGATTCGGGAGCGCTGACAATCGATCCCGATGCCGAGGACATACACATGTTTGTCGAAGGCGAGCTCACCCGCCGCATAGGCGAGCCGGGCAAGCGTCTGCACACGGCACGCAGCCGCAACGATCAGGTGGCTGCAGACATAAGGCTTTACCTCAGAAAAAAAGCCTCCGAAACTGCCGTTTCGCTAAAGAACATGATTAAAGCGCTTTACGAAACCGCGGTTAAGCATACCGATACGGTTATGCCGGGGTACACGCATCTTCAGCGTGCTCAGCCCGTGACCATGGCACACCATCTTATGGCTTACGCTTCGATGTTCATGCGCGACTGCGGCAGGCTAAGCGACGCCGTCGGGAGAATGAATCTCAGTCCGTTGGGTTCGGCTGCGTTGGCAGGAACGACTTACGACATCGACCGCGGACAGACCGCAGCGGCGCTGGGATTCGACGGCGTTGTGGCAAATTCCCTGGACGGCGTGTCCGATCGCGATTTTGCGGCGGAGCTGGCGTTTTGCGCTTCGCTTATCATGACGCATCTTTCTCGGCTCAGCGAAGAGATCATACTGTGGTGCTCATGGGAATTCAGATTCGTGGAACTGGACGATTCTTTCGCTACCGGTTCCAGCATAATGCCGCAAAAGAAAAACCCCGACGTCGCGGAACTGGTCAGAGGCAAGTCCGGCAGAGTGTTCGGCGACCTCGTTTCGCTGCTGACTATGCTAAAAGGGCTGCCGCTGGCTTATAACAAGGATATGCAGGAGGACAAGGAAGCCGTCTTCGACGCGCTTAAAACGGCGACGGACTCGCTGAACATTTTTGCTCCGATGCTTTTGAGCATGAAGGTAAACGCCGAAAATTGCGCCCAAGCCGCAAAGCGCGGATTCATCAACGCCACCGACATGGCGGATTATCTTGCCAAAAAAGGAATGCCGTTCCGTTCGGCTTACAAGCTGACGGGCGAGCTTGTAGCGTGGGCGCAGGAAAAAGGTATGACCTTGGAGGAAATACCTTTAACGGAACTTAAAGCGCGCTCCGATCTTTTCGCAAGCGACGTTTACGACGCTTTGGATTTAAAAACATGCCTGGAAAAGCGCGTTTCCGAGGGCGGTCCGTCCGGAAAAGCCATGCAAAAACAGCTTGAAGCCGTCAGGGAGTTTCTGGATGCATAAGATTTTCGTAGACGGCTGGCAGGGAACGACGGGACTCAAGATCGTCGACAGGCTGGAAAAGAGAAAGGATATAGAGCTTGTAAAGCTTTACGGCGAGGAACGCAAAGATATGCGCGCAAGGCTGGAAGCCGCGGCGTTTGCCGACGTAACGGTGCTGTGTCTTCCCGACGATGCCGCCGTCGAGATAGCTTCCTCGGCGGACGCGTCCGTCAGGATCATAGACGCCTCCACGGCGCACAGAACCGATCCGGACTGGGTTTACGGTATGCCTGAACTCGGCGCCGGATTCAGGACGGCGATAGCCTCCTCCCAGCGAGTCGCAAATCCCGGCTGTCACGCTTCCGGATTTGTGGCGATATTATATCCGCTCATAAAATCCGGAGTAATGGCTCCCGAAACTTTGATTTCGGCAACCTCGATAACGGGATACAGCGGCGGCGGCAAAAAAATGATAGCCGATTACGAAGCCAACGGATACGCTTATCCCCGGGCCTACGCACCCGAACAAAAGCATAAGCATCTGAAAGAAATGCAATATGTCACCGGACTCAAAACTCCGCCCGTGTTCGTGCCGATAGTGGCTCCGTTTTATTCGGGGATGCAGGTCAGCGTACCTATACACGCATCGGCGCTGAAAGGCGGTATGACGCTTTCGGAGCTTAAATCGCTGTACTCGGACTTTTACGGAGGCAAAGTGATATCCGTCGGCGAGGCGTTCGAAAACGGGTTCGCTTCTGCGGGCGCGCTGTCGGGGAAGGATTCGATGCGCGTGTCGGTCGACGGCAACGACGAACGTATGTGCGTGACGGCGACGTTCGACAATTTAGGCAAGGGCGCTTCGGGCGCTTGCATACAGAATATGAACATCATGCTCGGATTAGACGAAAGGACAGGGCTTATATTATGATAAAAATTTACGACGACGGCGTGACTTTCCCCAAAGGCTTTACCGCATCGGGAGTGCACGCGGGCATCAGAAAAAACAAATTAAAGCGCGATCTTGCGCTCATAGCGGCGGAAAAAAGCGTTCCCGCCGCTGCGGTCTATACGCTAAACACGGTTAAAGGCGCGCCGCTTATAGTAACCAAACGCCATCTGGAAAACGGCTACGCGCGCGCAATAATATGCAATTCCGGCAATGCCAACACGTGCAACGCCGACGGCGAGGAGATAGCCGAGAAAACTTCGGAGTTGCTCGGCAGATGCCTTGGTGCCGACGCGGGCGACGTCATAGTGGCTTCGACTGGAGTCATCGGACAACGTCTCAGTATGGAACCCTTCGAAAGGGGTATCCCCGAGCTGGTGAACACGTTGTCGGCTGAGGGAGGCAAGGACGCCGCGGAGGCCATAATGACCACCGACACGCGCCTAAAACAAGCCGCTGCGGAATGTCTTATAGGCGGCAGACCCGTGCGCGTAGGCGGCATAGCCAAAGGTTCGGGCATGATTAATCCCAATATGGCGACCATGCTGGTATTTGTGACGACCGACGCCGCGATATCTCCGGAAACGCTGCAGAAAGCCGTTTCTTTAGACGTCAGGGATTCCTTCAACATGATCACCGTAGACGGCGATACTTCGACCAACGATATGTTCGCCGTCATGGCTTCCGGACAGGCGGGGAACGACGAAATAAAGGCGATGACGCCCGAGTTCGAGAAGTTCTCGAAGCTTTTGTCCACGGTCACGCGTACGCTCTGCAAAAAGATCGCCGCTGACGGAGAGGGCGCTACAAAGTTACTCGAATGCCGTATTTCGGGAGCCGCAACCAAAGAACTTGCGCGCAAAGCCGCAAAAGCCGTTGTCGGCAGCGCGCTCGTCAAAGCCGCCATGTTCGGCTCCGACGCCAACTGGGGCAGGGTGCTGTGCGCCCTCGGCTATTCCGATACCGCGCTTGACGCAGGGAAGGCTGACGTGGCTTTCGTTTCGGCGGCGGGGAAAATCGACGTATGCGCCTCGGGCTCGGGCATCGATTTTTCCGAAGAGACGGCAAAGTCGGTGCTTTCCGAAAACGAGATCGTTATAGACGTCGATCTGCACTGCGGCATATTCGGCGCGGTGGCATGGGGCTGCGACCTCACGTACGATTACGTCAAGATAAACGGCGACTACCGCACCTGAAATTTACCCGTAACGGAGGATATATGAAAATCACTAATCACGACAAAGCCGAAATTTTGCTGGAGGCGCTGCCTTACATCAAAAAATATGCCGGCGAAACCGTAGTCATCAAGTACGGCGGAAGCGCCATGACGGACGAAAAGCTCAAAAGAAGCGTCGTTAAGGACATAATTCTTCTGCAGCAGATAGGCGTCAGGACCGTTGTCGTTCACGGCGGCGGACCCGAGATCAGCGAAGCGCTGAAAAGAATGGGCGTCGCCACGAAATTCGTCAACGGACTGCGCGTCACCGACGCGGAGAGCATGAACGTCGTTCAGATGGTGCTGGCGGGCAAGATAAATAAAGACCTCGTGGCTTTGATAGGCAGCGAGGGCGCTGCGGCAGTCGGACTCAGCGGCGTGGACGGCAAAATGATAAAAGCCGGGCGTTTAAGCGAAGAAATGGGATTTGTGGGCGAAGTGGAAAGCATCGACGCCAAACCCGTTACCGACGCTCTGGAGGCGGGCTATATCCCCGTTATCGCGCCGATAGGCGTAGGCGACGACGGTCAGGTCTACAACATCAACGCCGACACCGCCGCCGCCAGGATAGCCGGGGCGTTGAAAGCCAGATCGTTTATAAACATGACCGACGAGCCGGGCATACTTCAAGATCCCGCGGACGTCTCCACGCTGATACGCGAAGTCAGCGCCAGCGAAGCGGGACAGCTTATTTCCGAAGGCGTCGTGTCCGGAGGAATGCTCCCGAAAGTGCGCTGCTGCATAGAAGCCATACGCCGCGGAGTAAACAAGGTGTTCATAATAGACGGCAGAGAGCCGCACTCGCTGCTTATAGAGATACTTTCCGACGAAGGTATCGGCACGATGTTCTATTGAGGTGAGGAATGAAGCATTTACTTAAACTGCAGGATCTTTCCGCCAAGGAGATCACGGAAATATTAAACCTTGCCGACCAGCTGAAGTTCGAAAGAAAGCACGGCACGGACCACCCGCGACTTAAGGGTAAAACTCTCGGCATGATCTTTACAAAAGCCTCGACAAGAACGCGCGTTTCGTTCGAGGTGGGAATGTACCAGCTGGGCGGCAACGCGCTGTTTTTGAGCGGTAACGAAATGCAGATTGGCAGGGGCGAACCCGCAGAGGATACCGCCAGAGTGCTGTCCAAGTATCTGGACGGGATCATGATAAGGACGTTCAATCAGGAAGAAGTCGAAAAGCTGGCGGCGTTCGGGACGATACCCGTCATAAACGGACTGACCGATTACTGCCATCCCTGTCAGGTGCTGGCGGATCTTATGACCGTAAGGGAGTTTCTGGGTTCCTTCCGCGACAAGAAGGTATGCTTCGTCGGCGACGGGAACAACATGGCGAATTCGCTGATAGTCGGCTGTATAAAAATGGGTATGGAGATAGCAGTAGCCTGTCCCAAAGGCTACGAACCGGATCCCGAACTTGTAAAATGGGGATACGAACAGGGCAAACTCACGGTAACGGAGGACCTGAACGCAGCGGCAGAGGGCGCCGACGTAATGTACACCGACGTATGGGCGAGCATGGGACAGGAAGGCGAGGCGCAGATAAGACGCGAAAAGTTCGAGAGGTTCAGGATAGACGCTGAGCTTATGAAACACGCCAAGAAGCACGCGCTGGTGCTGCACTGTCTGCCCGCGCACAGAGGCGAGGAGATAACGGCAGACGTTCTGGAAGCGCACGCCAAGGAGATATTCGAACAGGCGGAAAACCGTCTGCACGCGCAAAAAGCCGTCATGGTCAAACTGATGGAGTGATCACGGGATAAAAGATAAGGAATATTCTATGAAAAGATACATCGTACTTGAAAACGGAGAAGTATTCGCCGGCGAGGCGTTCGGGGCCGAAGGCGACAGCGCGGGTGAACTCGTATTCACCACGTCGATGGTGGGATACACCGAGACGCTGACGGATCCGTCCTATTACGGACAGATCATAATGCACACTTTTCCCGAGATAGGCAATTACGGCGTTATGTACGAGGACATGGAGTCGCCGCATTCGGCAGCATGCGGATACGTTGTCGGAAATTACTGCCGCCATCCGTCCAATTTCAGAACGGATACGGACATAGACTCGTTTCTGAAAGCGCAGAGCGTTCCCGGCGTTTACGGCGTGGACACGCGCGCGTTGACGAGGAAGATACGTTCTGCCGGCGTAATGAACGCCGCGATCGTTTCCGATCCCGCTTCGGTGGATCTGAAAAAGCTGCGTTCGTATAAAATCAAGGACGCGGTGAAAAAAGCCACTTCTTCCGAGGAGGAAATATACGAACCGGAAAACGCCGAATACACCGTCGTACTGTACGATTACGGCGCCAAGAAAAACATCGTGCGTTCGCTCCTTAAGCATAACGCCAGGGTGATAAGCGTTCCCGCGACAACGCCCGTTAAACGGGTAAAAGACATAGCTCCCGACGGCATAATGCTTTCCAACGGCCCCGGAGATCCCGCCGAAAACAAGGAGGAGATAGCCATAGTGTCTTCTCTGCTGGGGTACAGACCGCTGTTCGGTATATGCCTGGGCCATCAGCTTGCGGCGCTTGCTGCGGGCGCAAAGACCGTCAAACTGAAGTACGGACACCGCGGCGCCAATCAGCCCGTCAAAGAGCTGAGCTCCGGCAGGACGTTCATTACCAGCCAGAACCACGGATACGCCGTCGATTCCGACACGGTCAAAACGGGTTCGGTCAGCTTCGTGAACGCCAACGATTTTACCTGCGAGGGAGTGGATTATCCGCAGCTTAACGCCATGACTGTACAGTTTCACCCCGAAGCCTGCGCCGGTCCCAAGGACATGCGCGGTCTTTTCGACGAATTCAACAAAATGATGAAAGGGGGTAAAAAATAATGCCTCTGAATAAATCCATAAAAAAAGTTCTGGTGATCGGTTCCGGACCCATAGTGATAGGGCAGGCGGCCGAGTTCGACTACGCGGGCACTCAGGCGTGCCGCGTGCTTAAAGCGGAAGGCATCAAAGTGGTGCTGGTAAACTCCAACCCCGCCACTATAATGACGGACGCGGCTTTGGCGGACGCCATCTACACAGAGCCGCTGACGCTGGAAACCGTGAAGCGCATAATCATAAAGGAAAAACCCGATTCCGTTCTTGGCACGCTGGGCGGACAGACGGGGCTGACGCTTTCGATGCAGCTGGAAAAGGAGGGCTTCCTCAAAAAGCACGGCGTACGCCTTATCGGCACGGGCGCCGAAGCGATATGCCTTGCCGAGGACAGGGAGCTTTTCAAAAAGACGATGCAGTCCATCAACATGCCCTGTATTCCGTCCGATATCGCCTCCACCGTTCCGGAAGCCGTCGCGGCGGCGGATAAGATAGGCTATCCCGTCATTATAAGACCGGCGTTTACTCTGGGCGGCAACGGCGGCGGCGTGGCGTATAACGAAGCGCAGCTGAAGGAAGTCGCCGCGGGCGGCATCGAAGTTTCGCCGATATCGCAGATCCTCGTCGAAAAATATATTTTCGGCTGGAAAGAAATAGAATTCGAGGCAATACGCGACGGAATAGGCAACTGTATAGCGGTGTGCAGCATGGAAAACGTGGACCCCGTCGGCGTGCATACCGGCGATTCGATAGTCGTCGCGCCCGCGCTGACGCTTTCGGACAGGGAATACGAGATGCTGCGCTCAGCCTCCATAGACATCATAAGCGCGCTGGGCATAGTCGGCGGCTGCAACTGCCAGTATGCTCTCGATCCCGATTCGATGCGTTTTGCGGTCATAGAAGTCAATCCCAGACTTTCGCGTTCTTCGGCGCTGGCTTCCAAAGCCACGGGTTATCCTATAGCCAAAGTGGCTACGCGCATAGCCTTGGGATACAACCTCGACGAAATCAGGAACGAAGTTACCGGCAAGACCTGCGCCTGCTTCGAGCCCGCGGTCGATTATATCGTATGCAAATTCCCGAAGTGGCCCTTCGACAAATTCGTTTACGCCGACCGCACGCTGGGCACGCAGATGAAAGCTACGGGCGAGGTCATGAGTATCGCGCCATCGTTCGAGGCGGCGATAATGAAAGCCGTGCGCGGCGCGGAAATAGGGCTGGATACGTTAAACATGCCCGCGCTGGACGGCACGGATATCGAAAAATCGCTGTATACGACCGACGACGTCAGAATGTTCAAGATCTTCAGGGCGTTGAAGGAAGGCATATCCGTAGACAGGATCTACGAGATCACCAAAGTGGACGAGTTTTTCCTGTACAAGCTGAAAAATCTGGTCGATTTCGAAAAGGAGATCGAGTGTTCGAAGCTGACCGGGGAACAGTATCTGAGAGGAAAAAAGCTGGGATATACGGATAAGGCTTTGGAACGTATTTCCGGAAATAAGGTTCCCGAACACAGGAATGCGGTTTACAAAATGGTGGATACGTGCGCTGCAGAATTTGACGCGGAAACGCCGTATTTCTATTCCGTTTACGCCGACGGCGACGAAGCCGAGGCGCATATCGACCGTACCAAAAAGAGCGTGCTGGTACTCGGCTCCGGACCCATCAGGATAGGACAGGGCATAGAGTTCGACTATTCCAGCGTACATTGCGCGTGGGCTATCAAAAAGCAGGGATACGAGGTAAGCATAGTCAACAACAACCCCGAAACCGTTTCCACCGACTTCGACGTGGCGGACAGGCTGTATTTCGAGCCGCTGACTCCCGAGGACGTCGATAACGTCATCGCCGTGGAGCAGCCCGTAGGCGTGGTCGTGGCGTTCGGCGGACAGACCGCGATCAAACTGACAAAGCACCTCGACGAAAAGGGCATAAAGGTCCTGGGCACTTCCGCGGACGGCATAGACAAAGCCGAGGACCGCGAAAGATTCGACAAGCTTTTGGAGGAGGTAGGATTCAAGCGTCCCAAAGGTTTCGGCGTCACCAATAAAGCCGACGCCGTGAATGTCGCGGAAAGCCTTGGATATCCCGTGCTTGTCAGACCCTCCTACGTCATCGGCGGTCAGAACATGACCATAGCGTATAACGAAGCCGACGTCGAGGAGTATATGGATCTGATATTGAAAAACGGAGAAGTCGATTCCCCGATACTCATCGACAAATATCTGATGGGCACCGAGCTTGAGGTGGACGTCATAAGCGACGGCGAGGACGTACTGATGCCGGGCATAATGCAGCACGTCGAACGCGCGGGCATACACTCCGGCGATTCGATAGCAGTATATCCTCCGTACAATATAGGCGACGTCATGCGCGAAAAGATCGTCGACTGTTCCACGCGGCTGGCGCTTTTGCTGGGCACCAAAGGTCTGGTAAACATTCAATACGTCATTTACGAGAATGAGCTTTACGTCATCGAGGTGAATCCGCGCGCCTCCAGAACGATACCGTATTTAAGCAAGGTCACGGGTATCCCGATGGTGGATATCGCCACGCACATTATGCTGGGCGGCAAACTTAAGGACGCCGGGTACGGCACAGGACTCAGCAAGACCGTGCCTTATTCGACAGCCAAAGTGCCGGTATTCTCTTTCGAAAAGCTCAGGAACGTAAACTCCATACTCGGACCGGAAATGAAATCCACCGGCGAAGTGCTGGGAGTAGGCAAAACTCTCGTCGAGGCGCTGTTCAAAGGGCTGACCGCTGCGGGCTTCAAGATCGATCTGGACAAAGAGGAGCGCGGAGTCTATATTTCGGTACGCGACGTCGATAAGTACGACGCGCTGAAACTCGCCAAAAAATTCCTTGACCTGGGCATCACGATATATGCCGACGGTTCTGCGGCGGAGGTCGTCCATCAACTGGGCAGCGACTGCGTAGAGGTCAGAGGAAACGACATTTATACGCTTTTGGAAAGCGGCAAGATCGACTATATAGTCAGCACCTGCCCCAACACCAAGAGCTATGTGGAAAGCTATATTAAACTGAGGACGCGCGCCATACAGCTGGGTGTAGCGTGCATGACCTCGCTGGATACCGCCAACGCACTGGCTGACATACTCGCTTCGCGCTTTACCGAAAAAAATACCGAACTCGTCGACCTGAACGCGATGAGGAAGGAGCGGCTCCGGATCAAATTCTCCAAGATGCAGTCGCTGGGCAACGACGGGGTGTATATCGAGAATTTCTCCGATTCGCTCAACTGTCCCGAGAGCCTCGCCATACATTTTTCGGATCGCAATTTCGGTATAGGTTCGAACGGACTCGCCGTCATCGGCAAATCCGAGGTCGCCGACGCCAGGATGGATATTTACAACAAAGACGGTTCGTCCGGCAAAATTTCGGGCACATCGCTGATATGCACTGGAAAATTCCTGTACGACCACGGATATACAGACAAGACCGAGCTTGCGATAGAGACCGAATCGAGAATAAAAAAACTGTCGCTGTATCTGTCGGACGGTCAGGTTTCGGGAGTGACGGCGGATATGGGCGCGCCGATATTGAAGCCGGAGCTTATACCCTGCACGCTGGACGGCGATTCGGTCGTCGCGCGTATGGTGAATATCCGCGGCAAGGTATACAGGGTGACGGCGCTGTCGTTAGGCAACCCTCACCTCGTGACATTCGTCGACAGGGTGGACGACGTCGATCTGAGAACGATAGGACCGCGTTTCGAATATGCGTCGTTCTTCCCCGAAAGGACGAATGTGGAATTCGTCAGGGTAGTCAATCCAACAACCCTGAAAATGCGCGTTTGGGAGAGGGCTAACGGCGAGACGCTGGCTTCGGGAACGGGCGCATGCGCCGCTGTCGTGGCGGCGGTGCTCAACGGCTATGCCGAAAAGGACGTCCCCGTCACCGTCAAGACCCGCGGCGGCGACGTGGTGGTCATATACGACGGCTCGAAAGTGTCGCTGACTTCCTCGGCGCACCTGGTTTTCGAAGGAGTGATCAAGCTGTAAAGTCAGACCGTCAGAGAGCCGTAAACGCATGCCGCGGCGATCAGCGCCGCAAAGACCGGCAGCAGTATTTCGGCTTTACGGTCTCCGATAAGAGTAATAGGGTAACCCAAAGCTGCGCCTGTGGTAAAAGCCACGGCGCAGTTTATTAAGTGTACGGGCAGTATCTGTTCCGTTCCCAGAACGCCGTTGACGAAGTAATCGAACGCTTCCACGCTCATTGCCGCCACGGCGGCGCCAACCGCTCCCGCAAGCGCGTAGGCAACGGGATTTTGACGCGAAGATTTAAACGCATATCCGATAGACCATATTATCAGAAAAGGATAGAAAACTATTTTCAGATGCTCCCATACCGACTCGTTCACGGGCGCGAACGAGCCTACGAAAGGGCAGGGCGCGAGGTCGTACAGAAAATGCCAAGCCGAAGCCAGTAAAATCCCCGACAGCGGTATGAATGCCAGATAAAGATTGCGTTTTTTCAAGTCCGTCATGGTTTGATTCCGCAGTATATTATGCATATATCCGGACGAATAAAACTTGTCGCGTGCCGAATGAAATTTTCGCGCCGCTATAGCGGCGCGAAATGTGAAATTTAAATGAAATCTGTTTTAAATCCGAATTATTTGTTGACAAAAAAAAATAAATTTTCTATAATCCTTTAATCCCTATATTTATTGCGCGCTCGCTTTTCATCCCGCGCGGAAGGAGAGATATGCACGTTTTGAAAACTATCGGAAAGTGCGTCAGGGAATACAGGCGTCCGTCGATACTTGCCCCTGCGTTCATAGTGGTCGAAGTGGTGATGGAAACCGTCATTCCCATGATCATGTCCATTTTAATAGACGAATTCGAAAACGGCATGAGTCCCGTGCTGAAATTCGGCGCTATATTGCTGGCTATGGCGGTGGCGTCGCTCGTTTCGGGCATGCTTGCCGCGCGTTTTGCCGCGCGTGCCGCCACAGGGCTTTCCGCCAACCTCAGAAAGGACATGTTTTATTCCGTCCAGGACTTTTCGTTCCGCGAGATCGACGGATTTTCGGTGTCCTCGCTGGTTACCAGAATGACCACCGACGTCACCAACGTCCAGAACGCCTATCAGATGATAATCCGCGGCGCCATACGTACGCCGCTGATGCTGATATTCGCGTTTGCAATGGCATTCAGCCTCAACTGGAAAATAGCCCTCTGCTATCTTGCGGCTGTGCCGTTGGTGGGCGCGGCGCTGTTCCTTATCGTTTTCAAGGTAATGCCGTATTTCCGCAGAAGTTTCCGCCGCTACGACGCAATGAACGCTTCGATCCAAGAAAACGTGCGCGCTATACGCGTCGTCAAATCGTTCGTCACGGAAGAATACGAAAAGGAAAAATTTGCCCGCCACGTCGAGGAAGTCAAGGACAATTTCGTCCGCGCCGAAAAGATACTGGCGCTGAACAGCCCGGTCATGATGTTTTCCATTTACGGTATCATCTTGATCATAGCGGCTTTCGGCTCTCAGATGATAATCAATTCGCAGGAAACCGAACTGACTACCGGCGAACTGACAGCGCTTATAGGGTATGCGGGGCAGATACTCGGTTCGATGATGATGCTTTCGATGATAATGGTAATGATCTCCATGTCGATAGAATCGGCAAAGCGTATTACCGAAGTGCTGGATACCAAGACCACGATAATTTCGCCCGAAAACGGTATTAAAGAGGTCAAAGACGGTGAGATCGTATTCAAGAACGTCAGTTTCCGCTATTCCGAAAAGGCCGAGCGCAACGCTTTGGAAGACATCGACGTCACCATACGTTCCGGAGAGACCGTGGGAATCATAGGCGGCACGGGTTCGTCCAAGAGCACGCTCATTCAGCTCATTCCCAGGCTGTACGACGTAACCGAAGGCGAGCTGACCGTGGGCGGCGTCAACGTAAAGGATTACGATCTTGTCGCGCTGCGCGACGCCGTTTCGCTGGTGCTGCAGAAAAACGTGCTTTTCGAGGGCACCATCGCGGAAAACATCCGCTGGGGCGACAAGAACGCTACCGACGAAGAAGTCAGACGAGTGTGCGAACTGGCGCACGCGGCGGAATTCATCAACGAATTTCCCGACGGATACGAAACGCATATCGAGCAGGGCGGCGCCAACGTGTCTGGAGGACAGAAACAGAGGCTGTGCATAGCGCGCGCTTTGCTTAAGAAACCGAAGATACTTATACTGGACGACTCGACTTCGGCGGTCGACACCAAGACCGACGCGCTTATCCGCAAGGCTATGAGCGAGGAGATCCCCGACACCACCAAGATAATCATTGCTCAGCGCATCGTTTCCGTCGAGGAAGCGGACAAGATAATCGTTATGGACGGCGGCAGGATCTCGGACATGGGCACCCACGAGGAGCTGCTGCAGCGCTCCGAGATATATCGCGAGGTCTACGAATCGCAGACTAAAGGAAAGGAGGACGAAGAAAATGAATAAGCCCGTTCCCGTGCGCCAAGGCCGCGCCGCGATGCCCGCCGGTCCTTCTATTCCGAAAGGCACTACGAAAAGACTGATGAAGTACGTCTTTTCGGCATTCAAGGGTTACTGGATAATCGTTTTGATCTGCATAGCCGTTTCTGCGGTGTGCGGCGTCATAGCCCAGACATATCTGCAGCAGCTTGTCGACGACTGCATAACCCCCGGGATCCGGTACGGCATGGACGCCGTTTCCGACAAACTCATCACGATCCTGTGCACTATGGGCGGGATATATCTTGCGGGTGTGATATGCTCGTTCCTGTATACCCGTCTGGGCGCGGTAATAACGCAGTGCACGCTCAAACGCTTCCGTCTCGATATGTTCAACAAGATGGAAACTCTGCCCGTCAAATACTTCGACACGCACTCGTTCGGCGATATCATGTCCACCTACACCAACGATACCGACGCCCTCCGTCAGATGATAGGGCAGTCCGTTCCGATGGTGTTCCAGAGCGCTCTGAGCCTGTTGGCTATATTCATTATGATGTTCGTTTACAGCATTTGGATGACGCTGCTCGTTATCTCCGTCGTGGTGGCGATGGTATTCGTCATAAAGAAAGTTGCGGGCGGTTCGACCAAATACATGCTTGCCCAGCAGCGCGCCCTTGCAAAGAGCGAAGGCTATATCGAGGAAATGATGAACGGGCAGAAGGTCATCAAGGTCTTCAACCACGAGGATGAAAGCAAAAAGCGTTTCGACGAACTTAACGAGGTGCTGCGCCGCAACTCCTCCACAGCCAACGAATACGGCAATACGCTGATGCCGATACTGAACAACCTGGGCAACATAATGTATGTGCTTTTGGCAGTTTTGGGAGGACTTTTGTTGGCTTTCAGGGCTACAAACGTAGGTTTTCAGGGAATAGGCGTCATCACCATCGGAACGATAGTGTATTTTCTGTCGGTATCCCGTCAGATGGCCCAGACGATAGGTCAGACCTCGATGCAGGTGAACATGATAGCCATGGGACTTGCCGGCGCGGGACGTATTTTCGAACTGATAGACCAACAAAGCGAAGTCGACGACGGATACGTCACTCTGGTGAACGCGACGACCGACGAAAACGGCAATCTTACCGAGAGCGAAACGCGTACCGGCAAATGGGCGTGGAAGCATTATCATAAAGCCACGGACACCACGACCTACGTCGAACTGAAGGGCAACATCGAGATGTTCGAAGTCGATTTCGGTTACACCGACGAAAAGATGGTGCTGCACGACGTCACGATAAACGCGAAAGCGGGCGAAAAATTCGCTTTCGTCGGCGCCACCGGCGCAGGCAAGACCACGATCACCAACCTGATAAACCGTTTCTACGACATTCAGGACGGCAAGATCCGCTATGACGGCATCAACGTCAACAAGATAAAGAAAGCCGATCTGAGGCGTTCGTTGGGAATGGTATTGCAGGACACCAACCTGTTCACCGGCACGGTCGAGGAAAATATCCGCTACGGCAAGCAGGACGCCACTCACGAAGAAGTCGTCGCCGCTGCCACGCTGGCAGGCGCTCACGATTTTATCACGCGTCTGCCCGACGGGTACAATACCATGCTGACGGGGAACGGCTCCGAACTTTCCCAGGGTCAGCGGCAGCTTGTTTCGATAGCGCGCGCGGCATTGACGGATCCGCCCGCGATGATACTCGACGAGGCGACTTCCTCGATAGATACACGCACGGAAGCGCTTGTGCAGAAAGGTATGGACAATCTTATGAAAGGCAGGACGGTGTTCGTCATCGCTCACAGGCTGTCCACCGTACGCAACTCGGATATGATAATCGTTCTGGATCACGGCAGGATCATAGAGCGCGGCACCCACGACGAACTCATCGCGCAGCACGGCACGTATTACGCGCTGTACACGGGCGCGTTCGAACTCGAATAACCGCGTCGGTCGATCACGGAAACGCTTTTCCGGGCGGCGTTCTGAAACGCCGCCTTTTTTTTGCGGCGCGCCGAAAGGGGCGCTTGCCGGATACCGCGCACCAAGTATTTTAAAAGTAAAATAATTAAACGCGCGCTTGTATATATAATAAGCGCTGTGGTAGTATGGGAACGTGGAAATTATTCCTATGCGAGGTATTGCGATGAGCTTGAAACGCGGAATACAAGGAAAAATATTGCCGATTATCTGGGCGTTGGCGCTTGTTGCGGCGCTTGCCGCGGTAGCCTTTTTTGCGACCGCACCCGATCCGACCGGCGCTTTTGCCGCCGACGGGAACGGATACGGTTACGAGGGGAACGAAGTCTACAGCTTCGGAATCGACAGCGGTTCTTACGTTTTCGGTTATACCGCCAACGTCTCGAGCGGGGCTCAGGCTCCGGTCATAAAGCTGCAATTCACCGGCAGCGCGAACGCGTATTCCAATATGAGCTTCTGGTATCTTCTCAGCGACGACGATAGCGTCGACGCCGACGAAAACTGGGTGGAAATGACAGCCGGAGACTACGATTCCGTGAACGGCACGGGAACCATATTCACCGAATCTTTCGTGCGTTCCTATGCCGGGACCAGCGGCATATTCGAAAGCTACATATTCTTCCGCGGCGGACTTGCCGGCGGCGAGACGGAGGACGATTATTATATCGACCTTACGCCCAGGATACTGTCCGTGGAAGGTATTTCAGTCACGGGCAACGACGAATACAACATCACTTCCGTTTCCGCCGTCACCGGCGGCAACACCTATAATCTGACGCCCGCGGTGCCCGATGCGCAGAACTGGACGGCGGAAAGCATCATCCTGACAGCCAGGACCAACGGCACCGACAACGTCAACTATTTTTACGTTCTTTCCGACGACGCTTCCGCAGAGCCCGTGCCTTTCAAGGTCTACCGCGACGAGTCCGGAAACTATTACGGCAGCGCCACGATAGGCGGACCAGACTCCCCCGTACAGGCTTACGAGGGCGTACTGACGGTATATTCCAAGAACAAAAGCGGCACCTACACGAACACTTACGCGACCGCCATGCGCATTAGATTGGACAGCGCGTCGCCCGCGTTCAACGTCTCTGCGACCGTGCCTTCCGGCAGCGGCACCGAGACCTATTCCGAAGGCAGCTGGACCAACCGCAACGTCACTTTCACGCTGACCGTCGGCGAAGTTCTGTCCGGGGCAAGCTATTTTTACTATACCACCCAGGCCGACGAACTGACGGCGCTTGCCGCCGCGGGCAACGGCAAATACGTTCTGGAGGTCTCCGACGAGGGTCTCACCACCGTTACGTTCGTTGCCGTGAGCGGTTCGGGCATCAGATATACCTCGCCCAACCATCTGACGCGTATCGACAAAGCCGTGCCCGACCTCAAGGTCGCGGCTGTAGACGCCAACAATACCCAGATTTGTTCGCTGGGCGACACGCCTCCGTCCGGAGCGCGCGCAGGATATGCTTCGGGCAGCGTCACGTTCACGCTTTCCAATCTTACCGCCCAGCAGTCCGGCAACACCGCCGCTTTCTCTTACAGCAGCGACGGAGGCTCCACTTTCACGACATTGTCCCCCACGAACGGACTGTACGTGCTTAATCTCAACAATGCCGGCGCGGAGCCGTTCAACGGCAATACCTACCGTTTCAGAGTCAGCACCTTGTCGGGATACTCCGACGAATTCGACTTTACGTTTGCGGTTCTGGACGGCAATTTCTATACCGACATGGAGCTTTACATTCCCCAGGCCAATCCTAAGGGCTGGATCAACGAACCCGTAAACGTGGCGTTCACGCTCCCGGCGTTCCTGGCGGATTCGGTCGTAGGGGAGGGCGGCGAATACGCCATACACGGCTATATCACCGGGGACACTTCTTCGGACGTGCTTCTGGACGCCGTCGTGACGGATTCGGCTCTCGGTGCGGGATATAAAGTTTATACCGTCAGCATTGCGAGGAATCTGAACGGACAGAGCTATTCGTTTGTCGTTTACGACCTTGCGGGCAACGCAGTTCGATACGAAACGGACGAAAACGGCAATATGGTCGTCGATCCCGATACCGAGGAGAATTTCCCGCTCCGTACCGGCATACTGTATCTCGACCTCGATATGCCCGTATACACCGTAGTCAGGACCGTCGGCAACAGCTCCATTCAGCTGGGCGACGACGATTGGTCGGCGGAGGAAGTCAGGATAATCATTACCCCGGAAATACCGATCTCCGGTATCAACTGCTATAAAATGCGCGGAAACAACCCGTCCACGGAAACGCTCCAGATGACCGCCGACGGCAATTACGTGTTCACGGCTTCGGAGTCGGGCAACTACGGCTTCCGCCTGATGAGCGGCGCCGGGAATTACGCCGACGTGTGGGTTAAAGTCAACATCGATTCCGCGGCGATAACATATATCGAACCCAACGAGCCGTGGTCGGCTTACAGGATCAATCCCGACGGCAGCCTCGGACAGGAAATAGATTACGTTCATAACGGTTACGGCAAGGTCGCCACAGATTTACTGCTTAAATTCGACGTCAACCAGACCGCGGACGGCAAAGAGGGACATTTCGACATACTCTATTTCGACTATTCCTCTTACGACAGTCTCAACGCTTCACTGGAAGATTACGTGCTTTACGACGCGTCGCTTGCCGGGTTCAGAGACGGTTTTGTGGTCGCGATGCCCGACGACGGCACGCGAGGCGTTCTTAAATTCGCATTCATCCTGCGTTCCAAAGCCGTCAACGCGCTGGGCGTGAACTCGTACACCGTCGTGCAGACGGTCGAGATCGAATACGACGTCAGACCCTTCGAAATTTCGGTAAACAGCTCCTATACGTCGGCTTCGGTGTGGACGGGAGGCGAGATCACTTACGACATCTCCCTCAAGGACGTGGACAATACCGAAAACATCGAGATAGACTATTACCAATACCGCCTTGATGCGGAAGGCTATGACGAATGGATCAAGATAGATCCCGATTTCGGCGATATGCTCCGCTTTGAGCAGCAGTTCCTGTTCGGCGGCATAGAGCAGTCGGTCTATGTGCCCGGAATCGGCAACGTGTCGGGCATGAGCTATAACGGAGCGATTTATTTCCGCGCGATAACCATCGCAGGACTTGCAAGCCAGGAGGTTTCGCAGACGGTCAAGATCGACCGTTCCGTTCCCGACGCCTTGTTCAGCCTCAATCTCGGCAGCGGCGAAATATCGTACGACGCCGATTTCCTGAGATACAACGTATATTCGGATTCCTACGTCAAACTGTTCCCGCAGAGCTTTTCGTTCAAGGCTCCGATATCGTATTACTATAACACTTCTACCGACGAGCGCGCCCCCGAGTTTACCGGCGTGGGCACGGGAGAAAACGACTGGAAGGCGCTTACTTCCGAGATCAGTGTTCCCAACGCCGGCACTTACTGGCTTTACGCCATGAACAGCGTGGGAACGTCGTCCGCTTTCGTAAAGATCTACGTCACGCTGGATACCGCCGTGCCGCAGCTGTCCGTTCAGATTTCCGGACCTTCGACCGGTTCCGGCGGCGGACTCGAATTCGAATGGACCGACGAAGCCGTGCTTTCGCTGAACGTGACAAATCTGACTTCGGTCAACACGGGACTCTATTTCGATTATAAAGTGGACGGTTCGGACGAATGGGTGCGCCTTAGCTCCGTTTCCGTACCGATCCAAGCCAACGGCTTTGTCGTCAGACAGATAACTTTCCGTGGCGGCGACGCCGACGACGTGCCCGCCGATTTCGAGATCCTGGGCAACCGCATCAATACCGTGACCTTCCGAGTTGTTAATCTGGGCGGAAGCGAGATCGAAAGCGAATCCGTCGTGGTACGCATAGACTCTGCGGAACCGCTGTTCGACGCCGTTTTCGAAACGCCGTCCCTCGGACCGATAGTCGATATGGATCTGTGGTACACGGAAGCCATCACCGTTACGTTGAATCCCGCCGCGCCCGTGAACGGATACGGCTCCGACGTCAGGAACCCAGGCGGCGTGGAATATTTCTACAGGGTCATTTCCGGGGCTTCGGGCGCCTCCGATCTTCAGAGGATGCGCGGCAACAGCTTCTCGACCGACGACATCGTGGGCTTCAGCGGCAACGGAACCGTAGTTATAGAGATCAGAGCGGCTTCCATCGCCAACGCGACGGCAAGCTCGGTGACCGTAACGCTCAAAGTCGACAAAGTAGCTCCCACGTTCGACCTTCTGGGAACCGCTCAGGACGCCAACAACGACAATAAAATCGTGACCTTGACTTCGGGTACGTGGATCAACACCGAGGAAGTCGAAATCGCTTTAGGCAATCGCGCCACCAATGCGTCGCCCGTCAAATATACGTATTACTGGGAAAACGGCGGCGGCGGAGAGGAGAACTGGCCTGCCGACGGCGGACCGCTCAGAAAGACGTCCATGGACGTACTGCATGTCATTGCAGTCAGCGGAGACGGCAACGGCATCCGCGTCGAACGCATATTCGAAGTCAAGATCGACCGCGATCCGCCTGTGATATACTCCGGCAACATAGTCAACAACTATAACGCCAACAACATCTACGAGGATCCTTACGAATATTATATCGACCAGGTCATCAGATATGAGGAAGCCAACCTCAAGAGCGCCATGTACAACAACTTCCCGCTTTCCGACGGGCAGATCATAGCCACCAATACGGTCGACAACTCAAATAACGGCTATGTGCATATCGTTATCGAGGACATGGCGGGCAACAAGGCGGAACTCGTATTCTACATGACCATATTCCCGCTGACGGTCAATACGATAGAGCTGTCCGACGACCACCGCGCGATGCTGGACGGGTTCAAGGAAGACTTCGCCGCAGCGGAAGCCGGTCTTACCGAGAGCAGACGCCAGTATTTTTCGACGCTGATCTCGCGTTTGGAAGACAGACTGTTCATGCTGGAGAAAATGGTCGAGGATTACCAGGGCTACCTCAGGCAGGTCAACAGTCAGCAGTCCTTTACGCTGGTGTCCGACTATGACCTTATGTATACCTACATCAACTACTTCACAACCGAAGACGAACTTACGCGCTATCCCGAATGGCTGCAGACCAAAATACTCGAAGGCATTTATTCATCCTATTACACCAAGCTTTCCAGCCAGTTCAACAAGCTCAACTCGCTGATGGTCGAGGTTTTGGATATAGAGTACGCCGTCGTGGCGCTGCCCGCAACCAACGTGGTGGAAAGGACCGACTATCAAAGCGTGATAAGAGTGTACAACTCCTACGACTCGCTTTCCGGCGACCAGAAGGCGGTATTCACGCCCAACCTGTACAACAAGCTCACCGAACTGAAACGTATATGCGAGGTGCTGCTGATGCAGGACGAGACGACGGGTATCAGCATCGACGGCGAAAAGCTTGTCGGAGAAACCAACGGCGCCGTGTTGATGGTGACGTCTTACGCGCCCGAATCGCAGTACTTTATCGAGGCGCAGACAACCTTATATAATATGCTGACCGCAGCCGACTCCAGAAAGATACTGACCATCAACAGGCTTTATCTTGACGGCGTGGGCGCACAGTACGATACCGGCAACATCACGATCACGCTGCCGATACCGGAGGAATATCAGAACTACGTTTACTTTGCCGTATACAGACTTTCTTCCGACGGCACGATAACGGCTATCAACACCATGCGCCGCACACCCGACGGCACCAACGTGACGTTTACCACAAACAGCCTGTCCACGTATATTCTTGCGACTACCGCCAACGTCGTCGTTGCCGAAAAGCCCGAAAAGATCTACGGCGCGATAGGAGGCATCGAGATAGACGGCACGCTGCTGACGTATATCACATATTCGGTAGTGGCGATGTTCGTTGTGTTCGTAGTCATCATTATTCTGGTAGCGCTGCGCCGCCGCAGATTCCTTAAGAACTATAACCGCGACCACAAGAAGTCGCTTATGCGCCGCGGCATACACTCTGTTCCCAAAGGAAATCCGCCGCCGCCGTCCAACCCCGCGCGTCCCGAGGAGCGCGTCGGACACGATCCGTATCTGTACTACCGCAAAAAATAACCGTTATTTACGCTCCGCAGTGTATCTGAGGAACTGACATAAACAAATTTAATATTTGAGGCAAAGGAGGTATTTCAATGACAATCGACGTGAAAACTTTGGCGTACGTCAATTTTTACGCTGCTATGGGCACGCTCGAAAAGTACGTCGAATACGACAAACAAGCCCGCGACATCGCTGCCGCGCAGGACCTTACGGTTCGTTTTAAGGTGAAGGACGGTCCCGACGGCGTATTGGTTTTCGAGGGCGGAAAGATAAGTGTACTGCCTTATGACGGCGTGAGAAAGACGGATATCGTGCTTTTGTGCAGCAGCCCCGACAATTTCAACAAAGTCGTTGACGGCAAAGCCATGCCTTTGCCCGTAAAAGGTCTGTTCAAGACTCTGGCGTTCATGGGCAAACCGACGAGTCCGTTTATGGCGTTGACCGGCAAGATGGCCGAAATCATGCGTAAAAAGGAGTTTGACAGCCCCGAAGAACGCGAATTGAGCACCAAACTTGCGTTTTACGCGATGGTCGCCGGTATCGCCGAGGTCGGCAATCACGATCCGATAGCCCGTTATGCCATGAAGCGCGTACTAGACGGCGAGATAGTTCTCGGTATCAAAGACGTTTGCTACGCAACGCTTATCAAGACGGGCGGCAACGGTCCCGACGCGCGCCTTACCTGCGTCAGAAGCAAGGGCAGCAAGGGCAGGGCGTTCATGACGTTCGATTCGATCGATACCGCCAAGGGACTTATAGACGGAGAGCTGGACGCAATGGCGTGTATCAGCGGCGGTTCTTTGGAGACCTGCGGACACATGCTTATGCTGGACAACCTGAACAAAATCCTGAACATAGTACCCAAGTACCTGGCGTAAGAGGAGGTTAAGATGACTAAGACTTATACATATGCTAAAAACGTAGCAACAATGGCGCGCGCGGGTAAAGTCATTCCCTCGGGCGTTTACGGACACCTGGGCCCCGCCGAGGGCTGCATGATCCCGTCCAGCGCTTATCCCTTCTTCGTCGAGAAAGCCAAGGGCAGCGAAATGTGGGACGTGGACGGCAACAGGTTCATAGACTTTATGTGCGGATACGGACCCAACGTCACCGGCTATTGCGACGAGGACGTCGACAGGGCGGCGCTGGAGCAGATCAAAAAAGGCAACTGCACTTCTTTGCCTTCTCACATTATGGTGGACTTTGCCGAACTTCTGACCAGGACAGTCAAAAAGGACTGGGCGTTCTTTTGTAAAAACGGCGGCGACGTCACTACGTTCGCGATAATGATCTCCCGTTACTATACCGGCAGGAAAAAAATCATTTTCGTCAACAACTATTATCACGGCGTGGCGCCCTGGACCCAGAAACCCGATTCGCCCGGAACAATTCCGGAGGACTGTTGCAACGCCCTCTACGTAGACTGGAACGATATCGAAGGGCTCAAAAAGGTCATCGCCGAGAACAAGGACCAGATCGCCTGCTTCATTTCGACCCCGTATATGCACGGCAATTTCGTGGATAACGAACTGCCCGCAGAAGGATACTGGCAGGCTGTCAGAAAGCTGTGCACGGACAACAACATAGTGCTTATCGTGGACGATATCCGCGCCGGATTCAGACTTTCGCTCGAGGGTTCGGACAACTACTTCGGATTCGAAGCCGATCTTATCTGTTTCTGCAAGGCGTTGGCTAACGGCTATAACGTCTCCGCGCTCTGCGGCAAAGAATTCCTTAAGGGCGCCGCGGGCACGGTACCTTACACCGGTTCGTACTGGATGAGCGCCGTTCCCTTCGCCGCAGGTATCGCAAACATCAACAAGCTGATGGCCAACAATGCGTGCGCGCACTTCAAGGCGATGGGCGAAAGACTGTCCGCAGGACTTATGAAGACTGCCAACGAGCTGAACGTGCCGCTGATCATTTCCGGACCTCCCGCGCTGTTCTATCTGCGCATTAACGACGCGGCGGGCAACTTCCTGCTGCACCAGGAGTGGATAGCGGAATGCGTCAAACGCGGCATATTCATCACCAACCACCACAACCACTTCATGAATCTGTCCATGACCGCGGAGCTTGTAGACGAAACGATCACCGTTTGCTCCGAAGCCATGCAGATCATGGTCAACAACCATCCCGACCTTTTTAAATAGGTCAAACAGGTATTTTTACGCGCCCCCACGCGTGGGGGCGCGTTTTATTGACGGAGGATAAATGGAAACGCTTTTGATCATTTCCATAGTTTTATCCGCGCTTTGTCTTGCAGCCGTGGCGGCACTCGCTATAGCTTTAATACGCCGCAAAACCAGCGCCGGGGGAAATTTCAACGATTCCGAATCGCGCATCAGGGACGACATCAAGCTTCTGAAAGAGAATGTTTCGGCAACCGTAAGTGCACAATCGGATACCTTGAATAAGTCTGTTAAGACATTCGTAGACACGTTTGAGTTATCTCAGAACAGAGCGAACGAAACGGTGAAACAGCTTAACGAGCAGGTTCTCGGGAACGTGAAGGCGCAATCGGAAGCCAACGAAAAGCGTATCGGTGAGATGAAGGAGGAGCTTAGGCGCAGCCTCAATCAGATGAAAGAGGAGCTGGGGACGGCGCTGGACAAGGTCAGAGAAGACAACGCCGTTCAGCTGGAGAAGATCCGCGGCACGGTGGACGAGAAACTTTCCAGGACGCTGAACGAAAGGCTGGAGGCTTCTTTCAAAAACGTCAGCGATTCTCTGGATAAACTGTATAAAAACCTGGGAGAACTTAAAAGTCTCGACAACGCCGTTTCGGACCTGAACAAAACGCTTGCCGGCGTAAAGACCAGGGGCAACTGGGGCGAATTGTCGCTGGAAAGCCTTTTGAGCGACATGCTGACCGCGGAACAGTACGAAAGGCAGTCCTCTATGGGCAGACGCACCAAGGAAATGGTGGATTTCGCGGTGGTGCTTCCCGGCACCAAGGAGGGCGGCAAGGTATATTTGCCTATCGATTCGAAATTCCCCGTCGAGGACTTTCAGCGTATGAACGCTGCGTTCGAGGAAGGTGATTCCGAGGGATACAACCGTTTGAGAAGGGAATTCGAGAACAGCATAAAACGCCAGGCGTCGTCGATAAAGCAAAAGTATATTTCTCCGCCTAACACCACGGATTTTGCGATTATGTATCTTCCTATGGAGAGCCTGTACGCCGAAGTGCTAAGGCTTCCCGGACTTGCGGAGGAAATGCAGACCAAGCACCGCGTGATCATTGCAGGACCCACAAACGCCGCCGCGTTGCTGAACAGCCTCAGACTGGGTTTCAGGACGCTGCAGATTCAGAAAAACTCCGGCGAAGTATTCAAGATCCTGGTCGGCTTCAAAAAACAGTTCGATTCGTTCAGAGAAATTCTTGCCAAGATGTCCGACTATATCGACCGCGCGCGTAAATCGGTTTTTGACGCGGAAAACAAAACCGAACAGATACAGAAAGCGCTCTCCAGGGCGGAAGGATTGTCGATAGAGAACGATACGGAGCTACCGCCGTCGCTGATGACCTGACGTATTGACTTGTATACGGGTATAGGTTATAATCAATATATATGCACAACGCGCGTTTCAGCGGAGGAAATATGAAAAGAACGGCAATTATCACGGGTATCGTATTCGTCGTGGCGCTGGCCGTCTTACTGACGGGCTGCACTATGGGCGAGAAAGACGCCACCGTCGCCGAGATCGACGCCGTGAACGGCGGCACCGTTGGCGACGGCACCGTCGAGATCGTGGTGGAAGCGGGGCAGGAAAGCCTCGATCTTTCCAACAAACTGGCAACGGAGTCCGACGCGCCGTGGAGTCTTTACCGCGACCGCGCCTGCACCGAGGAGATTGCCGACAAGGTCGTTCCCGGCGAAGGTTATTCGTTAAAGAACGGCGATAACGTATATTATATAGTCGTCGAGTCGCTTGACGGCAATATCAAGGCGACCTACGTTCTGACGGTGCATAAGCAATATACCGTTACGGCGCGTATTCTGAACGCCGCGGGAGAACAGTTAAGCTCCGAGACCGTACTGTCGCACACCGCCTATAAGCCCTTGAACGAAACCGTGATCCCGACCGGCTACCGTCTGGAAGGCTGGATCTCGACCGATCCGGCATGGGATAACGACGGTATAATAAGACGCGATACAGATTTTACCGCCGTCATTGCGGCTAAGAGCTATACCGTGACATATTCTTTAAAGGAGGGCGAAAGCCTGCCCGTGGGAACGGACGCTGCGGCTAAGGTTACGTTTGACAGCGAATACATTCTTGCCGTACCGCTCAACAGCGATTCCGGACTGTATTTCGTCGGTTGGCGTTCGGCTATCGACGACGACCTTATGCTCACCGACGAAACGGGGAAATCTCTCGCCGTCTGGTCGCGCGACGCCGGACTGTCGGTAGTGGCGGTATGGTCCGACGTTCAGCCGCCCGTCGCAGATCCTGTGCCTTGACTGACGGATTTTGAGTACAAGGTACCTAAAGGCTCCCATACGGGAGCCTGTTTATTTGGGTTTTGATTTCGCGCGCGGCAACCGGCGCGGCGGTCGGACTATCGAAAAATTACTGAATTATCTGACGAAGTTCGTAAAAAGTTTTTCGTTGACGGGATATTCTATGCCGGCTTTTTTCGCGCAATCGATACACTTTAAAAGCCACGCCATGTTTATGCCGATGTTTTTCATGGTCATCATGCCTTCGGCGTCCCGTTCGACCTCGTCGGGTTCCTTGCCGAATACGTGGTTCCAGTATGTGGAGGACACGATGGGCATCGAAGCTATCGAAAAATATTTGTTGGCGATATCCATCGAAGTCACGCTGCCCGCTCTGCGCGCGCTGAACACCGCTGCCGCGGGCTTGAACTTGAAGAGGTTTCCTGCGGAATAAAAGACCCTGTC
>CALVZV010000022.1 GCA_944372665.1 uncultured Clostridia bacterium
GCTTCCGGCGCAGCGCCTAATATCATCGATTCCGAAAACTGTTATCAGGTAATACTGTGTTTCTCGGCTTCGGCGGGCAGCAATATTACGAGTGTATTCCGCTGATTGAATTTTAACCGTGAAAAGCTCCCGCTTCGGCGGGGGCTTTCTTTTGTCCGCCGGGCGAACGCCGTTGCAATTTAATGAAAACTATGGTATTATCCGAATCGTGAGCAAAGATTATGCCTTAACGGCGACAACTTTTCTGCCGTGAGGAGGTAAAGATGAATTACGAAAAAATTGACGTTAAAACCTGGAAAAGAGGCAAACTGTTCAGCCATTACATCGATAATCTGAGAAACGTATTGAGTATGACCGTCGATATCGACGTTACGAACGCGCTAAAGATGGCGCATGACCGCGCGCTGAAATTTTATCCCGTGATGATATGGGCGGTGTCGACAATAGTCAACCGCTTCGAGGAATTCCGATACGCTTTCGATGCGAACGGCGATCTTATACGTTGGAATTTTGTTTCGCCGTATTACGCTGATTTTCATAAAGAGGACGAACAGCCGGTATTGTTGTATACGGAATACTCCGAGGATCTGAAAGGCTTTCACGACGCGTTTATGACGGACAGAAAAAAATACGTCGGTTTGCGGGGCTTTGAATTAAAGGACGTTCCGCCGAACGTGTTCAACGTTTCGTGCCTGCCCTGGATAAAATACCGTAGCTTTGACATACATGTATTTGACGAAGGTAAATACCTTGCGCCTGTGATAACCTGGGGGAAATACGAAGAAAAGGACAAAAAATATATGATGCCGCTATCCGTACAGATTCATCATGCCGTTTCGGACGGTTATCACCTCAGCCGCTTCTTCAACGAATTACAGCAACTGATCTACGAACTGAAATAGGGCGTTTTTAAGCCCGACCGGTATCGCCTTCGGTCAAGCGTGCAAATTCCGACAGCGTTTCGGAAACGGAAAAAATGTCCTTCAGATCGGTATATTTTCGGTTTAAAACGACGCTCTTTATCCTTTCGGGAAGGGATTCGTCCAGAAAATCCCCGGTCAGCAGGCAATCCTCTATCACGCCGCGCTTTACGCTTAACGACAATGCGACGGTTCCTACGGACAGTCTGCCTTCGAGCGTTACGTCGAACGGCGGATTCAATCCGTAAACGTACTCGTCCGAGGAAAATTTCGCTTCTTTTTCGGCTAACTCCTTTTCGTTATAATGAACTTCTCGGCTAACTCCGTATCCGGATCCGAAAGAGCGTAACAGGGCGTCGATAAGTTTTTCGGCGGTTATGTCTGAGTTCAGATCCGAAAGGTTTATTATTCTGCGGCGAACGGAATCCACGCCCTTGGCGGCGAGTTTAAGTTTGTTCGGAGTCAGCGCGCGTTCGGCTTCGCTTAGATCGAGCGAGATAAGTAAAGTACCGTGATGAAGCGAGTTTTTCGCTCCTTTGAAATACGCCGCGCCGCCCGCTTTGCGCCCAAGTATCTCCAGGTCGTTTCTGCCGCCGAAACGCGGTTCTATGCCGAATCCCGTCAAAGCGTCCGAAATTACTTTGTTTTGTCTTTTTACGTCATATTCGGAGTTTGGCATAATAAAAGAATAGTTAAGGTTACCTAAATCGTGATATACCGCGCCGCCACCGGTAGTTCTCCTGACGGGCAGAATGCCGTTCGAACGCATATATCCGAGATCGCATTCGCTATATATGTTCTGAAATTTGCCGACGATCACGGAGGGGAAATTGACCCATAAAAACAGCGTCGGCGAATCGACGTTTTCCGTAAGATATTCCTCCGCGGCAAGATTGGCGTAGGGCGAATTGTTGCGGGATGCGGAAAAGTAAGGCATGTCACGATTATAAGCCAAACGGCAGGGCTTTTCAATAGAAAAGGCTGTTTTTAATTTATGTTTCGCGTTGACACGCGCGCGTATCGGGTATATAATAACTATAGTTTTGTTTCAGGAACGGGATTATGTCATACAACGTCATAAAGAAAGTTAGGATCGTACCCGTAGTCAAACTTGACTCGGCTTCCGACGCCGTCAAGGTCGTCGAAGCGTTGAGTGCGGGAGGCATTCCGATAGCGGAAATTACCTTCAGGACTGCCGCGGCGCCAGAGGCGATAACGCTTGCTGCCGAAAACTGCCCCGACGCGCTTGTCGGCGCGGGCACGGTCATAAACGCCGCCCAGGCGGAAACGGCGGTCAAATGCGGCGCGAAGTTTATAGTTTCGCCCGGGTATTCCGAGGCGGTCAACGCGTTCTGCCACGAGGCGGGCATACTTTACGTCCCCGGCGCGGTGACTCCCACCGAGATAATGAAAGTCGTGGACGGCGGGAACAGCATAGTCAAGTTTTTCCCCGCGTCCGTTTACGGCGGCGTGAAAGCACTGAAAGCTCTGGGCGCGCCTTTTACGGACGTCGTTTTCATTCCTACGGGCGGCGTGGACAACGAGAATCTGAAAGAGTACCTTTCGCTGAAAAACGTACTTGCCGCGGGCGGCAGTTGGATGGTCAAGGACAGTTTGATAAAATCCGGGAATTTTGCCGAAATAACGCGGATTTCGCGTATCGGCGCCGATATAGTAAAGGAGATCTGACATGAGAGTAGTCACGTTCGGCGAGATAATGCTCAGACTTGCGCCCGAGGGCTACCTCAGGTTTTTGCAGGCGGACAAATACGAGGCGACCTACGGCGGCGGCGAAGCCAACGTAGCCGTTTCGCTGGCGAATTTCGGCGCAGACGCCGCGTTTATAACAAAACTGCCGGACAACGAAATAGGCGAGGGCGCCGTAAGGGCGCTGCGCGCTGCGGGCGTCGACGTTTCGGGGATAGTGCGCGGCGGCGAAAGAACGGGCATCTATTTTCTGGAAAAAGGCGCTTCCGCACGTCCCTCCAAGGTCATTTACGACCGCGCCGGCAGCGCTATCGCCAAAGCGGGCAAAAACGATTTCAACTGGAAAAAGATATTCAAGGGCGCGGACTGGTTTCATTTTACGGGCATTACTCCCGCCCTCGGCGATAACGTGGCGGAAATAACCTTAAAAGCCGTAAAAGCCGCGCGCGCCGCCGGAGTCAGGGTTTCGTGCGACCTTAACTACCGCAAAAAACTTTGGAGCAGAGAAAAGGCGCGTTCGGTCATGGAAGGACTGATGGAATACGTTGACGTAGTAATAGCCAACGAGGAGGACGCTTCCGACGTGTTCGGCATTGTCGCTCCCTCCTTCGTCACGGGCGGCAAGGTCGAGGCGGCGGGTTACGTCGGCGTGGCGAAAGAACTGATAAGACGTTTCGGTCTGAAGTACGCCGCGATAACCTTGCGCGGCTCGATCTCGGCAAGCGACAACCGCTGGTCGGCGGTGCTCGTTTCCGGGGACGGCAGCGTGTATTCCGCAAAAGAGTATCTGATACATATAGTCGACCGCGTGGGCGGCGGCGATTCGTTCGGCGCGGGGCTTATATACGGTCTTAATAATTTCGATCCTCAGTCTGCGGTGGAGTTCGCGACCGCGGCTTCATGCCTAAAGCAGACCATAGAGGGCGACTTCAACATGGTTACGGTCGACGAAGTCCAACGCCTCTCGGCGGGGGACGCAAGCGGCAGAATATCCAGATAAACTACGGAGGGCAAAATGGACAAAGAACAAAACCCCAAACCTGAAAACGAAGTTTCCGAAAACGGAAAACCCGTATCAGGGGAACCTGAATGCGAAAAACAGGTATCCGAACAGAATCAGACCGTGGTCATGAAATTCCAGAAATTCATGTCCGCGCACGGGAATATCTGGCAGATAGTCAAATTTACGCTCATCAGTCTGATAGCCTTTTTGGCGGAATTCGCTTCGATGTACGCTTTGCAGTACGGGCTGTTGGACGTATGGGGCGACAAAGAATTCAAGTGGTTCCTGTTCCATTACGCTCCGGGCAAGGAGGCGGCATACGGACTGGCGGGATTCGTGGCGTTCCTCGGTTCCAAATGTATCGCCGAGATAATTTCGTTTGTCGTCAACAGGAAAAAGACTTTCAACGCCAATAACAACGTGGCGCTCAGCGCGGTGATGTACGTCATAACCGTCGTTGCCATAATCATTCTTTCGACCTGGCTCGGCGGAGCGCTCGGTACCGTGCTCGGACCCGTCGCGGGCGCTGACCTCGGCAACACGATCAGCAAGCTGCTCGGCTCGCTGTTAAGCTGGGTGATCATGTTCCTGATGGATAGGTTCGTCATAATGAGAAAGACCTACAAACACGAGGTCATGACCATAGGACACAGCTCCTTGGATCACAATATCGACTGCGACGGCAACGAGGTCGTCGAAGTGGGCGGCGCCGTTTTGTATTCATCGGCTGCGGCGTATTCTCTCGGACACAACGTCATGGCGCTGACTAAAATAAAAAAGGGCGAGGAATACAGGCTTGACTCTTTCGCCGTGCCGCGCGCGAACATCAAAGTCCTTCCCGCCGAAAACGTCACTTCGATCGAAAACAGGTATCTGACGCCCGACAAGGAAAAACGCATTTGCAAGGGTATTTCGCAGGGCGACGCCTTCGTAAAGGCGGATATTCCTTCCGAAGCCGTCAAGGTGTACCATTTTGCGGGGCTGATATACGGCGACTATGAGGACGGACTTATCGATTTCCTTGCCGCCAAGGACAAGGTCGCCGTGGACGTGCAGGGATTTTTGAGACACAGAAACCCCGAAACGGGCGAAATGTACTTCGAGGACTGGGCTGACAAGATGAAGCTGCTGCCCAAGATCCATTATCTTAAAACCGACGCCGCCGAAGCTGAAATACTGACGGGGCTGACCGACAGATACGAAGCGGCGAAGCTGCTGTATAAATGGGGCGCCAAAGAGGTGATGATAACCCATAACACCGAGGTCATCGTTTACGACGGCAAAAAGGTCTATGTCTGCCCGATAAGAGCAAGGAACCTTTCCGGCAGATCCGGCCGCGGCGACACGACGTTTGCCGCGTACATAGCCGAAAGACAGCGCCGTTCCGTCGAGGAGTCGCTTATCTGGGCAACCGCAGCGGTCAGCAAGAAAATGGAAAAGACGGGTGCGCTCAGGGCGCAAAGGAGGGATATCCTCAACTATATCAAGGAAATTTATCCCGAATATGTCGATAAAATACGTACCACGGAGGCAGTCATGATAAACGTGTTCCAAAAAGCGTATTACCGCATCTATCAAGCGGTGTTCAGAGTGGTCATGCCCATGTTGAGGCTCAGAAAACCCGAACTAATCAAAGGCGAAGGCAGCATACTTAAACTGCCCTCTATCATCAAGGAGAAAGGGATCGATTCCGTGCTGGTGGTGACCGACAACGGTCTGTATTCCCTGGGAATGCTGAACGGTATGTTCGAGGAAATGGATAAAACAGGTCTGAAATACACTTTGTTCAAGGACGTCGTTCCGAATCCCACCGTCGATAACGTGGAGAACGCCTATAAAGCGTATGTAGAGGGCGGCTGCCAAGCCATAGTGGCGTTCGGCGGCGGTTCGCCGATGGACTGCGCAAAAGGCGTCGGCGCGAGAGCTGCCCGTCCCTCCAAACCCGTCAAGAAGATGAAGGGTATATTGAAGGTCATGCACTCCATGCCGCCTTTCTTTGCCGTCCCGACCACCTCTGGAACGGGCAGCGAAGCCACTCTGGCGGCGGTCATAATGGACGCCGCGACCCACGACAAGTACACGATAAACGATCCGTCGCTTATTCCGCACTATGCCGTGCTTGACCCCGCGCTGACGGTCGGACTGCCCAAACACATCACTTCCACCACGGGCATGGACGCACTGACCCACGCCGTCGAAGCGTATATCGGACAGAGCAATACCGCTCTCACCGTCGAGATGGCGGAGAAAGCCACCGACCTTATTTTCAAATATCTTAAACGCGCCTACGACGACGGCAAGGATATGGAAGCCAGAGAAAACATGCAGGAAGCGGCGTACTGCGCCGGCGTATCCTTTACCAGAGCTTATGTGGGATACGTACACGCAATCGCCCATTCCCTCGGCGGCAAATACGGCGTGCCGCACGGCCTTGCCAACGCGGTCATACTGCCTTACGTTCTCGACTACTACGGCGAATCGATCTACGAGCCGCTGTCGCGCCTTGCGGACATAGCCGGCATCGGCGGAAAAGACGCCGAGGAGAAAGCGCTGAAGTTCATCGCTGCGGTACGAGAAATGAACGACTATATGAACATACCCCGTTCGATAAAAGCCAAGGACGGTTCCGACCTTATAAAAGAAGAGGACATACCCGGAATGGTGGAGCATTCGTTAAAGGAAGCCAATCCGCTTTACCCCGTTCCCAAGTTTATGGGTAAAGACGAGATGACCAGAATGTATTACGTCATTCAGGGCAAATAATGACGGAAACCGAAAGGACGGGCGCGGTACTGGTAAACGTGTCCTCCGCGCGCGACGAGGGGGTCGCTCCCGAGGAGCTGGAGTCCCTCGCGCATACGGCGGGATACGAAGTCAGAGCGTATTTGACGCAACGCCGCGCTACGCCGGACAAATCATACTACATCGGCAAAGGAAAGCTGGATGAGCTGAAATCGGTAGTCGAAGCTACCGATTCTTCTGTCGTTATATTTGAAAACGAAGTCGGCGGCACTCAGCTCAACAACCTGGAGAACGCTTTGGGCGTGACGGTGATGGACCGCTCCACCCTGATAATAGAGATCTTTGCGCGGCACGCCACGACCAACGAGGGCAAACTTCAGGTCGAACTTATGAAAAAGAAAAAGCAGCTCCCGCGCGTTCTGGGACAGGGCGTGGTCTTGTCCAGACAGGGCGGAGGCGGCGCGGGCGGCGGAGGAGCCAGGCGCGGCGGCGGAGAGCAGCAGCAGGAAATAGACAAGCGTTCCATCCGCAGGGAGATCCGAGAGCTGGAGAAAAAGCTGGATAAACTCGAAGCCGAACGCGCGGTAAGACGGGAGCGGCGCACAAAAAACGCCGTCAAGGTCGTTTCGCTGGTAGGTTATACCAACGCCGGGAAATCTTCGCTTATGAACGTGCTGACCAAGGCGGGCGTGAGCGTAGAGGACAAGCTGTTCGCCACGCTGGATCCCGTCGTCAGAAAGCTGCGGCTGGACGGGGGAGATGCGCTGTTGGTGGACACAGTCGGGTTCATATCCGATCTGCCGCACGATTTCGTCAGGGCGTTCCGCTCCACGCTTGAAGAAACGGTATATTCGGATTTACTGCTTCACGTGGTCGACTCGTCGGACGTCAACTGCGCCGAGCAGTACGCCGTTGTGAACGACGTACTTGAAAAAATCGGCGCTTCGCACATACCGGCGGTGGTGGTTTTGAATAAATGCGACCGGCTTTCGGACGACGCGGTTGTGCCCGGTTCCGAAAGGAGCATCAGGACGAGCGCTACCCTGAAACTCGGTATCGACGAACTGAAAGAGCTGATCAACGAATTGCTTTTCGGCGGCGCGGACGCGAAATAGCGGCGTTTTGCCGCAGATTTTGACGGGTAACCCGTGTTTAGCCGCTTTGAAATAAAATCTCTTGACAAATTTTTGCGACTTGGCTATACTTTCAAATGTGCTATATGGGGAGCTAGCGGTGCCCTGTAACCTGCAATCCGCTACAGCAGGATAGACCACCCACCGAGGCCTGTTTTATGGGAAGCCGACGTGCGTAAGGAGCGTAGATAGCAAGGTCTTGTGCAATTTCGTGTCGTGAACCGTGTCAGAGCCTGACCGCAGCAGCACTAAGCGATTCCGGGATGTGCCACGAGGAAACTTTGAAGGAGTCACCTGCGTATGAGCCGATCCGGTAAGGCAGGTCGGAGTGGGCGCACTTTTTTTATGCCTTCCGTGCTATTTTTGCGGCTGTGTGCCGTGGGAGATAATCCGCTTGACTAACGCGCGTCTTTATTATATAATATATTGGACTCTGAAATACGACTTTCGCCTTAAGGCGAACAAAAAGGAATAAATTGCCATGAAATCCAGAAAAATCGTATCTTTGATACTTATCGCCGCTCTTTGTCTAGGCATAGTTGCCATGGCTGCGGCGTGCAAGAAGTCCGATTCCGACGTCCCGACGGTGATCTCGATCAAAGCGGAACTGGCTTCCGATACGGCGTATAAAGTGGGCGACGAGTTCGATTCGTCGGACATAACCGTCACGGCGGCGCTTTCGGATAAGACCAGCCGCAAAGTCACCACCGCTGCGGCGATAGAATATGACCTCGCCTCATTGGAACTCGACTCCGAAGGGAAGTTTACGGAGGCTAAAGAATATACTCTGAAGATATCTTTCGCAGGCGTTTCCACCGAATTGACTTTCACCGTTTCGGAGGCGTAAAATGCGGATTTCGAAACTTGTCGGCGAGCGCACCAAAACGGCGCCTTCCGACGCCGTGATTAAAAGTCATTCTTTGATGATCCGCGCGGGATACATCAAACTCGTCGCCAACGGCATATGGTCGCTGGCTATGCCCGCCAAGCGCATTGCGAAAAAGATAGAGAATATAATCCGCGAGGAAATGGACGCACTGGAAGGGCAGGAATGCTCCTTCCCCGTCGTGATGCCCAGGGAACTGTGGGAAGAATCCGGCAGATATGCCTCTATCGGCGACGAAATGGTGCGCTTCAAGGACAGAAATCAGCGTGATATGGTGCTGGGCATGACGCACGAGGAGGCTGCCGTACAGTTTGCGCGCGACGCCGTGAACAGCTATCAGCAGCTGCCTTTCATGATATATCAGATACAGACCAAATTCCGCGACGAAGGTCGTCCGAGGGGAGGACTCATCCGGGTCAGGGAATTTACGATGAAGGACGCGTACTCTTTCCACATGACCCAGGAGGATCTGGAAGCGTATTATAAGAGAGTGTACGACGCGTACGATCGTATCTTCCGCCGTATCGGCATGAAGAACTTTATCGCCGTAACCAGCGATTCCGGCATGATGGGAGGCAGGATCTCTCACGAATTCATGTTGCTGACCCCGATAGGCGAGGACAGCATCGTAATTTGCCCGGCATGCGGGCTGAAAGCCAATATGGAAGTGGCTACCGCCGCTACGGAAAAATATCCCGAAGAAAAGGCGCTTCCCGCCGAAGAAGTCTATACCGCCGACGCCAAGGAGATCGCCGAAGTCACGAAATATCTCGGCGACGTGTCCGCCGACAGGACGATCAAGGCGGTTTGCTATAACATCAAAGGAGACGCTGTTCATACCGTGGTGGCGTTCATCCGCGGCGATCTGGAGGTCAACGAAGCCAAACTCAAAAAGGTTCTGCAGGCAGAGGTAGTGCCTGCCGCGCTCGGCGACAGTGCGCTGACTGCAGGCAACATCGGACCGGTCGGGCTGCCCGAAAAGGACGTCATAGTGGTTTACGATAACTCGTTACGGGGTGCCGTAAATATGGTTACGGGAGCCAATAAGCCGGACTATCACATCAAGAACGTGAACGAAGACAGAGATTTCCGGATCGCGGAATCGTACGATATAGCAAAGGTCAAGCCCGGGCAGAGGTGCCCGGTATGCGGCGCCGAACTGACGGTGGAGAACGGCATAGAAATAGGCAACATTTTCCAGTTGGGCACCAAATATACCGAGAGCATGGGTATGACGGTGCTTAACGCGGAGGGCAGGGCGGTCAACCCGATCATGGGCTGCTACGGCATAGGTGTGGGGCGCGCCATAGCCTCGATAGCCGAGGAATCCGCCGACGAAAAGGGGCTTAACTGGCCTATGTCCGTCGCGCCGTGGCACGTATATATCTGCGTTATACGCCCGGACGACGAAAAAGTAAAGGCAAAGGCAGAGGAGCTGTATGCGGAACTCGAAAAACGCGGCGTCGAAGTGCTGTTCGACGACAGAACACAGTCTGCCGGATTCAAGTTCAACGATTGCGACCTTATGGGCATACCGCTGAGACTGGTGGTCAGCCCCAGGGCGCTGGAGCGCGACGAAGCGGAAATCAAAGTCCGCTCCGACGGCAGAATAATAACCTGCCCGTACTCGGAATGCGCGGATAGAATAGCCGCGCTGAAAGACGAAATGATCGTCATGGTGTAATATTTCGTAAAGGGTATGAATGATAAGGAGAACGGAATATGAGAAAAAAGGTTTTTTTACTGATAACGGTGCTGTTACTGCTGCCGGCGGCGGTGCTGATGCTTTTCGCGTGCAAGCCACCGTCTTCCTCGGGTAACAAAAACAACACCGGGAACAACGCTAACGACGAGGAAGGTTTCGTCACCGCGGAAACGACCTACGACGCGATGGTAAAAGATCTTATCGGCGGGATAACGTCTTCGCTTAAGCCTGTCAGCGAGTCGCAAATTTCGGCTTCGCGCCCCAAGGCTTCGTTTTATGTCAGCGCCGATTTCAGCATCAACGACCGCGCCGCCACAGTAATACTGGCAGCGGACTACGACTTTAAAAAGGACAGTAACGCCGAAGCCGGAGCTACAAGGCTCGGCGTTACCGTTACCTACGAGGACGAAAGCCGACCCGTTGCGGAAATATATCTGTATTCCGGAGGGGAGTCTTACGACGAATTGTTCCTTTCCGTCAGGGACAGCAAAATAATGATCCCGCTGTATAATACTTCTCTGACGGATATTCTGCCTTTAGCTAAAGCGGATACGACTTTGCTTTCTACGGTGCTTACTGCGAATCTGAACGCAACCGATTTAAATTACCGTTACAAGGACGAGCCCGGCGGAATGCGTACCAGGAAGTTTTCGGCGCGCATCGACCTCAAAGCCTCTTTGGTGAAGCTGGTAGGATATCTGGAAAAGTCTCCCGACGAATTTGCTGCATACGCTTCTGGTATCAAGAGCATGATAGGGGCGATCTTCGGTATCAACCCCGACAGGATCTCCTCGGAAATGCCCTCGGCGGAACTGATCATCGATTTTACCACCGTCGGCGGCGTGCGTAAGGACGGCGAAGGCACGGGCAGGATCTCGGAGCTTAAAATGGAAATGGAAGTTTCCGCTTCCGCAAGCACCGCGTCGGTATTCGGCGGGAAAGCGTATTCCGTGGGCATTAAAATGAACAAACTTGACGTAAAATCGGATTCTTTGCCCGAAAACGTCATTCCCGAAAGGAGTGCAGCCAAGTTCGACGATTATTATATGTACGACTCGCGCGCGGTCAGCGTCACCGGCAAAGTGCGTTACGATGCCGGTTCGGTAATAGGCGACGGAGAATACGACCTGGCGGTATCGTTTATGTATAAGGGGCTGGAGTCCGACGACGTCAACGACGCGATCTCGGTCAAGGTCAGCGACCCGAACGACAAAACGTATATCCCGTTCGAGCTGAATTACGCTTCCCACCGTCTGGACATCACCATCATGACCCGTGACCAAAGCGGCGCCGTCACCGTTAAATCCTACGCAAGCGGTGAAGACGAATTTTACTTTACCGACTTTTTGTCTAAACTTATCAAGGACTATTTCGCTCTAAGACCGTCCATGAACGCGTTTGAAACGCTGGCTTTCGTGTTCACTACCCTGGGTATAGACGGCTCCGAAGTGTCGTTCAGGCTGGATTCAGACTTTTTCCTTTACGTGCTCGGGCTGGATATAATATCCAAACTGTACGATTGCATGCAAAGCTCTTTCAGAGGCTCGTGGCAGATCGAAAACATACTTAAAGACGCAGGCATAGATCTTGGCGCATACATAATTTCCACGCCGTTCACGATAACGCTTGACGTATCCGAAGGTTTCCTCGTCGTCGGCGACGCAATGCCCGAAAACCGGGGGGAATGAATAACGCAAAAAAAAGAGGCGCCGTGCGGCGCCTCTTTATGTATTACGTCATTATTTCAGTTGAGCAATGCTTTCGTCTGTAAGAGTGATTACCGCGGCGTTTCCGTCTTCGAAAGAAATACCCTTTTTGGAAAATACCTTCAGCATTATTATCCTTAGCAGCGCCGCCGAACCGAATCCGATAAAATATCCGAACAATACGTCGCTGAGGTAGTGCGCCGCAATCACTATGCGGCTTATCGCAACCAGCCCCATATAAATCAGCGGGAATACCCAGAACATCCATTTGCGGTTTTTGGCGCGCATTTCGGGGAAAAGTTCGGGGACTATTATGAGTGCCAAAGAGGTGGAAGCCGCCGAGGTGTGTCCGGACGGGAAGGACACGAACGCGCCGTCGTCCACGGATTTGAACATGGCTACGTAAGCGTCGGTTCTGATTTCGGGCTTGATTATGGTATTTATCATATACCACGGTGTGAATCCGTCATAATCGTATCCGGGGTACATCGCGAGGAGCGCTTCGGGCGTCTTGGGGTTGCCCGGGGTCATCGTGCGGAAACGCTGACGCGCCCATATAAATTTCATGATCTGCACGATCGAGTTCGCGAGTATGGCGCATGCCGCCAGGAACACGGCGAACCAGAACAGCTTTTTCATGGTTTTTTCGGGCACCTTGGCGAAAGCGGCTATGGTCAGCGCGCACATGATCGCCGCAAAGAATACCGCGTAAACCCATTGATATCTGATTTCTTCGGCAAAGAAATTGCCGAAGAACCATACGCCTATAGCCACCAGGTAACCCAGGTAAACGATACCGGCGCCGAGTATTTTTGTTATAAGATGCTGTTTTCTGGTGGTGCCGAAACGCTGCCAGAACAGGATGCTGCCGCCTACGGGAGCGGCAAAATATGTGGGCATTTCACCCAGATTATCGAAAAATTGTGCGTAAGGGCAGCCGGGCGCGTACAGAGCCTTGTTGATCTGAAGATCGTAGAATGCGGCTATGACGGCTATGACGGCGAAGATGCCGAAGCTGATACCCGCCTCTATCCAACCTTTTTTGGAAACTTTGTACATGTTTTACCTCCTCCGTGTTTCAATATGCCAGTTTATTCCCGAAATACTCTTTCAGTTCCTCGACCTTTATTCTTTCCTGGAGCATGCTGTCGCGTTCCCTTACGGTAACGGAGCCGTCTTCCGGGGTGTCGAAATCGACGGTGACGCAATAGGGTGTGCCGATCTCGTCCTGTCTGCGGTAACGCTTGCCTATGGAGCCTGCCGCGTCGAAATCGCACATAAACAGCTCGGAAAGCTCCGCGTAAATTTCTTCGGCGCGTTCGTTAAGCTGCTTTTGCAGCGGAAGCACGGCGACTTTTACGGGCGCCAGAGCGGGATGGAAGCGCATGACGACGCGCGTGTCGCCGCCTTCGAGTTCTTCCTCGTCGTATGCGTTGGAAAGTATGGCGAGAGTCATTCTTTCCACGCCCAGCGAGGGCTCTATAACGTAGGGAACGTACCTTTCGTTGGTAACGGGATCGATATAGGTTAAGTCCTTTCCCGAATGTTCGGCGTGCTGTGTCAGGTCGTAGTCCGTTCTGTCGGCTATGCCCCACAGCTCTCCCCAGCCGAACGGGAACAGGAACTCGAAGTCGGTGGTGGCTTTTGAATAGAAGCAAAGCTCGTCCTTGTCGTGGTCTCTGAGGCGCAGGTTTTCTTTCTTGATGCCCAAGCCCAGCAGCCAGTCGCGGCAGAACGCGCGCCAGTAATCGAACCATTCGAGGTCGGTGCCGGGTTTGCAGAAGAATTCCAGCTCCATCTGTTCGAACTCTCTTACGCGGAAAATGAAGTTGCCGGGGGTAATCTCGTTACGGAAGGATTTTCCTATCTGTCCGATGCCGAAAGGCACTTTTTTGCGCGAAGTGCGCTGAACGTTTTTGAAATTGACGAATATTCCCTGGGCGGTTTCTGGGCGCAGATATACGGTCGAAGCGGTGTCCTCGGTCACGCCCTGGAAAGTTTTGAACATCAGATTGAACTTTCGGATAGAAGTGAAATCGCTTTTGCCGCACACGGGGCAGGGGACGGAATGCTCTTTCAAAAAGGCTTCCAGTTGTTCGTTCGTCCAGCCGGCGATATTGGCTTTTTCGCCTTTTTTGTTCAGATAGTCCTCGATAAGGTTGTCGGCGCGGTGACGGGATTTGCAGTTTTTGCAGTCCACCAGCGGATCCGAGAATCCGCCCAGATGTCCGCTTGCGACCCACACTTCGGGATTCATCAGTATGGCGGAATCGAGACCTACGTTGTACTTGGATTCCTGCACGAATTTTTTCCACCAGGCGGCTTTTATGTTGTTTTTGAGCAGTACGCCAAGAGGGCCGTAGTCCCACGTGTTTGCCAGTCCGCCGTAAATCTCGCTGCCGGCATATACGAAGCCTCTGCCTTTGCAGAGAGCAACCAGTTTGTCCATTGTCAGTTTTGCCATAATATCTCCTCTCCCGTAACGGGAAGTGAATTTCGTCGGTCGAAATAATATTAAACATATTGAAAGAAAATGTCAATATAATAAATATAAACGGAAGGGTTTTATGCAGAAAAAGAGTGTGATAATAGCCAATGCTGCGGCAGTCACGGTGATTGCTGTTGTCATAACGGTATTGGCTCTGAACGGCGCGGGAGCCATGGAAGCCTCCGGAAAAAACTACGCCGTCTACCGCGGCAGCGCCGATAACCCATACGTCAGCCTGATGTTCAACGTGTATTGGGGGACGGAATACATAGACGGGATACTCGAAGTCCTGAACGCGTATGACGTTAAAACGACGTTTTTCATAGGCGGTTCGTGGGCGGCCAAGAACAATTCCGCCGTCAAAAAGATTGCCGCAGCAGGACACGAAATAGGTTCGCACGGATATAATCACAAAGACGCGGAACAGTTAAGCTACGAAAGGAATCTGGACGAAATGGTGCCTGCGGAAAAGCTGTTGGAGGAGCTGACGGGACAGCAAATCTCGCTGTTCGCGCCGCCGTCGGGTTCGGTGGGCGACGCCATGTTCACCGCCGCAGAGGAGCTGGGATATTCGGTAATAATGTGGTCTCGGGACACGGTGGACTGGCGCGACAAAAACCCGGATTTGGTATTCACCAGAGCGACTTCGGATATCCGAAACGGGGAATTGATACTGATGCATCCCACGGCGCACACCCTGGAGGCGCTGCCCCGGATACTGGACTGCTATACATCGAGCGGCTTTAAAGCGGTGCCCGTCGGCGTAAATATAGGCACGGCTTGAGCATAGCTGCGGCAGGCGCGTCAAAACCGGCGCGCTTTTTTTATTAAAGTATATCGGTGTCCTTGTATTTACCGAATAATTGTAGTATACTAAATCCGTATATGTGTACGCACTACGCGCCGCGCGCGGGTGATGTATGCGTTTCAAGGAGAGATAATGGACAAAATCGTCAAATTGCCTAACGGTTCGACGCTTATAATAAACGAAATGGAGTCTACCAGGAGCGTGGCGATCGGGATCTACGTCGGCTGCGGCGCCGATTACGAGAGCGAGAAGCAGTCGGGGATCTCGCATTTCATAGAGCACATGCTGTTCAAAGGCACTTCAAAAAGGTCGGCTTTCGACATAGCCAGAGAAGCCGAGTCCCTGGGCGTGCAGATGAACGCGTTTACCGCGCGTCAGATGACATCGTTCTATACAGTTTCCACCTACGAACATGCCGAGGAATGCATGGAGATACTTTCCGACATCTTTTTCGATTCCGTTTTCGCACCCGAGGAAGCCGAACGCGAAAAGGGCGTGGTCATAGAGGAGATACACCGCAGTCTTGACGATCCCGACGACGTATGTTTCGACGGACTCAGCGTCGCCGCGTACGGCAACACCTCAAAGGGCAGACCGATACTGGGCACGGCAGAAAACGTGCGTTCGTTCAAGCCGGAAGACTTGCGCGAATACATGAAGATCCATTACGGCGCCGCGAACACCGTCATTTCCGTGGCGGGAAAAATAGAATATGCGCGCGCGCTGGATCTCGCCGTAAAGTATTTCGATTCACGCTTTGACAACAAGAGCGAATGCGCGCTTTTGGAAAAGACGGAACAGGTTAACGGGTATCACAGCGCGCAAAAGCAGATCGAACAGGCTATCGTCGCCGTGGCCTTTCCCGGGTTCGCGTATTCGGACAAGCGCGCCGTGCCGCTAAGACTGGCGGCGAACATACTCGGCGGCGGCATGTCGTCCAGACTTTTCCAAACCGTCAGGGAAAGGCAGGGACTTGCATACGACGTGTACTCGCTGGCAAGCGCCGCAAAGGACGACGGCATATTCGAAATCTACGTGGGAACGAATCCCGAAAGCGTTTCCGCCGCGGTCGCAACGATAGCCGCGGAAACAGCGCGGCTTGGAGTTTCCGTTACCGAAGAAGAACTTAAAAAAGCCAAGGAACAACTAAAGACGGGTACGGTTCTGGGCGCCGAGAGCGCCACGGCGCTGATGCGCGCCTCGGGCAGGGCGTACGTGCTGTCGGGCAAAGGCTACGACGTGGACGAAGCGCTTGCCGAGATATCCTCGGTCACCGCTTCCGACGTGGCGGAAGCCGTAAACGAATCACTCGTCTTCGATCGTGCGGCAGTGTCTTTCGTCGCGAAAGACGTTTCCGCAAACATCAGGGAGCTGTTTGTGAACTCCCGGGAGGAGCTATGAAAAAAATAGGTCTGGGCGCCCGCACGGCGTCTTATATCGTGTTCGGTTTCGCGGCGCTGATGACGATTTTCACGTTTTTCACCGCGACGCGCGAATTTCTGTACGGGGTATTCGGCTATGCCGTGTACGCTTACATACCTGCGCTTTTTCTGATAGGGGTGATGATGTATGCCGGCAGACGCGTGCAGGTTTCAAAGGGCAAAGCGGCGCTGTACGTGTCGCTGTTTTTCGCCGCGATCCTGACGCTGCATATCGCGCTGTCTGAAAGCATCGTAGGCGAGTCCAATTACCTCAGCCTTACATATTCCTCGCATACCGTAGGAGGAGTGCTGACGGGGCTGTTCGCTGCGCTGCTGCATCTTATCTATCCCAACTACGCGTTTATGCTGGTAGTGTCGCTGCTGGTGACCTCCGCTCTGCTGTTTGCGTCCATTTATCCTTACGTGGTCACTTTGGGAAGCGGAAAAAAACCTGCGCGCAAGCCTGCGCCGCGTTCGGACGACCGCAGTCGGGAATCTGCAGGCAGGCTGCCTTATACGGACGCTTCCGAGCTGCGTAAACCCATAGCACCCGACACCGATTCGGAACTTATAAACGTAACGGGCATGGATTCGGACAGATTCGTGCGCGAGATCGCCCCCGAAAGGCGTACTAAAGGCGACGCTCACAACATTTTATTCAACGGCGAACAGCCGATGAGCGAAAAGGAAAAGACCGATCGGTTCATAGGGGCTTTCGACGTCCATCCCTACACCAACCAGGGGATAATAGATTTTTCGGATCCCGACGACTATAAAAAGCGTTACGGCGCGCCCGAAGAAACCGCCGAACCCGTTTCGCAGCCTCAGCCCGTCAAAACCCCGCTTTACGGGAGTATGAGACAGGAAAACGATATTTACGAAACTCCCGTGCACGAATCCGCCGAGCCGCAGAGCGCGCTTGACAAACTGTACAGTCCGCCTTCGCGCGACGACGAGAATCTGTCGGTGTACCGTGAGAAAGAAGCGGGACGTCCCGCCATGCCGGTCATGCCCAAAAAGCGCTATGACCAGTACGGTTACGAAATAAAAGAGGAGGCGTCCGATACTGCGGCGGACAAAGGTTATACCGCGCCCGAACCGCAGTACCGCGCGCCCGAACCGCAGTACCGCGCGCCCGAAACCGTATCCGAAACGAGGCGTGTTCCCGAAAGCAAGCCTTTCGGCGGCAGTGCCAAGGACTGGCTGCTTAAACCCGTCAGCGACGACGAGTTCCGTAGCGGCAACATTTTCGGCAAGGTGCTGGAGGAAGAAGACGAAAAGATAACGGCGGCAGACCTGGGAACGGCTGCGGCAGGCGTTACGGAACCTGAAGTCGTCGAGGTAAAACAGGTCGCCGAGGCGCGCCCCGTACCCGTAAAAAAGGAGTCTGCGCCTGTTAAACGCGAGAAAAAGCCGGAATTCAAATCCGACGTTCTGAAAAAAGAGGAGGCTCCCGTATTTCCGGAAGCAGAACAGCAGGGCATGTTCCCCGCACCCGCCAAAAAGCCTTACGTGCCCAAGCCGTATAAAGCTCCGCCTTACGACCTGTTAAACGATTTCGGCGCCGCCGGCAGCGAATTCCCCTCCGATTATCAGGAAATGAAGGAAAAGATAGAGATGACGATGCAGGAATTCAACGTTCCCGCGGTCGTCGAAACCGCAAAACGCGGACCGACCTTCACGATGTATTATCTTAAACTGGGCGACGGTTACAAAATCAACAAGGTCACAGCGCTTAAGGACAATCTGAAGATGCGTCTGAAGGTCAAGAACCTGAGGATCCTGGCGCCTATAGAGGGAGAGGACGCTTTCGGCATAGAGCTTCCGAACACTAAACGCGACATCGTGGGACTCAAATCTCTGCTGTGCAGCGAAGCGTTCAACAAGGATTCTTCGGGGATCAAGATCGCGATGGGCAAAAGCTTCGACGGTCAGCCTTACGTAGCCAACCTCGCCAAGATGCCGCACCTTCTGGTCGCGGGCGCTACGGGCACGGGAAAGTCTGTGTTCCTTAACTCGGTGATCATCAGTATTCTTTACAAATATTCGCCCGAGGACGTCAGGATAGTCATGATCGACCCCAAGCGCGTGGAGATGAGCATTTATAAAGGACTGCCCAATCTGCTGGTAAAGGAGCCGGTCAAGGAATCGCGCCATGCCGCCAACGCGCTTAAATGGCTGACCGAGGAAATGGACAGGCGCTACAGCTTTTTCGAACAGGTGGGCTGCAGGGACATAGACCAGTACAACGACGTGTTCCGCGACAAAGCCACCGAGCCCAAGATGCCCAAGATAGTGCTGATAATCGACGAGATGGCGGACCTTATGGTCAAGTCGAAGAACAACAACGTCGAGGAAAACATCGTGCGTCTGGCGCAGCTTGCAAGAGCGTGCGGCATACACATGATCATCGCCACCCAGCGGCCTACCGCGCAGGTCATAACGGGACTTATCAAGACCAACATTCTGCACCGCGTGGCGTTCACGGTAAAGTCGAACCTCGATTCGCGCGTCATAATGGACGACGGCGGAGCGGAGGACCTTCTGGGCAACGGCGACATGCTGTATTCGTTCCCCGCCAACCTTCTGAGACTGCAGGGAGCCTTCGTCGACATCCAGGAGATAAAGAACATAGTCGATTACATAAAAGCCAACAACGAGTGCGACTATGACGATTCGATCCTGCAGAGCATCACTTACGAACCGCCCGCGCCAGCGGAGGAAACGCCCGTAAACGCCCAGGAAGCCAGGGACGCAAGCTTCGAGCAGCAGTTAAGGATAATCCTGAAATCGTTTATCATAGAAGGGCGCGCTTCGGTCTCCAACGCGCAGGCAAAGCACGGCGTGGGCTATATCAAAGCCAAAAAGCTGGTGGACGAAATGGAAGCCAGAGGCTTCATAGGTCCGCAGGACGGCGCCAAGACCAGGGATATACTGATAACTCTGGACGAATTTTACGACATATTCGGAAAGGATATGGACGCCGAGGGCACTCCCAGCCTTACCGGCAACGCTTCGGAGAGCGCCGATGACGACGAATAATCCCAAAGGCAGCGTCGGCGTCGTAACTCTGGGTTGCGACAAAAACCGCGTCGACACCGAAAAAATACTGGCAAAACTGGTAAAGAACGGTTACGAAATAGTCGCGGACATATCGCGCGCCGATTTCATCCTGATCAATACCTGCGCGTTTATCCGTTCCGCGACGAAAGAGTCGGTCGATACCGTTCTCGAAGCGTACTCCGTAAAAAAACCCGGCGCGAAAATAATAGTCGCGGGCTGTTTTACGGAAAGATACGCCGCGGAAACGGCGGCGGAATTTTCCGAAGTCGACGCTTTCGTCGGTATAAACCGCTACGACGACATAGTTTCGGTTCTGGAAAACGCCGGCAGGGAGCGCCTGTATTTGGGCGGTGCGCCCGCGTTTTACGGTACGGACAGGATAATCACCACGCCGGCGCATTACGCTTATCTTAAAATAGCCGAGGGCTGCAGCAACCGCTGCACTTACTGCGCCATACCGAAGATACGCGGCGGATACCGTTCCGAAAAGGAAGCCGACGTGCTCAAAGAAGCCGAAAAACTTTGCGAGGACGGCGTAAAGGAGCTTATCGTCGTGGCTCAGGACACCACGCGCTACGGTTCCGACCTTGGCGGCGAAACGAATATAGCGCGCCTTCTGAAAAAGCTGTGCGGCTTCGGTTTCAGAAAGATCAGGCTCATGTATTCGTATCCCGAATCCGTTACGGACGAGCTTATAGATGTCATTGCAAACGAACCTGTGATGGCAAAATACGCCGATATTCCGCTTCAGCACGTTTCGGGCGACGTCCTTAAACGCATGAACCGCCGCTCTAATCCCGAACAGATCTACGCGCTGCTGGAAAAACTCAGAAAAGCCGTTCCCGGTATAGCCGTGCGCTCCACGTTCATCGTGGGCTTTCCGGGTGAAACCGAAAAAGATTATCTGGAACTCAAGGATTTTATCGGCGCGGGAAACATCGATTACGCGGGGTTCTTCGCTTATTCCAAAGAGGAGGGCACCGCAGCAGCTTTGATGTCCGGTCAGATCCCTTATAAAATCAAGAAAGCGCGCGAAAAGGAGCTTTCGCGGCTGCAATGCGCTGTAATAAAGCAAAGGCACGGGAAGTATGCCGGAAAAACGCTTGAAGCCGTTTACGAGGGCGTCGATTACGCCAAAGGCAGATTCGTGGCAAGAAGCGAATACAACGCCCCGGAAATAGATACCGTGATATTCCTAACCTCGGATTTTCCGTTGGAGATAGGAGAGTATTACGACGTAAAGATCACCGGCACGGGCTTTCACCTGTCCGGCGAAGCGATAAGGAAAAAAGACGATTAGCCTCTGCGGCAGGGTCGCATAAGGAGAAAGTATGGATAAATATCTGAGAGTATGTCTTACCGAAGCCGAAGTCGAGGAACGTATGGCGAAATGGCATCCGCACATATGCGATTACGCGCTGGAAAGCGACGGCGGATGCGATCTGGGCATCACGTTCAGAGATATTTCGGGCAAAGACTACGACGAACTCGACGACACGTTCAGCGACGTCGTGTACGGGGACGGCGAAAGCACGCTGGCGGAAACGCTTTACGAAGCGCTTTGTCAACGCAACATGAAACTCGCCACTGCCGAAAGCCTGACCGGCGGCATGATAGCCGCGACTATGGTGGACGTGCCGGGCGCCAGCGAAGTGTTCTACGGAGGAATTGTGGCGTACACCGAGGCGGCAAAAATAGAAAAACTCGGCGTTCTCGATTCGACGTTGAACGAGTGCGGCGCGGTCAGCGGCGAGACCGCCGTGGAAATGGCCACGGGTATGCTTTCCGATCTTGTGTCGGTGGCTGTGAGCGCTACGGGGCTTGCAGGACCCGGAGGCGGCACTCCGATGAAGCCTGTGGGACTGACGTATATAGCGGTCGCGGACGACGAACACACTGAAGTTTACGAACACCGTTTTTACGGCGACCGCGACGAGATAAGGCGTCAGGCGCGCGACTACGCACTGTTTTACGTTATACGTCATCTGGAAGAGTATTTCAGGATATAGCCACCCGGAATGCCTGTTTCGGATACCTTAATTCGGAAAATCGGCGGAAGCGTTCCGCTGCAAATATAAGAGCTTAAAAGGAGCGAATATGGAAGACAACAAGAAAAAATCCCTCGAGGAAGCCTTGGCGAGAATCGAGAAGAACTACGGTAAAGGCGCGATAATGAACATGGACGGCACCAACAAGGTCAAGGTGGACGTAATACCGACGGGCTGTCTGGCTCTCGATCAGGCGCTGGGGATAGGCGGAGTGCCGCGCGGCAGGATAGTCGAGATATACGGACCCGAATCGTCGGGCAAGACGACGCTCGCGCTGCATATAGCCGCAGAGGCGCAGCGCGCGGGCGGCATAGTGGCGTTCATCGACGCGGAGCATGCGCTGGATCCCGTGTACGCGGGCAACCTGGGCGTAGATCTCGCGCATCTTTACGTATCGCAGCCCGATGACGGCGAACAGGCTCTCGCGATAGCCGAGGAACTGGCAAGGAGCGGAAGTCTTGACCTTATAGTCGTGGACTCGGTGGCGGCGCTGACGCCTAAAGCCGAGATAGACGGCGAGATGGGCGATTCGGTGGTAGGGCTTCAGGCAAGGCTGATGTCGCAGGCGATGCGTAAACTTAACCCCGCGATAGCCAAGACGAACACCTGCATCATTTTCATCAACCAGCTCCGCGAAAAGATAGGAGTGATGTTCGGCAACCCCGAAACCACCACCGGCGGCAAGGCGCTGAAGTTTTATGCCAGCATCCGTCTGGACGTGAGGCGTATAGACGCGGTCAAGGACGCTACGGGCGTCGTGGGCAACCGCACCCGCGTCAAGGTCGTCAAAAACAAGCTGGCGCCTCCGTTCAAACAGGCTGAATTCGATATATTGTTCGGAACGGGCGTGTCGCGCTGCGGCGTCATCCTGGACATGGCGGTAGCCCAGGGATTCGTGCTTAAATCGGGAGCGTGGTTCAGCTACGAGGGCGAAAAAATAGGACAGGGCAGGGAAAAAGCCGTGGATTATCTGAAGCAGAACCCCGACCTTGCCGCGGCTTTGGAGGAGCGTATCAGGGCGACGTTCTGACGCGTTCGGGCGCCCGGCGCGCGGTGTAAAATTACATTGACAAAGCATACTTAAAGATATATAATAGATGTCGGTGAATATTCGGTAGCGAACGACCGCATATATACACGCGAAAATTCAAAACTAAACAGGAGGTTAAAATGTTAGGCAGTCAATTACTGATTTCCGCCATGCAGGACGGACTCATAGTTGTCGTGACGTTGATACCTGCTCTCGTTATCGGAGGGCTGGCGGGATTTTTCGGATACCGTCAGCTGCTGAAAAAGAAGCAGGGCGACGCCGAAACGGAGTACGCCAGAGTGCTGGAGGAAGCGCGCCTGGAGGCAAAGACCCTCAGGAAAGACGCGCTTTTGGAGGCAAAGGAGGAACAGCTCAGACTGCGCAACGAGTTGGAGAAAGAATCCAAGGACAGACGGGCAGAACTGCAAAGGCAGGAATCGCGCATCAACCAAAAGGAAGACGCGATCAACAAAAAAGAAGACGCTCTCGACCGTAAACTCGAAAACGTCGAGAGAACCAGAAAGGACCTCGAAAACCGCGAGATAAAGATCAAGGCGGTCGAGGAAGAACTCAAAAATCACTCCGAAAAGATGATGCAGGAGCTGGAAAAGGTCAGCGGCATGAGCCGCGACGAAGCCAAAGAGCAGTTGATTTCCGAGATGCAGGAAGAAGCCAAGCGCGACGCGCTGGTGATAGTCAAGGAGATCGAGCGCGAAGCCAAAGAAGAGGGCGAACGCAAAGCTCAGAACATCGTCGCGCTGGCGATACAGCGCTGCGCCGTGGATCAGGCATCGGAAGCCACGGTCTCAACCGTGGAACTGCCCGGAGAGGACATGAAAGGCAGGATCATCGGCAGGGTAGGCAGAAACATAAAAGCCCTCGAATCCGCTACGGGCGTGGACATCATCATTGACGACACTCCCGACGTGGTAACGCTTTCGGGCTTCGACCCCGTCAGGCGCGAGATCGCGAGGCTGACTCTGCAAAAGCTTGTAGCCGACGGCAGGATCCATCCGGGAAGGATAGAAGAAGTCGCCGACCGCGTCAGGCGCGATATGGACGCCACGATAAAAGAAGCCGGCGAATCCGCGGTATTCGACGCGGGCGTATACGGCATCCATCCCGAACTGGTCAAACTTCTCGGCAGGATGAAGTACCGTACAAGCTACGGACAGAACGTCCTGAAGCATTCGCTGGAAGTCAGCTATATAGCGGGACTTTTGGCAGGGGAACTCGGAGCCGACGAAAAGATATGCAAAAGAGCAGGTCTTTTGCACGACATCGGCAAATCGATAGACCACGAATACGAAGGCACTCACGTACAGATCGGCGTCGAACTGGCGCGCAAATACAAGGAATCCGAAAAGGTCGTCCATTGTATAGCGGCGCACCACGGCGACATCGAGGCAAACAGTGTCGAAGCGGTACTGGTCCAGGCGGCGGACGCTATCAGCGGAGCGCGCCCCGGAGCCAGGAGAGAATCGCTTGAATTTTATGTTAAACGTCTGGAAAAGCTGGAAAGTCTGGCAAACTCGTTCGCAGGAGTAGAGCAATCGTTCGCCATTCAGGCAGGCAGAGAGATCCGTGTGATCGTCAAGCCCGACGAGGTGGACGACGCGCATACCGAATACCTTGCAAAGGATATAGCCAAAAAGCTCGAAAACGAGCTGGAATATCCCGGACAGATCAAAGTCAACGTCATACGCGAGGTACGCAAGGTAGAATACGCAAAGTAAAACTCAAAACCCATAACAAGGCGCCGCAGGGCGCCTTGTTTTTTGTTTTCCGCCGCATTCGCGGGCATTTTCCGTTTATTGTTTTTTACCATTTATTTACAGTTTCAACCTATATGCTCCGCTTGCCGTTTTTCAGTAACCGGAGTATAACGTGTGCTGAAAAAAGACAAAGAAAGAAGTGAGGCGGTTCCGGGGCGGGGACCGAACAAAAAAATGAAAAGATATTCTGTGAACGGTAAACGTATTTTCATAATGTCGTTGCCTATTTTCGCAGAGCTGTTCTTACAGCTGATGGTGGGCAACGTCGACCAGATAATGCTTTCGGGATATTCTTCCGATTCCGTGGCGGCGATAGGCAACGCCAACACCGTCATCAATCTGGTGATAGTCATTCTGACGATGGCGTCTTCGGGCGGTATGATCGCTCTGACCCATTATATCGGCGCCAACGACGAAAAGCGCATGAAGGACGCGGTGATATGGACGTTCGTGCTGAGCGCGGCGTTCGGACTGATCTTCACGCTGGTTTCCGTCAGCGCGGCGACTCCGTTGCTTTATGCGCTCAACGCTCCCGAGGAGATCATCGGACAGGCTTCGGGATATATCACCGTGGTGGGCGCGGGGCTGCTGATACAGGCGGCGCAGCTTGCGGGTACCGCGGTATTAAGGAGTTTTTCAAGGCTGAAAGAGATTCTGATCATAGCAGTCGTAATGAACCTGACCAATATTTTGGGTAACTGGTTATTGATAAACGGTATCTGGATCTTCCCCGAATACGGAATTCTCGGCGCGGCGATCTCGACGGACGTTTCAAAGCTTATAGGTCTTTTGATAACGCTTGCTGTCATGATTAAACGCGTGCCCGTCAAGGTAAGATTTTCCGATATCAAAGCGCTCGACGCGGCGACTTTCAAGGACATCGTGAAAATAGCCTTGCCGACGGGCGGCGAAACCGCTTCGTATAACCTGTCGCAGATAGTGGTGCTCAGTTTCATAAACATTTTCGGTACCGCAGTAATAAATACGAAAGTTTATTGCAGCATGCTTGCCAACGTCGCGTATCTGTATTCGCTGGCGATAGCGCAATCCACTCAGATAAACATCGGTTACCTTGTGGGCGCAGGCGAATATTCCACCGTTTCGTCCAGGGTAGCCAAAACGACGGCGGTCTGCATAGGCGTTTCCGTGGCGGTAACCGCGATATTGTGGCTGTCGTCCGATTACGTTCTCGGATTTCTGACCTCAGACGTCGAGGTGCTGGAGCTTGCAAAATCGATACTGCTTATCGAGATAGCGTTGGAGA
>CALVZV010000023.1 GCA_944372665.1 uncultured Clostridia bacterium
ATAGCTTAATCTCGTCTTGTCTTGCTTAAAGAATCATTATTTAGGTCTACCTCGGCAAAATACCGCAGTTCCAGCTTATGTTTTTACGTCTATCGTATTACTCTGAAACTTTGATATTTTACAGATTGTTTTTTTCAATGTCTTTTCCTATGCAGTTGTCAAAGTGCCTTTAACCGCAAAAGCGGTTCTGGTAGGCTGAAGTGGACTCGAACCACCGACCTCGCGCTTATCAGGCGCGTGCTCTAACCTGCTGAGCTACCAGCCTTCGTCATATTGGTGGAGATATGCGGATTCGAACCGCAGACCCCCTGCTTGCAAAGCAGGTGCTCTACCAACTGAGCTATACCCCCAAGGTGCGTTTGAACCGCCTCTTAAACGGGCAGCTTAAAAATAATACCATCTATTAAATGATATGTCAAACGCTTTAACGCATTTTTTATCGTCAAGTCGTATTTTTTCTTTGCCGCTGCCGATCGCGCTCGCATTAAGCCTTCCAAAAGGCTTTCCGCGCTTTTAAAAAGCGGCCGGAAGCGTAACACGCGTTATAAAAACGCATACCTTGAGTCGTTTTGTCAATTGGTCTTGACACCGCCGACAAATTAGTTTAAAATGCGTATATAGGAAGAGAGGTATTTATGATTGTCAGGGTTCTGAAAAAATTATACCAAAAAGCCGGCGATTTCGCGCTGCGCGACGAGTTGGGCAACATGATATGCAAAACCGCGTATATCGGCGCGGGATATTATATCTACAACAAGCGCGGACAGCAGGTGGCTCAGCTCGTTTTCCAGAAAAACAGCGCCACCATGTCGGTGGTCAGTTCCGTTCCCGCCTACCCCGGCGCGATCAGAATGTCCGTTGTGGCGCCCGACAGCTTCGTATTCGACGCAAACGTCATCGACAAGGGCGACGACCAGTTCGTCAAAAACGTCAAGGGACGCGACGCCAAGCGCTTTTCCTTATGGGGTGTTCCGTCGGCATATTCGTTCGACATCTTCGACGGTTCCGAACGCGTGGGCGAGGTCATACCCTATCCTGCCGACGACGACGTGTATCAGATCCGTACATTCGAGGAAACCAATCTTCTCTACGTATTGATGATTTGTCTGGCTCAGGAAAAACTCAACGCCGATTTCGGAAAGAAACGGTAAGCGTCTTCCGGTTATCCGCGGCGGGCTGCAAAGCCCGCCTTTTATTTTAAGCGCGTGCGGCTTGCGGATAAAGCCGCGTGCCTTTTTAAGCCGTCAAAAGGCAAATCCTCGCCCGCCATCGCGCACGCTCCGCGCACGTTATTAAAACATTTTTTATAGAGGAAAACAAGTCGTAAAAAAGGCTCTCCGGAAAGGAGAGCCTTTGTGTGACGAAATATATGCGTTAGCGACGGTTCCTCGCCTGCTGAGCGTAGTAATACGTCTTTTCGTACGGAGACATATCTTTTGTCGCTTCCGCGTCTATTGCCGCCCAATCGGGTTCGTAGGCGTTGTACGCGTCTTCGGCCGCGTCCTCGTTCTCCTCGTCCTTGCCGCCGAATTCCTTAAGTCTCAGCGCGCCTATGGCAAGGGATGCGAAGATGACTACCGCGCCCCACAGATACAGCCACTGGCGTGCGGGGAACAGCGATATGACCGCGAACAGCAGATGGTTGCTGTTGAGCCACGCGCTCTTTTTGTAATCCCACATACCTCTGGCTTCCACGGTTGAACCGATCTTGAGCGCGAAATTTCCTTCGGTAGCGTCGATCCCGATATAGATCGGCGTGCCTGCCAGGGCGTCATCGGCTATAGCCTCGTTCAGCGTGTACAGCAGCGGAGCGATAAGCTCGGACATCGATCCCAAAAGATAGGTGACCAAGGATTGCATGTTTCCGAGATCTATCGCTATCTCCATCGGCGTGCCCTGCATGTCGAGAATGGACCACTTGACCAGCAGCTCTTTCTGCTCCTCGGTCAGTTCTTCGCCTCTGTTGAAATTTTCGGGGTTATCGTCCGTCTGAATGAGATTGGGGATCATCTCGTAGTTCATTATGAAGTCGATCTCTTCGTTGAATTCTCTTTTGTTCAGCACCAGATGCACCAGAACGGGTATGGTCAGCCTGTCGTCGTCGGCAAGATTGATCCACGGTCCGCGGAAGGAAACGTATCCGTTTTTATCGATAGACTTGAAATTGACGGAAACGAGATTCTTGACCTCGGGCGCGCTCCAGCCCTGTTCCAGCCAGTAATCCAGGGACTTGCCGTTGTCGAGGTTGCCGTTGGCGTAATTCCATTTTACGAAATTGTCGATGAGCAATCCGTTCTGTTCCGCCTGGTCGGCGTAGTCTTCACGCAGTTTATCGAACGTAACCGTACCGGCAGTCGCGCTATCGAGAATGCCGGGAAGCGGTATATCCACTACCAGCCAGATACCTGCCGTAAAAATAAACGATACCAGCACCAACGCGACTACCTGACGCATGACCTTTTTGCGGTTGCCGGCGTTCTTTTTGGATTTTTTGCCGGTAACGATAAAGGTTATGAGGTAGGCGATGAATATGACTCCCGCAAGTATGAGTCCGACGTACGGCCAGAAGCTGTAAGAGGAACCTTCCTGCAAAACTATCACGCTTTTCCACGCCACAAACGCGAGAAGCGCGGGGAATCCGATAATAAACAGCAGTAATTTTAATACCTTTTTCATTATTTACGTCCTCCTTCCGCTTTGAGCGTGAGCTTGGCGTATTGTTTGTCTATCAGCGAGGTGAAGTAGTACGCCGCTATCAGCGTGAAAGTGATCACGGCGCTCATCTTGATAAGCGTGGAGCGCAGGATGAAGAAGGGATAATATTTGCCCTGTATTTCTTTTTCCGTATCCCACTTTTCGAACAGCGACAGCAGCTGCGATCCGGTATAGGGATTGATTGTGCCCGAAGAGCTCATGGTGACGTGTCCGACGTATTCGACGCCGTTTGCGGGACTTTCGTCGACCAGCAGAGAACCGATCTTGGCGCCGTGAACGGTGGCGTAATACTTAGCGTATGCGTAATCTCTGAGTCCTTCGTCCTCAATGAAGTAGTATATCGGATAGGTCGACGGGGAAATATAAACGCTGATCGCGGTGGAAGCCAGAAGCTCCTGGAGCGTTTCCCAGGTCAGGTCGCCGGAAACTTCCATTCCCAGCAAGCCGAACACCAACTGGGCGATGCTCTGTTCGGTGCCGTCCTCCAGAGTGATCTTGGTATCGTTGAGCATCGACAGCAGCTTGTCGGTGTCAAGACCGTCCAGCTCCTGCATGAGGGTGTCGACCAATCCGATTATCATATCGAAAGTGGGGCCGAGATCCACTTTGAACAGGTCCAGCGCCGCGATGATGCCTTTGATAACGTCGTTGATCGTTCCGCTCTGTTCCGTAAGGGCGGCGGAAAGCACTGCCAGCACTTCGTCAAGCCTGTCTTTGGTAATGTAATATTTGTTCGCCGTTCCGTTTTCGCCGTAGGCGTTATCGTATTCGGAAGAAGAATAGATGTATTCGAAACCTTCCATCGCAAACGAAGATGCGGCAGCTCCCCTCTTATATTTGTTCCAGTCGCTGTTGGGGTTTGACTCGAGTTCGGCCAGCACTTCGCCCAGATAAACGTCGATGTTGTCTTTGCTGTTTCTGGGTTTATAGTTTAGCTTGTTATAATAATAATCGGTCAGAACCTGTTTAGCGGCATAGTAACCGAAACGGTATCCGTCCACAAACATGCCGTTGGGGCTGTAGTAGATGTCGTTTTCGGCGTCGTATTCGACCTCTATCGTATAGGGAAGCTCGTTATACGGCGCATCCGCATCCTCATAGCCAGAAAGCGTACCGTCCGTGTTACCGCCCTTGTTGTAGTTTCTGGATCCGAAAGTTTCAAGATAGAACACGTCGATGAACTGCTGTATCTCGGAATTCGTAGTAGCTACGTATTCGTCGAAAGACGTTATCGCGGATTCGTAGGAAGGAAGCGAAACCCCCTTCTCCTCGGCAGCGGCGGCATCTGATTCGTAGTCGTTTTTGAGGATAAAGTCACAGTAAAGTATCGGACCGACGGTAATTACCGCCGCAACCAAAGCAACCAAAACAGTCCTCGCCATACGGTTTTTCCTGCACACTGCCCTGAAAAGCAGCTGTGCGAGAATAACGACCGCCCACAGTACCGCCGCGTATATTACCGGTTTCCATGCTCCGAACCCGGCGACAAAATAACTGTCGCGGTACGAAGAAGAAGCCAGCAGTACGAGGTGGACAAACAGCGGGAAGCCGAGCGCGTAGAACAGTACCTGCAGCACGCGCAATGCGGTGATCTTTCTTCTTGTCTTGACCATTTCGCAATCTCCTTCTCTGTTAATGGGGTGAAACGGCATAAAAATACCTCCGCCCGTTATTTAGATTATAAATAAAAGAGGATATTATGTCAATAAGCAATTTGTAAAAAATAAGCATATAATTTCTCGCGCGCGAAAAACGCCGCCGGGCGGCTATTGCATAATCCGACGGGTTGATATATAATTTAGCGGGAGGCAACTATGAATATCACGATTTTCAACGAATATCACCCGAACGAGCACACCGGAAAAGCCGAGAAAAACTATCCCGGCGGTATACATATTGCTTTAAAATCGATTTTCGAGAGCGAAGAATACGACGTCGTTACCGCGACTCAGGAGCAGGCCTGCAACGGTCTTACCGACGAAATACTCGACAATACCGACGTGCTGCTATGGTGGTCGAAAAACTGGGACAACGAATTGCTCAACTCGGTAGCGGACAAGGTAGTGTCCCGTATCCGCGAAGGCATGGGCGCCGTGTTCCTGCATTCGGCAAAAAACTCCAAACCGTTTCTCAGACTCACGGGGACGACCTCGGCAACCGCGCCCGTGTCCTGGAAAGAGCCCGGCGAAAGCGAAAGACTGTTCGTCGTCAGCCCGGCGCACCCGATAGCGGAAGGAATTCCGTCAGGTTACGTAATCCCGAATGAGGAACCCTATTGTGAGTATTTCGATATCCCAAAACCCGACGATATAGTTTTTTTGGGAGGTTTCGGAAACGGCATGTGCATCCGAGCCGGAGTAACTTTTACGCGCGGCGCGGGAAAAATATTTTTCTTCCAGCCCGGGCACGATTCTTTCCCCGTATACAACGATAAGGTCATAAGGCGGATAATCCTGAACGCCGTCAACTGGGCAAAGCCCGTGGCTAAGCCCGCGCCGATTGCAGAGGAGACGAAACCCGAACAAACGGGATTTAAAGCCAGGGTAAAAAAACTTTTCAAATAAATCGCTTAAAAAAGCCCGGCGGCGCCGGGCTTTTTTTCGGAAATCAGATGGTGCCTTTGGTCTGAGCGTTGAAAGGCTTTTCCAGCGCGGACAGCGCTCTCCTGAGGATGCGTCTGCCCAACCATTTATGCTGTATATAAGGAAGCGAATTTTTCTTCCAGCGGATCTCCAGCTCCACCGTCATCACCATGCCTATATACATTCTCATGAGGTTCGCCCTTACGCGCAGCCTGTCGTCGGAAATGAAAGAAGCCACCGAGTTGTATCCTTTCACGAAATAGCGGTTGCGCTCCAACGAACGCGTGGGATACAGGCTGACCAGATCCGTAACGAAATCGCCGTAAAACGCCCTGCTCCAATTTATAAGTCCCTGATAAGTGAAGTTTTTACGGTTCACGAACACGTTGTCGACCGTAACGGCGCCGTTCACCATAGTGCAGTCCTCGACGCTGGCGAGGATGTCCTTCGCTCTGCCGACGATGTCGTATATTTTGTAGGTATCAAGTTTGACCTTCAGCACCGTAGCGTCAGCGACGATCCTGTCGACCATCTTTTTGAAAGCGTCCGCCCAGTTGGAGTCCAGACCGAGCTGAGTGTATCCGAAGCCGCTGCCTTTTACGTTATGCAGCCGCGCCAGATTCTGTCCTAACTGGAACATCACCCTGCGTTTCGCGTTAAGATTCGGGAAAGCAAGTCCGCGGAGCGGTACGTCGAAGCCTTCGGTAATAAAATAATCGACGTCGATTTTTTCTCCGGAAACATCGCGGAACACCACTTTGGGGCGGAGTATACGTTCCTCTTCCGCATCTCCGTTTTCGCATGCGTCAAGCGCGTCGTAAAAGCCGAGTTCGACTTTTGCAAGCTCTTTTTCGTAGCTCAGCGCAGGTACGTCGGACGCCTTGCCGAACTTGACGTAATAAGTTTTACCGCCGCTCCTGACCTTGAATACGGGGCTGAATTCGGCGTTAAGGCATTCCGAGATGCTGTCGGCGCTGCCGATCCCGCTTTCTTCAAACAGACGCTTTGCGTCGTATTTGCTGACTTTCTTTTTGCCGTAAGAATCCATCTGCTTTCTCCAAACTATGTCTCGTAACTTATATTTTACCTGTTTTATACCTGAATTACAAGCATTTTGGCTATATTGCTCCGCGTTACGGCCCCGAAAGTCTGTTTTAAGACTCCCTATCGTCGTTTTCGGAGACGTTTTCGTTATTGCCGACGGGCTTGGATACCGTTTCCCGGTCGGGTTGCGACCGTTTTTCCCTATCCTGCCGCCTGTAATTTATAGAGATTTCCTCTTTCAGCGCCGTCACGTAACCGATCTTGGAAAGCGCAAAGCAGATCGCGCTCCCTGCGGGAACGGCGATCAAAGGCTGCAAAAACTGAGCGGGCAGATTAGCCGCAGCCACGGGAAACCCGTACATGAAGCCCTCGAAAAAGAAATATGCCAGTATCATCGCCGCAGAACCCGCCATACTTCCGACGACGGCTTTTAGCCACGTGAACTTTTTATAGTATACGAGCGACGCCAGAACCGCCATTACTCCTTTGGCGAAAAAAGATACGGGCATATATATCACATAGCCTGCGATCAGGTCGGCAAGCATACTGCCCACTGCGGCGACCCCCGCCGCCATAGGCAGCGGCAGCATAAAACACGCCGTGACTATGAACACGTCGCCCAGATGCACATACCCTAAAGCTATCGGAATTTTCAAATATGCCGTGGCAACCAGAATAAGCGCCGCGAAAAGCGCCGTCAGCGAAAAAGTTTTGATGTTCTTAGTCGCTTTCATATTGTCCTCCGCGCCCGGAGCACAGCCGCGCGCCGTTTGAATATTGATTATACGCGCGCCGCAAAGAATGTCAAGCGATTTTAACGCGACGATTTTTCCAGCAAAAGCAAAGCGGCTTTTATTCCGTCAACCGCAGACGAGGTAATGCCTCCCGCCCAGCCCGCACCCTCCCCGACGGGATAAATGCCGGCTACGCTGCTCTCTCCGGCAGCGTTCCGCAATATTCTGACGGGACACGATGACCTTGTTTCCACGCCCGTCATTACCGCTCCGGGCATGGCAAACCCGTTCATCTGCCTGTCGAAAGCCGATATCCCGTCCAATATCCCGTCCATGACGAACCGAGGAAGTACTGAATACAGGTCGCACTCCCTGCCTGCGGGCAGCACGGTGGGCGAAACTTTGTCCGTAACGCGTTTTCCGACGGCGTCGCCCAGATATTCCAAGGGCGCCGAATAGCCGCCTCCGCCCGCTTCGAAAGCCGCTCTTTCGTATCGGTTTCTGAAAGTAAAACCGCCGAACAGGCTACCGTCAAAGTCATTAGGGGTCACCGAAACCAATATTGCCGCGTTTGCATTGGCTCCGTCTCGCGCACGGTAAGACATACCGTTGGTAACGATCGTATCCTTGTCGGAGGAAGACAATACGACTTTTCCGCCGGGACACATGCAAAACGTATACACTCCCCTGCCGGACAAGGTTTTCGCGCTGAATTTATATTCCGCCGCCGGCAGCAGCGGAGCGAATTTACCGTATCTGGATTCGTTGACGAACGACTGCGGATGCTCTATCCTGACCCCGACCGAAAAAGGCTTCGGCTCCATAAGTACGCCTCTGGAAGCAAGCATGCGGAAGGTGTCGAAGGCGCTGTGTCCGATTCCCAGTATCACGGCGTCAACGGCGATCTCGTCGCCGTCGGAAAGTTTTACCGACGCTATCTTTCCGTCTTTTACGGCAATATCGTCCAGTCTGGTGTTATCTCGTATTTCCGTGCCGTTATCTCTCAATTTCTTTTCCGCAGCGACGACGATTTGCCGTAGTATGTCGGTGCCTATATGCGGATGAGATTCGTACAATATGTCGTCGGGCGCGCCCAAGGAAACCAGTTCCCCGAAAACTGCCGAAAAATACTCTCTGGAGATACCGGAATTCAGCTTGCCGTCCGAAAACAGCCCCGCGCCGCCCATACCGTACTGGACGTTGCATTCGGGGTCGAGCACGCCGGCGGCATTCAGAGCGGCGACGGCTGCCGTACGAGCTTCGGCGCTTCCGCCTCGTTCTATCAGCACGGGTTTTATGCCGCCCGCGCTGAGAGTCAGCGCCGCCATAAGCCCTGCCGGTCCTGCGCCCACCACGGCGACTTTCACGGGTTCAGGTTTATACGCCTTTGCCAGCTCCGCCACCGAAATGGCGCCCGGTCGGTACTCGCGGCAGCCTCCCGGAGTCCGGGCGGCAGATAACGCGACGTTATATACGATCCTTACTCTGTCGCGGTCGCGTGCGTCAATGCTTCTGCGCAATATTGAGAGTTCTTGCACCGACCGAACAGGCACCCCCGCTTTTTTTGCGGCGGCGCGTTTGAGGTCTTCCGGAGAATGACCGGGATCGAGTTTAACGCCTTCTACCAAAAACATGTTCGCCTGCCGTCATGCCCGAGGCCGCCGCCCACATCAGATTGAATCCGCCGCATTCGCCGTCGACGTCCAGCACTTCGCCAGCGGCAAAAAAGCCGGGGGAAACCAGACTCTGCAAAGTGACGGGATCGAATTGGGCGCGCTCCAGTCCACCGCAAGCCGCCTGTGCCAGCGACATTGAGCCGCTGCTAACGCCCGCCAGCACGTATCTCTTGATAACGCGCGCCATGCCTGCGGCGTCCGCTGCCGAAGCCCTCACGTTTCTGGCAATCTCCTTGTGAACGAAGCCTTCGGGGGGGATCTTCTTCAACGCTTCGGTAAGTTTTTCCAAAGTATAATCCGGCGCGAAATCCAGCTCCAGCCTGCATTCCGGATATCCGAGTCTTGCCAGGTCGGTGCTTATCCCGAACGCCGCCGTTCCGGACACGCCGTTGTCCTTGAATATTATCTCTCCGTCGCATTCCGACAGCGTTCCGCGCTCCGAAACAGCCTTTGCCGACACGGGCACTCTGACGCCTTTTAAGCCTTTAAGGTTACCTTTATCGGTTATCAGGGGAGCCAAAGACGGATATATCGGAGTACAGCGATGTCCCAACGGCTTTGCCGCCGCGCAGCTGTTGCGCCCCATCGTGGCGTTGCTTCCGCTTGCGAGGATCACGTTTGCTCCCTCCAGTCCGGCAGTTTTATAGCCCGGCAATACCGAGTCGGCGACGCAGTCGGTAATCACCCTCACGCCCAGCCTTTCCGTTTCCGCACGAAGCGCGTTAAGGACCGAAGACGCCTCCAGAGAATGCGGATATATTCTTCCTTCGTCCTCTCTGAGGGCTATCCCGACGCTTTCCCAGAATTTTTTTTGAATATCCAAACCGTGTTTCGACAGCACGGGTTTCACGAAGTCGGGCGCGTTGAAAGCCTCCCAAGGACAAGGATCCGTATTTGCCAGGTTGCATTTGCCGTTACCCGTCGCCAGGATCTTTCTGCCGACGCGGGATTCGGCTTCGACGACAGCGCACTTCAGTCCGCGCCGCGCCGCAGTGATCGCGGCGACATTCCCGCTCATTCCGCCGCCGATTACGATAACGTCGTACTTCATAAGTCTTTTAAAAACAGCTGCGAAAGCTCAAAACCGCCGTCCTCGAATATATCTATCACCGTTCCCCCCGAAAAATCGACGAATCCCCTTTTGGCAAATCCGTACGCCTGAGCGGGGTCGGAATAGGAACGCTGCCCGTAAACCAGCGCGACGCCCTTGTATCTGACCGCAAAATCGTTCAGATGATCGTGCCCGGCGAACACGGCTTTGAGGTTACCCAGCGCGTTTGCCGCCTCGAAAAAGCCCGTATTTACTGCCGGAGAGCACACTACGTCTCCGCGGCGTCTCAGGCTGCCGTCCGAGGCAATGTTTTCCCTCAGCGCGCCGTAAACGACTTCGCCGTTTGCCAAAGCAAGGTAATACGCCTTTTCGTATTCGTTCAAAGGGATATGGAAAAAAGCGAACACGGCTTTTTTATCGGCGGCGTTTTTCAGATAAAAGGCTATCTGCTCCTTGGTTATGGCGGCGTAAGGCGAGGAAAAGCGCGAGCGTATACGCTCCGGGAGCGTGGCGTAATCGCCCGAATCCAGCATCGCCAGACTGACGCCATCGAAAGGCAGATCGTAAAAGAAATTGCCGTAACGGCAACCGACGGGATTGCACTTGACTACTGAGGCGGGCAGCGAACAGACCAAATCGACGATCTCTTTCCTGGTCACGGAATTGGCTTCGCCGTCATGGTTTCCCAAAAGCGCCGCCCATTTTACACCTGCGGCTGCAAAATAATCGGCGATACGCCTGTAAAACGCGACGTCCTCGCCGTTTTTTCCGAAAAAATTATCGCCGGTGAACACGACCAGATCGGGCTTCGAAGCCGATACGAGTTTGTCTATCGCCGCGAAGCCGTTTTCGTAGTCGTGCGGATACAGATGCGTATCCGTCAGTTGGAGCACTCTGTAATAATTATTCATCTGGCGTTCAGCATCGCCTCGATAAGCGGCAGCCGCTTGCCGGACAGAAATCTGACCATGGCTCCGCCTGCGGTGCAGACGTAATCGATGTCGGCAACGTCGACGAACTTTGCCGCGGCGCTGACGGTGTCGCCTCCGCCTATCACGGAATAGCCTTTGGCTGAAGCGACAGCTTTCCATACGCGCTCGGTTCCTTCGGCAAAGATGGCGTTTTCGTATACGCCGGCGGGGCCGTTGACGAATATCGTGCCGGCCGAGGCGATCTCTTTTTCGAACAAAGCTATGCTCTCGGCGCCTATATCCAGGAACATCTTGTCGTCCAGCGGCAGTTCGTCCAGACGTATTTCCTTACGCTTCCCGTTTTCCTCGACGGCAAAATCGACGGGTAACACGAACTTGTCCGCATAATCCGCCATAAGCTCCCGCGCCTGGTCTACAAATACGATAAGATCGCGGTCTTTCAGCCATTTTTCGTATGCGGCGCCCATTTTTATTCCGCGCGCAAGCTGCATGACGACGCCCGTAACGCCCATTGCCAGGATCTTGTCGGCTATACCGTCTTTCAGCACTTTGCCCATCATGCCGAAAGCGTCGGATATTTTAGCGCCGCCCAACACGAATTTGACAGGCTTTTCGGCACAGTTGATCACCTTCCACAGCGCCTCGTATTCTTTAAAGAACAGCGGACCTGCATAGGAAGGCATCAGTCTTTGGAAAGCCACCATGCTCGGGGCGTTCCTGTGCGCCGCGCTGAAGGCGTCGTTCACGTAAATGTCGAACAGACCGCCCAGACGCCTGACAAGGTATGTGGAAAGCATTTCTCCGGCGCTCAGCTTGACGTCTTTTTCGAACGTGGAAACCTCCTCCGTCAAATACCTCAGGTTGCCCAAAAGCACGGCTTCGCCGCTTTTAAGGTTTCTGACCGCGTCTAATGCGGCGTCGCCGGCGACGTCGTCCAGATAGTCTGTCTTAACGCCCGAAAGACGGGACAGTATCTCGGCGTGTTCGCGCATTGAAATGAGGTTTTGGTAATCCAAAGTATCGCCTTGGTGCGCTATTATGGCGATTTTCGCGCCGCCGTCGGCAAGATACTTCAAAGTCGGGACCGTCTTTTCCAGACGGTTGAGATTCTTTATCCTGCCCTCGGAATCCAACGGAGAGTTTATATCGGGGCGGAACAAAACACGCTTGCCGGCGACGTTTACGCCGATAATGCTTTTTATACCGATTTCCATTTGCCTATACCCAGATACTCGTTGGTCTTCGCGGTAGCTTCCTCGGAGGTCGCCTGCATGTTCATAACGGCGCGGATACCGTCCATTGTCTCGGGGATAGTGACGGCTTCTTGGGGAATGTTGATGGCGTACATTATGCTGTCGCCGGTTTCGACAATGGAATCGCGCCACAGCGCTATTTCGTACATGTCGCCTCTGGGATTGCCTAGGTCGCGCGCGTAACGGAACAGCGAAGCGTTGCCCATGAACCCTTCGTCTATCGAGACCAGTCTGATCCTGGGATGCTTTTCGAACGCCGCCAGCGCCATTTCTTTGGTGATCTTCTGCTTGCCGGTGGCGACGACGGTGATTATGTGCCCGTGGGTAATCGGAGTGTGCACCAAAATACCCGTTGCCTCGACGTGCGGCATGATCGTCATAAGATCGACCGCCTGGTGCGAAGGCGCCTTGTCTATCTGCAAAGCGTTGGTAAGACCCCTGTGGTAATCGCCGGGATCGGCAACGCGGCGGATAATGGTGATCGCCACACGCTCGATGCCGTATGCGCGGTCGAGACAGTCGACGCTGCGGATAAGTCCCGTGGTATTGCAGCTGGTCAGCTTCAGATAGTCTTTGCCGAGACCTTTCTCATAGTTGGCGTAACCGTGGAAAAACACGTCTGCGACGGAGTTTTTCTCGCCGCCCTGGAATATGGCTTTTTTGTTGTGCTTTATGTACAGCTCCTTGTTCTTGGCGCCGATGCCGCCGGGAGAGGAGTCGAGAATGACGTCGCATTTATCGATCATGTCCTCGAGAGTTCCCGAAACGGGTATCTTAAGATCGTCGAACGCCTGACGCCTGTCCGCGGAAGCGAGGTAAAGGTCGTACGGCATGCCTTTTTCTTTCAATGCCCTGACCGCAAGAGTGGGAGCCACGTCGGCAACTCCCACAAGTTCCATGTCCTGCTGACGGAAAACACCGTCCGCAAGACGCTGCCCGATAACGCCGTAACCGGCTACACCGACTTTAACTTTTTTCATATATTCTCCTTGATGCAGAATTGTCTGCGTTTCTGACGAATCAGTGTTTTTTATGGTATTTTGCGTCTAAAATCACGCACAGCAACAGCATGAAAGCTTCGTATTTGCTGTCGATCACGACGTCGTAAGTGTCGGCTACTTTCAGTACGCGCTTGGATATCGACGCGACGAGTCTGCCCTCGTCGGAATCGCCCTCGTAAATTTTGAATCCCCACTGCACGAAATTACCCTTGATGAAATAATTGCCGTATCTTTCGCTTTCCACGTAAAGCTTGGGCCCGAACATGAAAAACAGCTTTTGCTTCAAGGTCGCCACCACTCCGTCGGACTTGTCCTCGCCGCGGTAGATATCGACCTTTCCGCGTATGCTGAACGGACGGAAGCGCGCCATATAGATTTTCTTGCCCGAAAGCGTTTCCAGCCAGAACTTCTTGGGGATCGTGATCAGCTTGGTATCGCAGTAAAACCGCGGCTCGCCGTTAGGATCTGTAACGGCGAATTTGTCTTTTAACGAAAAATATTTCTGTCTTATCCTGTATTGAGCCATACGGACCTCCTCGTTTATATAGTATAAGTCTAACACGCGCGCCCGATTCAGTCAAGAGCGTATGTGCGCGTGCCGATGCACGTTTTAGGTCTCGCTCCCGGCGGCAAGCGCCGCATAGATTCCGTTCAGTTTCGTCAGCTCCTCGTGCGTGCCTTCCTCTGCGATCCTGCCGTCCTCTATCACCAGTATCTTGTCTGCTGCATAAACCGTGGACAGCCTGTGCGCGATGACGATCACTGTATGCGAACCGCCAAGCTCCTCCAACGCCTTCTGAATATGCTTTTCGGTGCCGGTATCCACCGACGCCGTAGCCTCGTCCAGGATTATCACCGGCGACCCGCGCAGTATCGCGCGCGCTATTTGGATTCTCTGCTTTTGTCCTCCCGAAAGCTTCATTCCCCTTTCACCGACGGCGGTATCATAGCCGTCAGGCATCGCCATTATGTCCTCGTGTATCTGAGCTTTGGTAGCTGCAGCTACTATTTCATCCATGGAAGCCGTCGGTCTGGCATACGCTATGTTCTCGGCGACAGTACCTGTGAACAGGAACGTGTCCTGCAGCACCGGGGCAATGTTTTCCCTAAGGCTTTTTATCGTCACGCTCCTTACGTCCCTGCCGTCTATCCTGACCGCGCCGCCCGTGACGTCATAAAAGCGCTGTATCAGCTTGGTGATGGTCGTTTTGCCTGCGCCGGTAGCGCCGACCAGCGCCACGGTCTGACCGGGCAGCGCCGTGAACGAAACGTTTTTAAGTACGGGCTTACCGTCAGCGTACGCGAACGAAACGTCGTCGAAATCTATTCTGCCCTCGCAGTTTTTTAGTTCCTCGGCTCCCGGAGCGTCGGTCACGGTATTGGGCGATTCAAGCACCTCTAGGATCCTTTCGCCAGCCGCGAGCGCCACCTGACCGTCCTCCATGAGTCTTGCCATGCCCGACATCGGCGTGAACAGCAGCGACAGATACAGCAAAAACGCCACCACATCGCTGACGTCCACGTTGCCTTTATATGCCAGGTAGCCGCCTACCGCCACCACCAGCACCGTGCCGAGCGAGGACACGAATTCGATGAGGGGGTGGAACACGCCGCTGGAGCGGAGCGCTTTCAGTATCGCCGAGGTATGGCGGTCGGTACGTTCTTTGACGTCGGCCCTCTCGCGTTCTTCCTGTCCGAACGACTGTATCTCCCTTATTCCCTGGATATTGTCCTGAACCTCGGCGGAGATCGTGCCGATAAGGCGCTGCGCCGCTTTGAAGTTGGGGCGCACCTTTTTTCCGTAATAAACGCAAGCCGCCGCCACGAACGGGATCAGGGCGGCGCTGACCAGCGCAAGGCGCCAGTTTACCGCGAACAATACGCCCAGAACGCCCGCAAAAGTCAGAAAATTGGTCAAAAATTCGGGTATGACATGAGCATACAGGAGTTCCAGCTTGTCGGCGTCGTTAGTGACTCTGGAAAGCAGCTCTCCCGACTGTCTGGTTTCGAAATAGTCCAGCGCGGAATGCTGTATTTTATCGTAAAGCTCTATCCGCGTACCGTCCGCCAGCCGCCAGGCGGCGATGTGCAGCGAATATGTCGAAACGAAACGCGATATCCACCTGACCAGATATATCGCCGTCAGCCATATCGCCAGTACGAAAATTCTGTTCAGCTGAGCCTCGCCCACGCCCTCGGACACTATTCCCGTCATGTCTGAAAGCAGCTTAGGAGCGGCAAGCGCTGCGGCGCCTGCGACGATCACGGCAAAGATTCCGATAAGATAATACCCCTTGAAGCGCATAGCCCTCCGGGAAAGCTTCCACAATGTTTTCATAAGCCGATTATCGCACAGTTTTACCGAAAATGCAAACGGATATGCGCCTGGCGCTTATTTCTTCCTGCAGAAATGTGCGTGCGCGCTATTTAACGATATACGCGCATAATAATTGACTTATTCCGCAACACTGTGTTATATTTTTTAGGAATAATCCCAATTCACCCGACAGAGGTTAAATTTATGGCAGTAATTTATCGCACTCATACCACAAAAGACATCACCGAAAAGCTCGACGGGCAATATGTACGCGCCGCAGGCTGGGTCGAAAACATACGCGACCACGGCGGCGTGCTGTTCATGGATCTCAGAGACCATTACGGCGTGCTGCAGGTCGTCATGAACGACACGTCGCTTATGGACAATATTTCCAAAGAATTCTGCGTCAGCGTGGCGGGCAAACTGCGCATACGCACTCCCGACTCGTATAATCCCAAAATCTCCACGGGAACCGTTGAACTGGTCGCGGAAAAAATAGACGTTCTCGGCGCCGTGACCGAAAGACTGCCGTTCGACGTCCAGACCGCCGGCGAGACCAAGGAGGAACTGCGCCTTAAGTACCGTTTCCTGGATCTGAGGAACCGCGAACTGCACGACAGGATCGTTTTGAGGAGCCGCGTCGTAGCGTATATGCGCGAACTAATGCGCGAAGAAGGTTTCATCGAGATCACCACTCCCATCCTGACGGCTTCGTCGCCCGAGGGCGCGAGAGACTACCTCGTTCCCAGCAGAAAGCACAAGGGCAAATTCTACGCGCTACCGCAGGCTCCGCAGATCTTCAAGCAGCTGTTGATGGTTTCGGGCTTCGACAAATATTTTCAGATAGCTCCCTGCTTCCGCGACGAGGACGCGAGGGCAGACCGCGCGCCCGGCGAATTTTACCAGCTCGACTTCGAAATGTCCTTTGCCACTCAGGACGACGTGCTGGCGGTCGCGGAGCGCGTGCTTTACAAAATATTCACCGAGTTTTCCGACGCGAAGGTCACTAAACCGCCTTTCGTGCGTATTCCTTATGCGGAATCGATGCTTAAATACGGCACGGACAAGCCCGACCTCAGAAACCCGCTTATAATCTGCGACCTTACGGACTTTTTCGCCAAATGCGATTTCCAGCCGTTCAAGGGCAAGAACGTCGTGCGCGCCATACGCGTGGCGGAGGGCGCGAAACTCTCCAAGGGCTTCCACGAAAAAATGCTCGCCTACGCCACCGGCGAACTGGGTATGAAAGGACTCGGCTACATCACCGTCAACGACGATCTGACATATAAAGGTCCGATAGATAAGTTTATCCCGGAGGCATACAAAACCGAACTCAGGGAGCTTACCGGACTGAAAGCGGGCGATCTGCTGTTCTTTATAGCCGACAAACCCGCGGTCGCGCCTCAGCTTGCCGGCGCGCTCAGGACGAAACTGGGAACGGATCTGGGACTTATAGAGGAAAACGCGTACAGATTCGCGTTCATAGTCGATTTCCCGATGTACGAATGGGACGACGAGACGGGAAAATGGGCGTTCACGCACAATCCGTTCAGCATGCCCAAAGGCGGACTGGAAGCGCTCGAGACCATGCCGCCCGACAAAATCACCGCCTACCAGTACGACGTCGTACTGAACGGCGTGGAGCTATCAAGCGGCGCCGTGCGCAATCACGAGATCGCCACCATGATAAAAGCCTTCGACATCGCGGGCTACAGCCGCGAAGAACTGGAAAAGCGTTTCGGCTCCCTTTATAACGCGTTCAGATTCGGCGCGCCTCCGCACGCGGGTATGGCGCCCGGCGTCGACAGGATCCTGATGCTTCTGACCAACCGCGAAAACATACGCGAAGTAATAGCGTTCCCGATGAACAAAAACGCTCAGGATCTGCTTATGGGCGCTCCCGGCGAGGTCACCGAACAGCAATTAAGAGAAATTCACGTCAAGGTGAGAGACTAGTATGATACAGAAAAAAGACGTTCTTTGGCTGGCGGGACTGGCAAAGCTGAAGCTTAGCGAAGAAGAACTCGAACAGCTGACCGTAGATATGGAAGACATCGTCGCTTTCGCGGGCGAGGTCGCAAAAGCCGCCGCCGGTACCGAAGCGTATCGCGGAACAATCGCCGACGCGGAAACTCTGCGCGAAGACGCCGTTGGCGTTTCCTCTCCGCAGGAAGACGTTTTGTCCAACGTGGACGGCGGCGAAAACGGCTACTTCCCCGTAAAAAGGAGGAAGCACGATGCCAGGTAAAATCGCCGAATATTCAGAACTGCTGCGTTCGGGCAAGATATCGTCGACGGAGCTTACCAAGGCTTATCTCGACGAAATATCCGCGTCCAATCCGAAATACAACGCCTTCGTGTCGGTCGATCCGGACCGCGCGCTGAAAGCCGCGGCGAAAGCCGACAAAGCCATCAAGAACGGCGAAGGCGGACTGCTGACGGGCATCCCCTACGGCGTAAAGGACAATATCGCCGAAAAAGGCGTCGTCACGGACTGCTGCTCAAAGATACTCGAAAATTACCGCCCCACTTATAACGCCGCGGTAATCGAAAAACTGAACGCCGGATACGCGGTGCCTTTAGGCAAAAACAACATGGACGAATTTGCCATGGGTTCCTCCACGGAAACGTCCGTATACGGCGCGGCGCTGAACCCGGTGAACACTTCTTTCGTTCCCGGCGGCTCCTCCGGCGGCGGAGCGGCTGCGGTCAGAGCGGGTATGGCTACGTTCGCCCTGGGTTCGGATACCGGCGGATCTATCCGCCAGCCTGCGGCTTTTACGGGCATCGTCGGGCTCAAACCCACCTACGGCGCCGTTTCCCGTTACGGCCTTATCGCCTACGGCAGCTCGCTGGACCAGATAGGTCCGATGACGACCTCCGTCGAGGACGCGGCTGTCGTTTTCGACGCGATTTCGGGTTCGGACAAACGCGACATGACGTCGTCGCCGCTGTCCTCCCCCGTTTCGGACAAACTGACGGGCGACGTCAAAAAAATGCGTATCGGGTATCCGAAAGAGTATTTCGAAGGTATCGATCCCGAAGTAAAGAGTATCGTCGAAAGCGCGTTTTCCTTCTATGAAAAAGCCGGTGCAACGATCAAGGAGGTTTCCGTGCCCGCCTTGAAATCTGCGCTCCCGGCATATTACATCATCGCCTGCGCCGAAGCCAGCAGCAACCTGGGAAGGTACGACGGCATACGTTACGGCATCCGCGCAAGCGATTATGACGACGTCAACGACATGATAATGAAGACCAGAAGCATGGGCTTCGGCAAGGAAGTCAAGCGCAGGATAATGCTGGGCACGTACGTACTAAGCGCGGGATATTTCGACGCATATTACAAACAGGCGCTGAGGGTCAGAGAAAGCGTTTCGGAAGCCATGCGCGATCTGTTCGCTTCGGTGGACGCACTCCTTACTCCCGTAGCGCCCACGACGGCGTTCCCGCTCAACTACACCTCCGAAAACATGATAGAAACCTATATGTCCGATTTCTGCACGGTGCCCGTCAATATCGCGGGGCTTCCCGCGGTGTCGCTGCCTGCAGGAACGGCAAAGTCGGGACTTCCCGTGGGCATGCAGATCATCGGAGCGAAGTTCCGTGAAGACGTCATTCTGAACGCCGCGCTGGCGTACGAGGCCGATCATCCCGTAAAAACGGATATGGGGGTGAGAATATGAGCGAATATCTGTTCGTTGCCGGGCTTGAAACTCACGTCGAGCTTCAGACTAAATCCAAGATCTTCTGTTCCTGCTCCACCGCGTTCGGCGCGGAGCCGAACACCCACTGCTGCCCCGTATGCACCGGGGAACCGGGCAGTCTGCCCGTGATAAACCGCGAAGTGCTGATCTACGCGATAAAAGCCGGTCTGGCTACCAACTGCAAAATAGCTTCCGTCACGAAGATGGACAGGAAAAACTACGTTTATCCCGACCTTCCGAAGGCGTATCAGATCTCGCAGTTCGAAGAACCCGTAGCCGTCGGAGGATATATAGAGCTGGATTCGGGAAAACGCATCCGCATCAACCATATCCACATGGAGGAAGACGCCGGCAAACTGGTGCACGAAAACGGATACACTTACGTGGATTATAACCGCGGCGGCGTGCCGCTTATCGAGATCGTCTCCGAACCCGACATCGCGTCGGTGGAGGAAGCCAGGGAATACGTCGAAAAACTGCAGCTGATAATGCGCCACATCGGAGTATCCGACTGCAAGATGCAGGAAGGCTCCATGCGCTGCGACGTCAACATTTCCGTAAACCGCAAAGGCGAACCCCTGGGCACCAGGGCGGAAATAAAGAACATGAACTCGCTTAGCTTCATGGAAAAGGCTCTCGCCTACGAATACCGACGTCAATGCGAATTGCTTGACAACGGAGAAAGAGTAGTTCAGGAGACCAGACGCTATAATGAGGCTACCCAAACTACCGAAAGTATGCGTAACAAAGAGGACGCGCAGGACTACAGGTATTTCCCCGAACCGGATATCTTGAGCATCGGTATCGGCAAAGATTTTATCGAAAAAATCAAAAGATCGCTGCCGGAACTTCCCGACGCGCTGAGGAAACGGTTCGCTTCCTACGGGCTCAGCGACATCGAAATAAAGCGGCTGGTGGAATACAAAAAGATAGCCGATTTCTATTCGGAAGCCGCCGCCCTTTCCGATCCCAAGATCGCGGCGAACCTGATACTCGGCGAAATATTCCGCGGTATGCAGACCGAGGAGGAAAAGGAGCGTTTCGATCTTATGTTCGGCGTCAAGGCGTTTGCCGAGCTGGTGACTTTGCGCGCCGAGAACAAGATAAACGCCGGCATACAGAAAAAGGTGCTGCAGAAAATGCTGGAATGCGGCGGCAGCCCTAAGGACTATCTTAGCGCGGAAGACCTCGCGGGCGTGGATTCGGGCGCCGTGGACAGACTGTGCGCCGAAGCCGTGGCGGCAAACGAACGTGCGGTAAAAGATTATCTGGGAGGCAAGGAACAGGCGCTTAAAGCGCTTCTGGGCTACGTCATGAAAGCCACCCGCGGCAAAGCCGACGCCGCACAAGTCGAAGCCAGGCTGAAGGAACTAATATGCAAATAGACGTTGCCGAATCCGCGGCGAAAATGTTCGGCTCGGGTTATAACTGCGCGCAGTCGGTCGCTACGGCGTTAGCCGAAAAAGCCGGTCTAGATCCCGACACGTTAAAGGCGCTTGCCGCGCCTTTCGGAGGCGGCGTTGCGCGCACCCGTAACGTATGCGGAGCCGTTTCGGGCATGCTGATGATACTGGGCGCATCTCACCCGGATATGGACAAAACCGAGATTTACGCGCTTTCCCGCGAAGCGATGGCGCGTTTCGAAAGCGAATTCGGCTCCGTTATATGCGCCAAACTTTTGGCGGGGATAGAATCGGATACTTCGCCGGTGCCGTCCGAAAGGACGAAAGAATATTATGCGGAAAGACCGTGTGAAAAATTCATACGTTTCGCCGCTAAGCTTGCCGAATCGATGCTCGGCGCATAACGGAGTCAGGCTTATATTCAATGATTTCGCGCCGCGTCCGACTCAGGGCGCGGTTTTTTCTTTTCCGAGGCAAAAATTTTTTTGAAAGTCAGTATCGCAACGGGCACAAACAACGCGGGCACTATTATTTCCGCCGCCGCGATCCCTATCCAAGCCGCATTTATCGAAACGTATTTCTTCAGAAAATATGCGGCGGGAAGTCCCAGCGCCGCGCCGCGCAGTACGTTAAGCGTCATTGCCTTGCCGCCGTGCCCCGTCGAGGCGAACATCGCCGCCAATATCAGCGAAAAAGCCGCAGGCACGAACGTTGCCGAGAGTATGCGGAACGCTGTCTCCCCTTCCGCAAGCATTTCTCCGTCGGCTTTGAAAGCTTTCAGGATTTCCTCGGGAAAGATTTCCGCAGCCGCAAAAACGATCGCGCTGACCGTTACCGCCGCCGCAAGTGTCAGCTTCAAAGTTTTAACAAACCGCTCCTTGTTCCCCGCGCCGTACGCATAGCCCATTATCGGCATCGAGCCTTGGTTCAGTCCGAACCCGGGCATATAAGCCAAAGACTGCACCTTATAAAACGCGCTGTATATATTAAAACAGGTCTTGTTTGCAAGTATAGCATTCAAAGCCGTCAAAAACAGCGCGCCGACAGCGTTCTGTATAACGCTGGGCACGCCGACGGCAAGAATACTTTTTACGTTTTGCCGTTTTAGCCTGAATCCGCGGCGGAAAAAAACGTTCACAGGCGCTTTGCGCACGACAGCCAGCGCCGTTACCAGCGTCAGCGACTGACCGCTCACGTTTCCTACGGCAAGCGCTGCAAGCGTTTTGAGTCTTATGCCTGCCGCGCCCGAAATCAGAAAATAATCGACCGCTAACGTCAGCGCGGCGCCGGCAACGATTGCAAGCATCGGTCTAAACGTCATTCCCGAAGATATCGAAATTTTGTTGAACAGCGTGTGCGTCACCGTTACTGGAACGGATGCCGTAACGATATACAGATACGTTACCGCTTCTTCCGCCGCCTCCTCCGAAATCGGAAACGCGTTTACGAAGACTTTGACAAAAGCGGCTCCGGCAGCCCCCACGCCGATACCGGTTACGATTGCCAGAAACACACCCGTTGCGGCAATTTCGGATGCTGCGGCGGAATCGCCCTTTCCGAGACTTCTGGAAACGGCGGAACCCGTGCCCAGCCCCAGACCTATCGCAAACGCCGTCATCAGCGCTTCGAACGGATATGCCGCGCTTACGGCGTCCAGTCCTCCGGGCGACGACGAAGCCATCGTTCCCTGAAACAGATTGACCAGCGCCAGCGCCAGCATCGACACCATGCCCGGAAGGCTCATTCTAACGATCAGCCTGCCTACGGGGGTATCCGACAATACGTTTGTTCCGGAGTCGGGTTTCACCCGGATATTATATGCTTTTTCGGAATTTTATTTCGCCCAGAACCGCGTTGGCTATGCGCGGCACGATCTCCGGGCACTCCTTGACAAAAGCGTCCAGCGCCGAAAAATCGCCCACATACTCGGGAGTATGAGCGTCGGTATTAGCCAAAAGCTTTACGTTTGTTGCCATTATCCCGTCCAGCGCGCGGCGCATGACGGCAAGATGTTTCATGTTTATTTCGAGATAAACGCCGTAATCCGCCGCCGCCATGGCGACCTCCTTAACGTCGGTTATCACCATATCGTTGATATGCGCCACGACAGCCACGGGAAATCGCCGTATCATGCGGCAGAACGCAAGCGTATTGCGTTTTATCACGCTTTTCGAAGGCCGAATTATCTTATGCACGTATGCCGGAACGTACATATCGAAAAACGCGCCCGCATTTTTCGGCTTGGCAAAACGGTGAAAGCCCGCCAGCATAAAATCGAACGCCTCCAAATCCCCGCTTCTCATGTCTGTTTCCCCGTCCGTGCCTATTATATCCGCCTCTATTGCGTGATAAATGCGCAAATCGTGATATCGGGAACGCTCCTTTTCAATGATCTCGGCCTGCTTTGCCGCCTTTTTGCGCGTAAGCGAAAACGCACGCGGATTGTTGAATCCGTGATCGGATATAGCCACTGCCTCCAGTCCGCGCCGGGAAGCCGCGGCAATGTTTTCTCCTATGCCTCCGCGTCCGTCCGAGAAATAGGTGTGAGTATGATAATCGCCGAAAATTTTCACACGGTAATTATAACAGACAATATGCCGTTTACACAATGTTTTTCACGGATTTACGCGCTTTTGATATTGACAACTGGCGGTATTGAGTATATATTATAAAAGTACTTCAGGAGAATTTTTATGACCAGATTCATAGCTCACAGAGGATTGAGTTCCGTTTACTATCAAAACAGCGAAAAGGCATTCCGCGCCGCCGCAGATTCCCCCTTCTTTTACGGAATTGAAACTGACGTCTGGTTCACCAAAGACAATCGGTGGGTATGCTGCCACGACAACAACCCATTTGCCGACAAATCGGTGTCGATTTCCGATATCACCTACGAGGAAGCGCTGAAACTGCCGATGAACCTAAACAAAATGGGTTCGGTTAAGATCGAGGGCGACAGCTATATCTGCTCGATGAACAGATACCTCGAGATATGCCGCGACGGCGGAAAAGTGCCGGTGATAGAGTTGAAGTGCAGGCCCAACAAGGAAAAGCTGAAAGAGCTGATATCGATCGTGAACGGTATCGTGGGGCTGGACAACGCAATTTTCATCAGCTTCCATTTCGTCAACCTGGCAAGACTCAGAGCGATGAATCCGAGGATACGTATGCAGGTGCTGGGGAAATATCCCACCTCGGGAAGGGCGTACCTCAAAAAAGGCTACGACGTCGACCTGATGTTCACGTACTGCTCGTTTCCGCTGATACGCAAGGCTCACCGCCTGGGGCACGAGGTCAACCTGTGGACTATAAACCGCGTAGGCATCGCGCGCCACTTCATGCGCTACGGCGTGGATTACATCACCACGAATTTCGACTTTTCGGGAAAGATTTGATTTTGTGAAAAAACTTGTTTCAATCGTTTGACAACGCTTTTTCTTTCGACTATAATACGCCCATAAGCAAAGGCGCTCATGGTTTTACCTAAGGCGCCTTTTTTCGAATAACGAAAAGGAGAAGCATCCATGAACGTGTCGTCAATATTCGGTTCTATGGCATTTAATGACGTAGTTATGCGCGAAAGGCTGCCGAAAAGCACTTATCGGGAGCTCAAACGCGCGATCAGCGAAAATCAGCCCTTGCCTTTGGAAGTAGCCAACGTCGTTGCCAACGCGATGAAGGACTGGGCTATAGAAAAAGGCGCGACGCATTTTACGCACTGGTTCCAGCCCATGACCGGCATCACCGCCGAAAAACACGATTCGTTTATCGCTCCTACCCCGGAAGGCGGAGTAATAATGGAGTTTTCCGGAAAGGAGCTTATTAAAGGCGAACCCGACGCGTCGAGTTTTCCTTCGGGCGGGCTGCGTTCGACTTTCGAAGCCAGAGGCTATACCAGCTGGGATCCGACGTCGTACGCTTTCATAAAAGACGGAACGCTGTGCATCCCCACCGCGTTTTGCTCGTATACGGGCGAGGCTCTGGACAAAAAAACGCCCCTGCTGCGTTCCATGCGCGCCATCAACAGTCAGGCAAAGCGTATTTTAAAACTGTTCGGCAGTCCCGATTCCGTGGAGGTCACCACCACCGTAGGCGCGGAGCAGGAATATTTTCTGGTGGACAAGGACGACTTTGACAAAAGAAAGAGATCGGAAGAGCACACGTCTGAACTCCAGTCACATTCCTATCTCGTATGCCGTCTTCTGCTTGAAAAAAA
>CALVZV010000024.1 GCA_944372665.1 uncultured Clostridia bacterium
AACGAATACTCATAGATAGACGAGAAGCATATACAAGCACAACAGAAACTACGAATGCCCCAACAGGGGGAGCCACCGCAGGATGAGAGAACGTGAGTTCTCTCATTTTTTTTGGGGTGGTTTCTCCCTGTTGGACTGACGAACCTGTCCGCTTCGGCGGAATTGGTGCGTTAGTTTGCGAAAGCAAACCTGATGAGTGGACAAAGAAGCCCATAAAAGAACGAATACTCATAGATAGACGAGAAGCATATACAAGCACAACAGAAACTACGAATGCCCCAACAGGGGGAGCCACCTATCGAAGATAAGGGCGCATCTAGCGCCCTTTCTTCGTATTCGGACTGCAGTCATTTACGTTTTGGTAAAATCTCTTGTCCTCACACTCGAAAGTACGCTACCTACACCCTTCTTTTCGATTTGGACTGGGGTAAAGAGAGAATACGAGTTCTTTTTTTTGCGGTCATTTATGTTTTGGGAAACTCTCTCATCCTTACACATTCGAATGAGCGTATCTACACAATTCTTTACGTTTTGGGATAAGTGCTTAAAAAGCGGAAGCGTTGTTTTTTTCCTATATGTATTTTCAGTCGTGCGCTATACGAAGCTTGCCTTTTTTAACACGGCAGGAAAACCCGTAATTGATTATTGCGTTCGATTGTGATATATTAGATCCGGTATGGCGGTATGTGCGCTTTATTGCGTAATTACGGTGTCTGAAACCGCGGCGGCTACCGCGCGAGGTCAAACATGAAAAGCATAGTCATTTATTTTTCAAGGGCAAACGAGAATTATGCCGTCGGTAATATTTCCAAAGGTAATACTGAGGTCATAGCAGAGTACATAGCGCAGTTTACCGGTGCAAAGCTGTTCAGGTGCGATCCCGTCGTGCCTTATTCGTCGAACTATAAGGAGTGCTGCAAGGAAGCGGTCGCAAAACAACGCAGCGACGCCCGTCCCGAACTTACCGCTTATCTGGACGACATCGACGGATACGACGCGGTGTATATCGGCGGCCCCGTATATTGTGGGGAATATCCGCAGGAAATTTACAGCCAGCTTGACAGGCTGAGCTTTGCCGGCAAAACGGTAAGACCGTTTGTTACTCACGAGGGCAGCGGGCTTGCAAGATGCGTCGTAGCACTCAAAGCAAAGTGTGCGGGCGCAACCGTTACGGACGGGCTTGCCGTAAGGGGCAGGAATGTGTATCTCGAAGATAGCAAAAACGCCGTTCGGGAATGGGTGCAAAGGCTTGGCCGATAGGAAATACCGCGTAAACTATTTCAGCCGGGATCCTTGCGGCTGAGTCTTTTTGCGAGGGCAGAGCACTAAGCCGCAATACTCTTATAATGAGCGCATATGTCGACCAATATGTATCTATAGCTACATATTGGCAAAAAAATTCGGCATTTGCGGATTTTTAACGATCTTATTTTCAGCGAAAACGAATGCGGCAAAAGATATGCCGCGCTGTTTTCGTGTGACAAAACGTTCGCGCCGGATAAGGAGTTTCTCCGCTCATTTCTCCATTTAAGTATAATATAAATAAATATATCTTGCAAAAATTGTAGAAACATGTTATTATTTTGTAGTAATTTTTACAATGGGGAAAGCGGATGGCAGCAGAGGGGCAGAAGTATATTTTTATCAGTCACAGTAACAGGCCCGGCGATTACGAATTGACAAACCGTCTGTTCCGGTTTTTGACGGCGCATAATCTTTGCTGCTGGTATGACGGTTTGATCGGGGCGGGCAACTGGCAGAAGCAGATTTACAGTCACCTGGTCGACGCATCGTTATTTATTTTCGTTGCGAGTAAAAATTCTTTGGTTTCCCGGGAGGTAAAAAACGAACGGACGATGATGGATAATCTTTGTCAGTGGAGTTCGCTCAGCGCCGAAGAAAAGGACTCGGAGATCGAAAAGCAGATGAGTCATATTTACGGCGGACGGAAAACCATCATCACGTTAGCCATCGACGATTATATCAACCAGCCCGATATCCGCAAGGGCGGTATGGGGTATATAACCGGCGATTGCTGCGACACCTGCGTTTATCTTAGCAAATTCGACGGCGACGAAGATCGCGCGTTTATGCAGCTGCTGAGGCTGATCGACGGTATTCCCGACGCGGTATCCAGACTCAGCAACAATCCAACCGATTTCGTTTACGACGAGAGCGGCAGCGTTTTGGTAAAATACAACGGAAGCGACGGCGTGGTCGTTATTCCCGAATACGTCACCGATATCGCGCCTGACGCTTTCCGCGGCCGAAAAAAGATAGAAAGGATCGTTTTGCACCGCGGCGTAAAGACTATAGGCAACAGAGCGTTTCTGGGATGCTCCGATCTGTGCGTTATCGACGGCGCCGAAAGCGTTACGGAGTGCGGATTGTATCCTGTAGACGGGACGCTGGTCGAATCCGCAGCGGCAAACGGATATTCTTTCGGCTGTGTCGTGACGGGCGGAGAGGTCAAATCGGATGAACTGATTATAAACGAAAAGGCGTTGACCATAGCCGACGGCGCGTTCATGTGCGGGCAGTTTAAGAAACTCACGCTCAATGAAGGGCTCGTACGTATCGGCTCCCGCGCGTTCGCGGGATGTTCCGGACTAGAGGAACTTATCGTGCCGTCTTCGGTAAAGAGCATAGGGAGCAACGCTTTTAAGGGGTGTTACAACCTTAAGACGGTGACTCTGGACAAAGACCTGTATCAAAGCGCGGATGACGCTTTCGACAATACGGTAAATATAAAATTTCGCGAGGAGAGGTAAAATCGGATGAAAAACAGATTTACGATGCGAGAACTGATCAAAAGTTTGGATTATCGTGAAAACACCGAATGGGAACAGCAGAAGATAACATTATCGGTCAATATCAGGGACGCGCTATTGGATTATCTGTCGGAAAGCCGTGACGGTAAAGAAAAAGGTTTTCTGGAGTACTGCAATTGCATCAAGTCTTTGCTTGCAATCTATAACTTCGGTACTTTGGACGAGGATTGGGATATTTCCGCATTCAAAAAAGTCATAAAGGACGGTATAGTCGCCATAATCGAGCATGTAAAAGACGATCGTTTCGATATCAGTCCGATGATCTCCGTGGAAGACTGTCAGGAGATTTTCGTCGATCAGGAAGGGAAAAACATTCCCGTTACGCTGTCGCTTGCGACAGTGCTGACGACGATGATATATCTGCGACGCGCAATGAAACGTAACGGGCTGTTCACCGTAGAAGAACTGGAGGACGGCAATCCCGGCCTTTACGGCGAAGTCGTCGCCTGCGTCAGTCATATACTTTCAATGCTTTACGATTATGCCCGCTCCAACAGATTCCCCGGCTGGGGCGTGACGATAAGGTCTACGCGTACCACCTTGAGCGACACTTACGCCGTGGTTGACGCTATCAGCAGATACGCCGACGCTTTTACCCAAAGCGGCACCAAAAACGACGCCGAATTTATCGCGGCGGTGGACGCCGTTGAAGCGGAAAGGACAAAGGACACGAAAAAGCCTATCGTCAATTTGAGCGATTGTATAATTTCTGCCATGTATAAAGTCGCATATTCCACATACGCCAGGGCGACCGACGAAGGCATGAACGTGTTCGGTCAGAGCATCTTCTATGCGGACGGCGAAAAATACTCTCCCACGACCATGGAACAGATTTCCAACAGCAACCGTTCTTCGGCGTTGTTCAACCCGTTATACGTCGCGATGATCACGATGATTGGGTATAACGAAAAGGAAATAGTCATCCGCCGCTTTATGGACGATTACGATCTCGTCAGGAAATATTACGACAGATACGAGGAGCATGCGGATCCGGGCAGCAAAAAAATATCGGATTACGCGACTGAACTGAATTGGTTCGCACCGGGCAACTACGGGAGCGACGAGCAGTCGGATGCCGCCAAACGCAGCGAATTCTGGCAAAAAGCCAAGATGCTGACGGAGACGCACGATAAAAAATCGGATATGTATCAGTCTGACGGCGAATGGCGTAGATATTACGAGATAGCGCGCGTTTTCCAAAAGTACATCGAAAACGTCCATCCCGAAGAACTGCCCAAAATAAAGGAATACAGGGATTATCTTAACGCCACCAAGGACGCCATCGACCAGGTACAGGTGATGTACCGTAAATTCGACGACAGCCAGCGGCTGGGTATAGTAGACACCGACTACATAATGTTCAATAACAGCGACGTAAACACGGACGCGATCAATCTGTCCAAGCTGAACAAGTCCAACATAGCCGTGAACAGTCTGCGTCCGTTACTGTTGTCCGCGAAGATCATGATAGTCAACGCGCTGACCAAATATCCGCAGCCGGACATGAACGAACTGTACGAGGACATCAAGGAAACCAAGTACAGACGAAGCGCCAGGCGCGGCTCCGGCGACACCGGCGAAGTGTGGCTGTGGAACGAAGACAAGATCGATATGAATTCGACAGCCCGGCATATTGAGTCCATAGCGTACGACTTTTTCGATTATTACGAAAAATACGAAATAGGGTTCAAAGCTATACGCACACTGAAAGGCGAGATCGGCGATATCGTCGTAAACAACATCAGCAAGGAAGACGGATCCTTCGATATCGGTGTTTCGGGGAAACAGGACGCCACCAATCTCATAAAAGAGCTGATCCTGAATACTACGCACAGCAACATAGAAATCGTCAAAGGTGCATATCAGCAGTTTTTGCGTGAACAGCAGGAACAGTTTGCCGAGGAACTTGCCGAGAAAAACAAAAGAATAGCTCAGCTGGAGCAGGAAAACGAAGCCACTGTCAAAGAAGCCGATCGCAAAATAGGCGAACTGAACGCGGACACCCTTATCAGCCTTACGTTCAAATCCTGGATCAGAGACGAGATAAAATCCTATTTAAAGGATATTCTCTCGATGATCGTCATCGGCACTCTGTGGGGCGGCAGGGACGAAAAGAGCTTCTTCTTCGAACTGGAGCGCAACAGGATTCCGGACGGATGCTTCGACGGACCCCGCAGTCTGCTGAAGAAACTAAAGAGGGAATCCGAAGACGACCGCGCCGAGGCGTGCAAGCATTATAACGCGCTCAGATCGGATGCCGATCAATTTAAAGAACTGTTCGATTGCGCTTTCGACGGCAATCTGTCAGATCACGAGCTGCTGGATCTGGTGAGCAATACGCTGCTGAAAGACGACAGCACCGCGCCGAACGAAAAAATAAAAGCGCTGTACAACGATCTCAAGAATCTAAAGGACAGAATACGTTCCGGAGAAAAACTCAATGCGGAAAATAAGGAGGAGAGATGATCATAATTTCTTTCAACTCTTATAAAGGCGGTTCATGCAGAACGACTACCTGTTACAATACGTTGCCTTATTTGGCAAAAGCCTTGAACGCAACTTCTCGTCAGCCCATACTCGTATTCGATACCGACCTGGACAGCATGGGGCTTACCAACCTGTTTTCGGAGGAAAAATTTGTTTCCGAATCCGGCTACAGCGCTGAAGATCTGTTTATCAACAGCGAAGACAAACCCGAAGTTCAGGAAATCAACAGGCACATAAGGGTAGCCGGATTTTCGGGTTCCGTGGAAAACAACGCTTGGTTTTTCGAAAGGGCGTTTCACCGCGTAGGCAACGCTTTGGGACTGGAAGACGACGGCAGCGTTTTGTTTTGCGGAGCCGACTGCGACACGCCGTCGATCACGGATGACCAGTATAAATCCTATGCGGACAAATATCCGTTATCTAATCTTATCCGCGCGCTTTCCCGCATGCCCGAGTCCGACAGACCCAAAGCCGTCGTGTTCGACTGTGCGGCGGGCGATCAACCGTCCACCCGCGTTATTTTAAAGACTGCGCGTATTCACGTTATGTGCATGCGCCCGACGCTGCAGTTCAGGATCGGCACCAGAAATTATATGTTGAAAACGCTGCCGAAAGAATTTAACAACGTCCAGACCGGTGTGGAGCACAAAGTAATTCTGCTGCCCACCGCCGTGGCAAACAATCAGCTTTCGCCCGACGAACCGAAGTACGCCGAGGCCGAGCAAATGCTCAGCGATCTTAAGTACAGGATAGTCAGCACCATCAACCAATACATAGTCAATCAAATATACAGAAGCCCGGACGTAAATTACACGCTTATCAGCGAGATGGTGGACGGAGACGAGGTAGGTATTCCCGAAATCGAACGCTTCAAGTGGAGAGAATGTCTGCTTTATAATATGGAGCCTCTGACCAACGCCGAGATAAGGATCAAGGAGCGCTACGACAAACTCGCCCAGGTAATCGTCAAGGAATAAGCATATGGATGACATAGTCAGAACGATAAAAAACCGCAAGGGAGAAGTCGTCGAAATAGACAAGGACATCGAGCTTGCAAAACTGATTATCGAAAGCGTAAAGGACATAGAAGTGCTGTCCATGTTGTTCGGCGTATACATCAGCAAAGAGCCGGGCTATACAGACAGTCCGGAATTTCGCGCCGATCTGACCGAGTCACTGTCGGGATACGGAGCGGTTACGGCGATAAAAGCTATTATAGCCACCGCTTTCATAACCGTATTTTCCAGGTGGAAACAGGTGTTCGACAGACCGAGCGAATCCTGGGAAAGGTCGGTTGATTACGAGGCATTCCGCACGTCGCGTTATACGCGTCTGTTCAAGAACGCGTTGACCAGCGATCAGATAACACTTGATCTGCAGATCTTTTCGCTTACCGAAGCCTGGGTAGGCACCCGTGTGGATAAAGAAGGCGACGACGCGCATGTTTTCGACGGGATATATAATTCCGGGAAACTCGGCTCCAAAACGGGCGTTATTCTTCAAAGAGCGCTGGAAATAGCCAAAAACGCGACATTTAAAGGCGGACACGGAACCGACGGAAAATACAATAAATATAACTGCAATCTGATTTGTTATCTGCTGTTAAGAGCGTTTCCGGTCATCGAAGACATGAAATTGTCGTGCACCAAAAGCGACGATTATTCCTCGAACGAAGATTTCGTTATCGAGTACCAGAACGAAGACGAGGACGTCGTGCTTTATCCGAACAAGCTTTTCGAAGATCACAAACTGATCATGAGCGAATCTCAGATCATGAACGCAAAAGGAAAGCCGTCGGGTTACGAGCCGAGCGTCAATTCTGTGTTTATGTACAGCGGCATGTCGGGATTCGGCGGCGCGGTGCAAAGAGTATATACGTCTTTCAACGGGGAATGCGAGGCCTCCGTCATGATCAAGTCAGCCGAGCAAAGCGTTCGCAGCGTGCCTGACACGCGTGACGCATACGAAATGAGGAAGTTTTTGTCGTTTGACTATAAAAACATCCGCGAGTTCGCGCTGGTGATAAGCGATACCATAAAAAACAACGAAGGCAAAAGGAATATAGTGCTTAAAGAATGGCGCGACAGGCACCGTCACCCCGAGCAGACCGACAACGGGGACGATTCCGAAATCTATTGGGACAACGTGATCATGCTGATGCTTGTGGAAATGGGTCCCAGCGAATTTTTGGAGTTGCTGCTTGACGACGACGAGGTCTTCAACGAAATGATGCGCAACATCGGCAGGCGCTGTATCGGTCCCACGGCGGTAGGAGAGGAGTGGAAAGAGTACCGCGCCGAATACGAACAGCTTGAAAAGCGTACCGCGCTCAAAAACACCAGACAATTCAACACCTGCGTCGTAGAGCTGAGAGTGCTGCGTGTATTGAAAGCCATAAGATTCAAGGGCACCAAAAGCGACGATATTAATCCGTTTGAGGAAAGTCTGTCGGCTAAATACGAGTGTATGTTAAGCTGTCTCAAGACTTTGCGGCAATACGTCGACAAGCCCGAAAAAGTAGATATTCAGAAATGCAAAAAATGCAAGGACGTGCTGCTGGATATATTTAAAAACATTTTTATATTCCTGCAAATCTTCTATACCGGTCTGGATGCCTATGCCAACGAGAAAAAACTGTATATCGGCAACGACGATCGCGAAAGAAGGCGTAAGTGCGGAGAAGCGTTCAACGCTGCAGGCAAAAAACTTTTCGAAACGATAAAAGGTCAATCCGTCAGCGAAGCATATAGCGCATTTTGTAAAATGTGCGGAGAATATAATACTTCCAACAGCAACGGATTCGCTATCAGCGCGAAAGCCAAGAACCTCAAAGCGATGATAACGAGAAATTACGTATGTAACGTCGAAAAACTTCGTTACTTTGCTTCGATCGAAATTTCTCCGGAGGAAAAGAGCGATATCTTTACGATGCTGGAAAACTTTTCCGATAAATATTACAGTCATCGTTCTTTCGGGGATTGGCTGGATTATTTCAAGGACGTGTTCTTGTTCCTGGTATATCACGAAGATTATGACAAACGCAGTTTACATAATCATATGGATTGTCTTTACGACAAGAATTGCGATCCCGTATATCCGTATATGGTAACCTATTATCGCGAAAACATAGACAGAGACGAATTGAAGAAATGTTCGTACAGAGTGCCGATACCCGCAGGGGATTCCGACGATGCGATGCATGACAAAGGATACGTCGTCACTTTGCTGACGGAAGAGGATTATCCTCCGAATACGTATTTCTGCATTCCGCTTAAATACGGTTCTACAGATAACTGGTGGATCAATCCGTTGCTTGTTCCGCGCGGTTTCATGAGGGGGATAAGGCAAAATATCGTGAACGAGGGATAAAAGTACATGCTACACGTAATGATAGACGCTTATCAGGGCAACGAAACGCGTCTGGACGATCTGAAAGCAGTTAATTCCGTGTTGAACGAAATATCGCATACGCTTGGCATGCAGGCATGCATGCCGCCGTTTCTGGTTCCGTATTATTACGCCCGCGAAGCGGAGGATGACGGGATCAGCGCGTTTGTGATCCTTGCGGGCGGGCACGTTACGATACACACGTTTCCCAGGCGCGGCTGTATGTTCGTGGACGTAATGTACGACGGCTATTTCGATACCAAAAAGTTAATGAAGATTCTGAAGGATAATTTTTTGTGCGCGGAAGAAAAGATCGTCCGCACCGAAAGAAGGTTCTCGGATCCGATGCTCAGCAAGGATACAATATGGAACGGAGGGGAAGCCGCGCACGATTTCGGACCGCATATCATCGGCAGAGCGGACAACCTGGAGGGGCTGACGTTCGAGCGTATTTTCGATATGCTGGACGAGCTGCCCCAAAAGATCAATATGCTTCCGATAAGCCGTCCCTACGTAATAAAAACTTGCGCCGAAAGTTTCCCGTATATTTCGGGAGTTGTACTGATAGCGCAAAGCCATATCGCGTTTCATTATTCCGTCAAAGAAAAGACGCTGTTTTGCGATCTGTTCAGCTGTTCTTTTTATAAAAGTGAAATATTTATCGAATATCTGAACCGGCAGTTCGACGAAACGGAATTTCTGACTCTGATTCGCGGCAGCAAGCACGACAAGCAGATCACCGACAAATACGAGCGCCGCGCCATGCTGGGCGACTGGGCAAACTATACAAAGGAGAAATAAACATTATGGGATTCGATTGCAAAAAACTGGCGCAGGTAAAAGCGGGGCTGTTGTGCCTGGGCGTCAACGTCGACAAAGAAACGGGAAAGCAGTTGCTTAAAGCCCGTCCGTATTTTTACGATAAAGGATTCGTACATGCGATAAACGCCAATATTCTGGGAAGCAACGTATGCGTAAGCGTAGCAGAGCAATTCAGCGGAGTATCCCCGTACCATCTTAAAGGCAGCGACGGGGATTTTTATCTGGAATTCGGCGCCGAAGAGCGCGTTCCGATCAGGTTGTTCGACGATCTGCCGGTAACGGGAACGGTCATAGACAAATTGGCGCGGCCGCACTCCGACCGTGTGATCTCGCTTTGGCCGTCGCTGGTGTGCTGTTACGATTCACCCGGCAAAAAGTGCAAATTCTGCAGCATCAAACCCACCGAGGAGCAAACCGTCGTTGCCGAGGAAGAAGTAGTCGAAGGACTGCGCGCGCTTTTTAAACTGACTGAGCGGTATTCGATCAACATCGGCGGCGGCACTTATCACAACCCCGATTATATGGCGGAATATCTGATACGCATCATAAAGGGCGTAAGGACGTTCACCGACACGCCGATATCCGTCGAGCTTGCGCCTCCGTCGGAGCTGAGTCTGATAGGCAAACTGCACGAAGCAGGAGCGTCATCGCTTATTATGAATCTGGAAGTGGCGGATCCCGAGCTTCGCAAAGAGATTTGTCCCGGCAAATCCTCGATAAGCTACGAGCACTATTACGAAGCGTACAAGGAAGGAGTGGATAAGTTCGGTCGCGGTAAAATTTCGTGCGTGCTGATAGCGGGGATTCAGCCCAAAGAGGATATAGTCGACGAATGCCGTAAACTGACTGATATCGGGGTGATACCCACCATAATCCCTTTCAAAGCCATGGACGACTGCCAGTTCCGCTATAAAAACAACTGTCGGCCGGAAGAACTTATCTGGATAAGCTCCAGAGTGGGGGTTTTGCTGAAAGATAAGTCGCTGTCTCCCGAGATGCAGGAGGGCTGCACCAAATGCGGCGGCTGTTCGCTTGAAACCAATTATTATTCGCTTGTCTGAAAATGTTCGTCCGACCGCATAGCGATATCCGAGATCTGTCCGTCGTCGGCGGCAAGGGAGCAGGATTGCTAAAGCTTGCCGCTTTGGGCTACAGAGTGCCCGAATTTGTGGTCGTCCCGGCGGGTACAGATACGGAAGACGCAAAGTTTGAAAAAGAATTGCTTGCTGCGACAAAAACGTTCGGTCCTTGTTACGCCGTTCGTTCAAGCAACGTGCGCGAAGACGGCGAAAAGCAGAGTTTCGCGGGTCAATTCGATACGTTTTTAGGGGTGAAGGCGGAGGATCTGCCCGTAGCCGTGAGGAAGGTCGCCGCCTCCGTGGTTTCCAGACATGTTGACAAATATACTGCTCATTTCAAAGTGAACGGCGCTCCGATGGCGGTGATCGTACAAAAAATGATCGAAGGGACGGCATCCGGCGTAATGTTTACGACTTCGCCGTTTGCCGACGACGAGGTTTTGATCGAATCCGTGGAAGGGCGCGGAGAAACTCTGGTCGGCGGAGAAAAAACCCCAAAAAAATCGGTGTTAAAAAAGAACGGGAGCGCCACCGGATATCTCGGCGAATTGTTGCGTATTGCCGGAGAGCTGGAAAAAAGCGAAGGCGCGCCGCAGGATATAGAATGGACGTTTTCCGACGGCAAACTGTATTTACTGCAAATGCGTCCGTTGACCGCACGCGGCGATATTTTGCCGGAAATTGAGGATAAAGGCTGGGAGGAATATGTTTACAGGCGTTTTTGCTTGTTCTGTCACGGAGTCCAGGCCGCCGCGTCGAGAAGCTCCGTTCAAACCCGTTTTTTCGGATTCTCCGTGCCGATAAAAGAAGGGCTGATCGTCAATTGCAGGGAATTTTATTCGGAGCAAAGCAACGACGCCGCAATCGAACAATGGCGCTGTATCGACAAAGGAGACGCATTAAAGAGATTTGCGCGCGCCGTCACCGAGGTTGCAAAGTCTACCGGAAAAATAGCCGCCCGCATAAAAAGAACAGATTATTCTGCATTCTCCGATTCGCAGTTGAAACGCAGTTATCTAAAGGCGCTGGATGTTTATATCCGCAGCTATACGCCTTTGATGATGCGGCCGGAAGAATATCTGGAAAAGAAACTGTACGAAAACGCAGGACCCGACGCCGAGGCAATCGCAGTCGCCGCTTCCGTCGTGGACAAGCCGACGTTTTACGCGCGCGAAAAACGCGATTTTCTGTCTTCGGTAATCCGAAAAGCGCCTGAAAGATACCTGGATCGTTACGAGTGGATAAAAAGTCCGCTCAATCCCGTATTTAACGAATTAAGCGAAGAAGACTACTATGCGCGTGCGGCGAAACTGACGGCGGCTGAGGCCAAGAAACGGTTAGGGGAAATAACATCAAAACAAAACGAACTGATCGAAAACCGCGATAAGGTCTTTTCGCGCATCGGCGACCGAAGCGTCAGGGAAACGGCGGATCTGCTGAACGAATTCGTGTATCTGAGGACTTTGACTGCGGAAACGAGCGATAGATTCTTTTTCTATTTCAGGAAAAACCTTTTGTCCGAGGCGGCGGCGCGTTTCGGTATAGAAAAAGACGAGCTGTTGCTGATGTTGCCCGAGGAAGTGAGCAGGGCATTCGACGGATTCAGGCTTACTCCTTCGGAAAAAGCCAAAAGATCAAGCGGCGAATTGATCGTAATCGAAAACGGAGAAAGCCGAAGTTATTACTCTTCGCGGACGTATTCGCTGCTAAAAAAGCTTAGAAAGCCCTCCGACTCCGAGCGCGGCTGTATATTGCACGGCGAGATCGCCTGCCCCGGTGAAATTACCGCAAAAGTAAAGATCGTATGCGACTTTGTCGACTCCGCAAATTTCCGAAAGGGCGATATTCTGGTGGCGTCGATGACGACGCCGGAAATTACGAACGCTTTGGATTTTGCCGCAGGCATAATAACGGACGAAGGCGGGATATCCTGCCACGCCGCAATCATTGCCAGAGAATACGCCGTGCCTTGCCTGGTCGGCACGAAGTACGCCACGTCTTTGCTTAAAGACGGCATGACGGTATTTTTGGACTGTATAAACGGGCGCGTGACCGTTTTGGATCACGAGTGATTCATCTCGTTAAAAAATTATGTAAGGAACGAAGGTGGTTAATGTCGGCAGTGTGCGCAGCAAAATCGCACAATTGGGAGTAAGCGGCGTGATAGAGCGCAAGTCATATCGATATTGACACAGCACGAAACCTATTCAATAATTTGCATACGCAATATTCGCCGGCGACAAAGAGTATGTGATGTTATCAAGTAATCTAAATTTCTTTCAATAATCTATATTTATAAATCGTTTTTATTTAAAAATAGAATGATTTATGCTACACTATAAGTTAAGGTGATAAAAATGGCTTTTAGTAAAACTATACAAAACAAATGTTTATTTTCGGTGGCGATCCCAATGGGCGCATTATGTGCGAACTTTCAAACCGGAATGGCAGAGTATATAAAGTATCAAGAAGTCAAATTCAAGAATTCAGTACGAGAAACGATGCGGAAAATACGGGAGTATACTTTTTAATTGGAAAAGACGAGAGCAATAATGATACCGTCTATATCGGGGAAGCCGAAAAAATGTCTGCAAGAATAAAGCAGCATCTAAAAGATAATGAATACTGGAACGATTGCATCGCCGTAATAAGTAAAGACGATTTGTTAAATAAAGCCCACGTCAAATACTTGAAAACAAATTTTTTAATCTTGCACAAAAATCAGGAAGGGTGACCGTAATTAATAATAATATACCTACTTGTTCATCCATATCTGAATACGATGAAGCAATGCTGATGCCTTGATATAGAGAATTAGACGAGGAGGCGACATGCTCAAAATAAGACCTTATAGACCCGAAGACTGTCAAAGCATATTGTCGTGGTGCGTGGACGAAAAGGCGTTTTACCAATGGTCGGCGGGAGTGCTCGGGAATTATCCCGTTACGCCGAAGGAATTCGCCTTTGTGGAAAAGCTTACGCCTTTTACCGCTTTTGACGAAACGGGTATCGTAGGTTTTTTCACTTTAAGACAACCCGGCGAAAATGCGGATGAACTACGCTTCGGCTTCGTTATCGTAAAGCCCGATATGCGAGGAAAAGGTTACGGCAAAGAGATGCTCCGTCTCGGCATTAAATTCGCATTTGAAGTTTACAAAGCCAAAAGGGTGTCGCTGGGCGTTTTCGAAAACAATCCGTCTGCCTATTATTGCTATAAGTCCGTAGGCTTTAAAGATAAAATCCTCGATAAAACCGAAACGTACAGCATTTTGGGAGAAGAATGGAAGTGCAAAGAATTAGAGTTATTGCGTAAAATATTTTAGAGTAATAAACCTGTATGGTGATCAATTAAAATCCCCCGAGCGTTTTGCCGGGGGATTTTAACTTAAACGTCAAAGCGCTTTTAAGAGCGTGTCCACGTCGGTTATCTCGGCGCCGTAAACGTCTTTTAGGTATTTCAGACCGTATTCGTAGTCCTCTTTCGTGAATGAGTCGGTGGCGTCCTTGGCGACAGCGACCTTGTAGCCCAGCTGATAGGCGTCCGCCGAGGTGTGGCGTACGCACATGTGAGTATGAAGCCCGGTCATTATCACCGCCGTCACGCCCAGTTCTTTTAACAGCAGGTCGAGATCGGTATGGAAAAATCCGCTGTAACGGCGTTTCGGCACGACGTAATCGTCCTTGCAAAGCTTCAATTCGGGTATGACTTCGGCGCCCTCGGTGCCCGCTATGGCGTGGTCGCCCCAGAGTTTCAGTTCGTGATCGATGCCCTTAATGTGAGCGTCGTTACAGAATATCACGGGCACGCCTTTTTTGCGCATACCCTCCAAAAGTTCGGCAGTCTTAGGCACGATCGCCAATCCGCGGTCGCATTTTAACGCGCCGGTCACGAAGTCGTTTAACATATCCACGACCAAAACCGCATATTTTTCAGACATAAAACAGCTCCATTGTGTATATTTATATGTATAGACATATAATAAGACACTGCGAAACAAAAGTCAAATGTTGCGCTGAGGAAATTATTCTGATAAAATTAATTACGGAGAAGATACATGAACGGTAACGAAAGAAGAAACGGAATACTGGACATACTGTCTGCGGGGGAGGGGGCCGTGACGGCGGCGCGCCTTGCCTCTGAATTCGGCGTTACCAGGCAGATAATAGTTTCGGATATAGCGTTATTGCGCGCCAACGGTCAGCCGATAGTGGCGGAACGCAGGGGATATTCCCTGAAAAAGCAGGAGGGGATATACAAAACCGTGGTCTGCCGTCACGACGCCGACGGGGTAAAAGACGAGTTTTATGCGGTGGTGGACAACGGCGGCAAAGTGCTGAACGTGATTGTCGAACATCCGTTGTACGGACAGATATCCGCCGAGATCAACGTGGCTTCGCGTTTCGACGCGGACGGATTCGTCGAAAGGAGTCGGCAGCTGAACGCGGCGTTTCTTTGCGATCTTACCGGCGGCATCCACATCCACACGCTGTCCGTTCCCGACGAAGAAGCGTTCGTCAGGATTTGCGATAATCTTTCGGAAAAAGGCATACTCGTCGGCGAGTGACGCTTGAGTTCGCCGCCGGACACGGGGATCGGCAAAAAAAATCAGTAAAATATGCGCCTATTTTAGCGTATAGCCTTGGTTTTAGGGTGCGTTCAGGTATAATTAGGTAAAAAATACGTTGTCAAAAGAGGAAAAAATGCGAAAAAAAGATCCGAACAAAAGAGAAGAACTTTTGCCTATGTGTTTCGAATGCTTCTGTAAAAACGGAATAGAAGGCACTTCTACCCAAAAGCTCGCAAAGGCGTGCAAAATGAGTTCCGGGAATATTTTTCATTACTTCAGAAGCAAGGACGAAATCATAATCGATTCGACGGCGTATTGTATGGCTAAAGTCGAAGAAGAATTCATGCAGAATGCGCCGAAAAACTACGAAGACGTAAAAAGATTCCTTAGGGAAGTACCTTACCGGACGGCAGAAAAGCACGGTGAGAAATACCGTTTTATGTACCAGGTCTATACATCTCCAAAGTACCGTGTGTACGGCAACGAATTTTTTAAGGGCGTCAGGGAAAGATATACCGAATACGCAAAAAGTCTGGAGCCGAAACTCGGCATCCCGTGGCAGACGCTGCAATCCCTGATATACATTTTCGTCAGGGCAAGCGTGCATTACGCGCTCTTCGAGGACGAGGAATACCTTTTGGCGCAGACCAGGCTGATAGAAGAAATTTTACCGGCGATAGTACAAAAATATTCGGCGGCAAAATAATACTGCCGTAAGTTATGCTCCCAGAGAGAGCGGAGTCTTTGTTTTATAATTTAAAGATTTCTTTCTGTTTGTTCAATATGGCGACCGAAATGTGTCTTAAGGTCGCCCTAACTTCAGAAGTTTGTTCTGTTGCGCTTTTTGACGCGATATTGACCGGAGCGGTGAAAGAGTGTATAATGTATAAAAGGGAAATAGTATGGTCATCGCGGTATATCTGTTATTCGGACTGAGCGTGCTGATGGCGGCGGCGACGTCGCTCATAGGCATTTCCGCATATAGAAAGGTCAAACGCGGACCCGTGCAGGAACGGAACGGAATCGTTATCCTTAAAAATCCGACGCTGTACGTCGCCGTGGTTTTTACGGCCGTTTGGGCGTGCTGTTTCATGCTTGCCGGATTGGCGTTCAAAGACGAATTTCCCGTTGCGGCGATAGTTATCTCGGCGGTGTTTTTGGGCGTTCAGTGCCTGGTTTTCGCCGCCGTGCAAAACATTAAAAACTGGAAAGTCGAACTTAAGGAAAGGTCGCTTGTTCACCGCGATATGCGCGGACGCGTTTTCGAGATACCATACGACGCCATGGAGTTCAAAGATGGCATGTTCTTTGCCGGATTCTACTCGCGCGGCAGATTCGTTTTCGGAGCGGGCTTCGTGAACGGAGGGATAAAAGTGCTTAAAGACGTACTCGTTTCCGAAGAAAAGCAGCTTACGCCCATATTGGAAAAGCTTGCCGAGGATCCCGAGCGTATGCTTGAAGACAGAATATCCCGCGAAGCGGAATGGCAGCTGCATAAAGCTACCGAAGCCGACATCGGACGGCATAAGGAGCTGATCTCGGCAATAAAGAAAGCGGGCAGAAGCGATGCGGACTATCTTGCCGACCTCACTAAGGGGGAAAACGCTCCCGAGATCTGCGCCGCCGTCGCTGCGGGGCTTGCGGAATGGGATGACGGAGAAATGCAGTCGGTTCTGATAGGCGTTCTGGCAAACAGCCGCGATCCGGCGTACGCGCCCGGGCTGATTGACGCCGTGGCAAAGCGCCCGGAAAAAGATCTCGCTGAGTTCGGAAAGCTCTATGACAAAGCCCTGCTGAGTACATGGAACGACAATTCGGAAGACGGCTACGTCGCGCTGATATCTTCGGACGCAGGACTGGCATCGTTAAAAGGGGTGGCGGAAAGGCTGGCGGAGAAAGGCGTGCACGGAGTAAAAGAGATGCTGGAAAGCCGCGTCGGAAAGTACATATCCGATCCTTTCGGCGACAGCCAGACCGCGACGGAGGAGAACGCCTGCGTCAACGCGATGAATGCGCTTTCGAAGACCGTGTACGACGACGGGGTCAAAGCTCTTTTGGAGAGGGCGTCGTACGCTTCGTCGAACGAAAAAATATATACTGCGGCGCGCGAACTGTTTTTTGCGTACGTTGACGGTAAAAAGTAAAAGATTTAAGCGGAAGTAACTGATAGAAGTAACTGATAACGGAGAGTATTTATATGGATAAAACCGAAAAGAAAAGAAGAATTTTGAAAATAACAGGGCTGATCGTGGCGGCGGCGGGACTTGCCGCGGCGATAGCGGGATTCGCGGACATGGGCGTTTCTGTAGCGAACGGGAGTTTTCCCCGGCTGTTCTTTTTACTGATCATAGGTTTGCCTTGCCTTGCGATAGGCGGAATGATAGCCATGTTCGGCTTCCGCGCCGGGCTTATTAAAAGCGCGGTCAGGGATATTACCCCTGCGGTCAAGGAACTTACCGAAGCCGTTTCACCCTTTGCCGAAGAACCCGTCGAGATACTTTGTCCGCGCTGCAAAGCCGTGAACCGCTCCGACAGCGTGTTCTGTTATAAATGCGGCGCGGCGTTGTGCCGCACCTGCCCGGAATGCGGAAAAACAGCCGAACCGGAAGACGAGTACTGTACCCGGTGCGGCAGAAAGCTTTAATCTATCCTATGCGCAAATAAAAAGACGATTATTTCTTGTCGTTCAACAGCCGTAGCAGGGCTTCCTGATACGGCTCGTCGTGCTTGTCGAAAAGCTCCAGCAGACGTATTTGTCTATCGTTTAATTTTATGCCCGAATCCGTACTCGGATAGAAATCTTCTTTTCCTATCAGATAATCCACCGTGACGTCAAAAAAATCCGCCAGCGCGATCAGTTGTTCAAGCGACGGTTGAGTCCTTGCGTTTTCCCAGTTGTTGTAAGTACCCTTTTACAGAAGAAAACGATTGCAGCGAATTTACGTGCTACGTCCGCGAAGAGCTTTACAAAAAAGAAGAGGCTTTGAAGCGTCTGGACGCCGCGGTCGCCTAAACCGTTCCCGTTCGTATTTCGATTTGGAAGAGTTTTCCCAAAAGATGGCGGCGTTTAACGAAAGGCTTCAGGCGGACAGGGAACGCGAGGAGCAAAAGCGCGCAGCGGAACGGCAGGCGGAGGAGGAAAGGGCGAGAGCGGAAGTCCCTCCTATGAAAGGGCATTTCGAGACCCGGGGCAGCGACGAGTATTTCGTTACGGACCTCGGTTCCGCGTATAAGGTTTACAGAACTTCCTCCGACAAATCCGAAATCACCGTTGACTGCGGCTGGCTATACGGGATGCAGACTTATAAGATAAAAAAGGAGCCGAAACAGTAAAAAAAGCCGCCCAAAGGGCGGCTTTTTTGAAATACGAAAATTATTTGTCGGCTTTTTCCGCTGTGTCGGCGGCTTTTTTGATTTCCGCGCCGAAAGGCATGAGAGACAGCTTTGCAAATTTGAAGCACTGCTTGCCGAAGGGAATGCCCAGAATGGTGATGCACCAGAATATTCCCGCTATGGCAAAACCGATGCACAGTCCGAGACCGCCGAATATTATCCATAGTACGTTAAGTATGGCGTGTTTGCCGAAATCGGTGTCTGCGATCCTGCCGAACGGCCAGAACATGAGACTGGCGATTTTGAAGCACTGTTTGCCGAACGGGATACCGATGATCGTTATGCACCAGAACAGACCGAGAATGCAGTATGCTATACCCGTCCAAAGACCGGTCAGCAGAAACCATAAAATGTTACCCAAAGTTTTCATAGAGTAATCCTCCTTTTAATATTTATATTTTAGAGTAGGAGCGGATATCTGTCAATACGGTTTTTTACTTTTTTCTACATTTTGTCGCTAATTATGACATTATCCGCCGCGGATATTTTTTCGTTGACATCGGGCGGATATGTTGTATAATTATATTGTACAATATATAACGTACGATATGTATGGAGACGGTATGCCGCCCAGAGTAAGGATTTCCAAGGAAATGATACTTAACGCCGCCCTGAGTCTGACTCGGGAGAAGGGCGCCGGCGCCGTGACCGCCAAAGCTGTGGCGGCAAGGCTGAACTGTTCCACACAGCCGGTTTTCTGGCATTACGAGAACATGGAGGCGTTAAAAAGGGACGTTTTCGACGAAGCGTTAAAACTTTTCGGCGGAAAACTGCGCCGCAATCGCAGCGACTGCAGATCGCCGTACATGGGCGTGGGGCTAAATTATATTGAGTTTGCCGCCGAGGAAAAGGAGTTTTTCCGCTTGCTTTTCATGAGCGATTTCGGCGGTACGGACAGGGTGCGGGCAGAGCTTGAAAAGGACTATGTCGTGTCGGTGATCGAACTGTCCGACGACGGGGTCACGGGTGCGGCGGCGGAGGACATATACAGGACAATGTGGCTGTTTTCGCACGGAATAGCGGCGATGACGGTCACGGGTACGGCGCGTTTTTCCGACGGCGAGATCCGTAAAATGCTTAGCGGGGTATATCGCGGATTGCTTAAATCCGAAATATAAAATCTGAAAGGAAAAGGTATTATCATGACAAAATACGATGCTGTAGTAATCGGCGCCGGTAACGGCGGGCTTGTCGCGGCAATACGGCTTTTGCAGGGCGGTCTTAAGACGCTTATCGTCGAGAAGCACAATCTGCCGGGCGGATTTGCCACGTCGTTTTGCCGCGGCAGGTTCGAATTCGAAGCCTCGCTGCACGAGCTTAACGACTTCGGCGCGCCGGATAACGCCGGCGACGTCAGAGTGCTGTTCGACGAGCTGGGCGTAACCGACAAGATCGAGTGGCTGCCCATTCCGGAAGCGTACCGGGTCATAGCGCGCTCCGAAAACCTGGACGCCACGATGCCTTTCGGCGTAGAGGCGTTTATAGCCAAAATGGAGGCTTACGTTCCGGGCAGCCGCGAATCCGTGACCAAATTTTTCGAGCTTGCCGAGGAGATCCGCCTTGCCCAGGCGTACAGTTCTTCGGTCAACGGTCAGACCGATTCCAAGTATATGGTCGCCAACTACGGCAATTTCGTGCGCTGCGGTTCATATTCGGTGAATCAGGTGCTTAAAACTCTTAAAATGCCGCAGAAAGCCATAGATATTCTCAGCGCGTACTGGTGTTATCTGGGCGCTAACCTGGACGACATGAGCTTTATACATTATGCCAGCATGGTCAATCGGTATATTCTGCGCGGAGCGGCGATGCCCAAGATGCGTTCTCACGAGATTTCGCTTGCCATGGTCGAGCGGATCAGAGAATTGGGAGGCGACGTGCTGTTCAATACCGAAGCCGTCAGGATCCTGACCGACGCCGAGGGCGGAGTGTCCGGCGTGATACTAGACGACGGCACCGAGATAGCGACCCGTCATGTAGTCGCAAACTGCGCGCCGCACGTCGTATACGGCAGGATGATGGATAAGGTCCCCGAGGCCGAGATCCGCGCAACCAACGCCAGAAAATTCGCGGGAAGGGGCTTTACGATGTTTTTGGGCCTCGACCGCGACGCCGACGAACTGGGGATAGAAAACCACAACTATTTCCTGTATGACACCATGGATTCGGTAAAGCAGTACGACAGAATGCGCACTATAGCCGACAACGACGTCCAGGCGACGGTGTGCTTAAACCGCGCGTTCCCCGGCTGCTCTCCCGAGGGCACGTGTATGATGTATTTCACCACGCTTTATATGTCCGACGACTGGGCAAACGTAAAGGCGGAGGATTATTTCAAGACCAAGGACTATGTCGCGGACAAAATGATAGCGCGTTTCGAGCGCGACACCGGCGCAAAGATACGCGATCATATCGAGGAGATCTCCGTTGCCACTCCGATGACCTACGCGCGCTACTGCGGACATCCGCAAGGCGTGATCTACGGATACGAATCTCAGTACTGGGACGGGCTGATGCCCAGGCTCCAGATGATGGCGGAGGATCACAGGATACGCGGTCTGCGCTTTGCTGGCGGATATTCGATGCGTCTTTCGGGATATTCCAGCGCATACTTCTCGGGCGACATTTCGGGCCGCCAGACGGTAGGCGATTTCAAAAGGGAGGGTTAAACAATGCCGTTCAAATTCAAAAAACAGATATTCGGTTTCATGGATCTTATACGTTTTACCAAGATGGTGCCCAAACGCCGCGAAAAGCTGGCTGAGGGTTCAGCCGAAAAGATTCCTGCCACTTACCGCGTGAACGAGACGGCAAAGATACTTCATCCCGGCTACCGGAGCGCGAAACTGATCAAAATAACTCAAAACACCGCCGACACCAAGACCTACGAGTTCGAAACGGAAAGTCCGTTTTATTTCCGCGCCGGTCAGTACATGACTCTCGGGACGAACGTCAACGGCAGCGAGGTTTCGCGTCCTTACGCGGTGTCCTCCGCGCCCAAAGCGGCGCTGGACAGGCATGTGGCGTTTACCGTCAAAAAGTGCGGATTTTTCAGCGGTTACCTGTTCGATAACGCCACTGTAGGCGATACGTTCACCGTCGGCGATCCGTCGGGAGAGTTCTGTTACGAACCCGTAAAAGACGCCCGGCATATTGTCGGTATAGCGGGCGGCAGCGGTATAACGCCTTTTTACAGCATGGCACAGGCGATTGCGGACGGCACCATAGACCTCAGACTGACGATACTCTACGGTGCAAAGACCGAAGAAGATCTGATCTTTAAAAACGAACTAGACGCATTAAAGTGCGATAAAATCGACGTCGTCTATGTGCTCAGCGACGAGAAAAAAGAGGGCTACGAATCGGGATTTATCGGCGCGGACGTCATTTCCGAGTACGTTTCGGGCGATTTCACCGTAATGATGTGCGGACCGCAGGCGATGTACGCTTTCCTGGACAAGGAACTCAAAAAATTCGGTCTGCCATTGCGCCGCATAAAGAAAGAAGCCAATACCGTAGGTTTGCGCGACGTTAAGGAAGCGCATTACAAGCTGAGCGTAAAAATCGGTTTCGAAACGTACACCGTGGACGCCGACAGCCGCGAAACGGTGCTGGTCGCGCTGGAACGCGCCGGGCTTAAAGTGCCCGCCAAGTGCCGCGCGGGCGGCTGCGGCTTCTGCCATGCCAAGCTGGTGTCGGGTAAATTCTCCGTTCCCGGAGCGGATAAACGCAGGCTTGCCGACTCCAAGTTCGGATATTTCCATCCGTGCTGTTCCTATCCCGATTCCGACATGGAGATCGTGGCAAACAAGGCATGATATCGGATAAACGGTATCAGGGCTCCCCGACAATAATATCGGGGAGCCTTTTTTGCATTATCAAGCGTTGAAAAGCGCCGGGAAAGCGCAAGGCTCTATGCCGTACGGCGTCACTTTGCCGCGCGGATCTTTCGTATTAGGGTAATTCCGGCAGCCCGTTTTGTTTCGGGCGCGGACAGACAGACGTTCTCGCAGTCATTCTTTTTACGGCATTTTTTGCGCGGGATGTCGGGACGGCTTTTTTCGGGTTTTACCGGGTCGCCCGCCAATGCCGCCGCCACTTTAGCCGCCACGCCCAGGGCGAAAGCCGAATAAGCGGCGACGCCGGCTACGCCGCCGAAGAAAAGCTCCGTGACCGCGATGAACAGCGCGCCCATGCAAAGCCCTGCGGCAAATTCCGCGGGATATCCGAGCGCTTTTTTGTGCGCGAAGGGCTTAAGGGACGCCAGCTCCGAGCACAGTACGCCGAGCGCGAAGTAGGCTGAAGATACGAGCGCTTCCGCCCATACCGAAGTGTTCACTTGAAAAGCCGCTTGAAAAATCCCGCGGCGTCCTGAGCGGCGCCGTACTGCAGCGATTTCAACGTGCCCGTGGCGCGCAGCTTGCCTTCGGATACGTCCAGCGTGACGATTTTAAGGTTGCTTCCCTTCAACGTCATGCTTTCGCTTTCCAACTGAGCTACGATTTCCGAGTCGCCGAATTCTTTTACGTCGCTTATTCCGGTCGCGGATATTTCTCCGTTAACATAAGAAAATGAATGTGCCATATTACCTCTCGCACTATTTTACGCGGCTGAAAGTCCGATTATGAAGGCAGGCGTTGACTAAACCTTGAAAAAATAATATAATAACAGCGTTATGTTCAGGTCAAACGAACCGCAAGGCAAATGGTATCGCATGGATAACTCCGCGGATATATATCCGATGAGCTCCACAATGACTACGATGTCCATTTTCAGGCTTTCGGCAGAGATGGAGGATTATGTGGACGGGGACAACCTGCAGGCGGCGCTTGCCGATATCCTGCCGCGCTTTCCGACGTTTGCGGTGCAGCTCAGAAAGGGATTTTTCCGATATTATTTCGATGCAAACGAACTCGAGCCGCG
>CALVZV010000025.1 GCA_944372665.1 uncultured Clostridia bacterium
GAACGTTCAAATCGACGCGTACCAGGCATTTTTTACCTTTGACGTTAACGTCTTTTATCGTTTTCTTGTTCATAAACTGCTCCTTATAGAGAGATTTTTATCTTTATCCATTATATCACCTATGCGCGCGAACGGCAATAGATTTTATAAGTTTTTCCTTAAAACTTCGAAAAATACCTTTTTTCCGCTATTGCTCGAAGCCAGACGCCGCCATAAGCATGTCCGCCGCCGAATAAATGTCAGCGGCGTTATGAGCCGAAAACGCTTTCAGTTTCACCGCCTTGCCGCCCCTTACGCCTTTGGCATACGCCGCGACGTGCTTTTTCATCATGTCGACGGCGACGCGCTCGGGGTAGAGCGTCAAAAGCATTCCCAGATGCTCTTTTATCAAAGCCCCCGGATCGACGTCGACCCCGACGCCGTTAAGCTCGGAAAAAATATAGGGTCTCCCGATCGCGGCGCGCGCTATCGCGGCGCCGTCGGCGCCCGTTATCTCCAACGCGCGTTCCAGCGACGCTTTGTCCGTGATGTCGCCGTTCGCGAATACGGGTATCGAAACCGCAAGTTTGGTTTCCCTTATCCCAATTAAATCGACTTCGCCCGAATAATATTGTTCCCTCGTTCTGCCGTGAACGGTTATAGCGACGGCGCCCGCCTCTTCCGCAGCGGCAGCGGCGGCGGGCGAAACCAGTTCCCCCGCCTTGAATCCCAAACGCATCTTGACCGTGACGGGTCTTCCCGAAGCGCCCTCGACGGCAGCCGCCACGACTTCCTTCAGTTTCGGTATGTCTTTCAGTAGCGCGCTGCCGTCGCCGTTGGATACTATTTTCGGCACGGGGCAGCCGCAGTTGATATCTATAATGTCGAATTTTGCTATCGCGTCGTGCCTGACGGCTTTTAAAATAAATTCCGGTTCGGAGCCGAAAAGCTGTACCCCTTTCACGGGTTCGGAGTCGGTAACGGCGAGGAGCGCTTCCGTATGTTCGGAGCCGTAGACCAGTCCTTTTGCGGAAATCATTTCGGTAAACGCCAGCGCCGCACCGTAGCGGTAGGCGAGCGCGCGCTGTCCGATGTCGGTATATCCCGCTATCGCGGGCATTATCAGGTTGCCGTTTATGTTTAAAGAGCCTAATTTCATTCCGTCAGCTTTTTGGATTCCTGATAAAATTCTTCCATTTTGTCGATGTTCTCGGCGCTGAGTTCTATGCCGCATTCTTTGCAGCGTTTCTCGACGTAGGCAAATCTTTTGATAAAGCGCGCCGTCGTGCCGTTCAGCGCCACTTCGGGATCGATCTTCGCCATCCGCAGGGCGTTCACCGCCGCAAACAGTATGTCGCCGCCCTCTTTTTCGCGTTCGGCGCCCGACGCCGCTTCGAATTCTGCGACCTCTTCTTTTATTTTATCCACCGCTCCCGAAACGTCGGAAAAATCGAAGCCGGTCTTCTTGATTATTTTCTGTACCTTATACGCGCGCATCAACGCGCCGAATGTGACGGGTACCGACTTTATTTTGTCGTCAAGCGAAGCATATCCCTTTTCGACGGCTTTGGCGGCTTCCCAGTTTTTCAGTGCTTCGTCGGGATCGGCAGCCTTTTTGTCGCCGAAAATGTGGGTATGCCTGAAAACCAGCTTGGTGCAAAGCGCGTTAACGATGTCGTCGAAAGAAAACGCGCCTCTGTCCTCGGCTATCGCGGCGTGGAAAAGCCCCTGCAGCATGACGTCGCCGCTTTCCTCCAGCATTTTGGCGTCGGAAGCCATATCCACGGCTTCGGCAAGCTCGTAAGCCTCCTCGACGGCGTTGGAGCGGATGCTTTCGTGCGTCTGCGCGCGGTCCCACGGACAGCCGTCGGGGTCGCGCAGCCGGCGTATTATCTCGACCAGGTCGCCGAAAGTATATTTGCTTCTTTTGACGAAGGGCGCGCCGAGGATCCGGATCTTATCCGTTCCGGGCGCGACTTCGCCGGCTTTAATGGTTTTTCCGTCCGCCGCCACGGCGGCGTCGCCGCCGAAAACGCATATGACTTTTTTCATGACGGGATCGAAAACGGCGTCGTCTATACCGTCGATAACCGTATCGGTATTCATTTCGAAAGAGTTGATTTCGCGTTTAATAAAATCTTTTGCGGTAAAATATGTATACGATTGCATAATGTCTCCCGAGGCTATCCGCCCCTGTGCGTATTGAATTTCGCGTTGATCTTAACAAGTTTCGCGCCCATAGGCAGACTGGCAAGTTCCTTTCTTGTAAACACGGGAAGCGCCACCAGCGCCGCCAGATATATTATCCCCGAAACAGCCGCCAGCCCAAGTACCGCCCAGCCGTTCAGGCCGAAAGCCGAAGCCAGCGCCGTCGGTACAAGTATTATAGCACCCAGCGCGCAGGAAACGCCACCTTTTTGAAGTATCAAAGCATTTTTGCCTGTCAGATTGAACACCGACGCCATGTTCAGCGCCGCTCCGATAACGTAAGACGCGAGGTTTGCCCACATCACCCCTTCTATGCCGGTAACGAACAGCAGCGCGATCCCGGCAATCACCTTGACCGCGCCCGCGACCAGAAGGTTTTTTATGGGCATGGAGGTGCATCCCAGCCCCTGCAGCACCGAAACGCTTATCTGCATGACGGTCAGGAACACGACGTTGAGCGCGCCTATCCTTAAAAGTCCTGCGGCGGTGGCGATCTCACCGGCGGACAAAGACGGGTATATCGCGCCCAGGATCTCGGCGGGAGCCGCCAAAAACACCGCCGTGAACGGCACGCCGAGAGCTACGGCGGCTTTTAAAGACGTGCTGAGCTTTAGACGGATCGAATCTATATCGCGCACGACGCGGCTGCCCGCAAGATGCGGTGCCACGGCTATGCCGACGCCAAGCGCCAGAGAAACCGGCAGATTGATCAGAGTGTTGACGGGCGCGGACAGCAGTCCGTATTCGGCGGTCGCCAGCTCCTTTGCCATGCTCAGCGACAAAATATTCACCACCGTGAACGAATCGAGAAACTGCGCAAGCGGAAAGATCATCCCGCCCAGCCCTATAGGTAACGATATGGCTATTATCTCGCGGTAAAGCCGTTTTGCCTCGTTTAAAGGCGGCAGTTTCAGTTCCGTCTTTTCCTTTACTATCAGTCTTACGCACAGCACCGCGAAAGTCGCGCCCTCCCCGACGCTGACTCCGGCGAGAGCTCCGGCAACGGCAAGTTCCACGCCTTTGGGTATCAATAACCAAGCTAAAAGCAGCCCGAATATTAATTTTCCCAGCGATTCCGTTATCTGCGACAACGCCGTGGGATACATATTGTTTTTTCCCTGGAAGTAGCCTTTGAGCACGGCAATTCCGCTGACGAAAAAAATCGACGGCGCGATGGCAAGATATCCGAAAGCCGCTTCGGGAGCGCCCTGCAGTCTTGCGACGAAGCCGCCCGAAAGCATAAGCGCCGCGGTCAGCAGCGCGCCCGTCGTCAGCATTGCCGCAAGCGCGCCAAGCGTCAGCCTGACGCCTTTTCGGGGATCGCCCGTAGCGGTATAAGACGCGACGAGTACGGATATTGCCATAGGTACGGCGCCGCCCGAAACGGAAAGTATCAACGCGTATACGGGGTATACCGATTGGTATACCCCCATTCCCTCCGCACCGAGCATATTGGTCAGCGGTATGCGGTACAGCGCGCCCAGCACTTTCGCGCCCAGTGTCGCCAGCATAATTATGCCGGCGCCGCCCAGGAGCGTACGTTTCTTTTTCATTATATCCTTTTGGAAATGAAGTCCGCCGCTGTTTCCGCGGTCTTAAACGCCAGCGGCTCTGCCGACGGTACTCCGAAAAGCATTACGGCACCCAGCACCGAACCGCCGTTGACTATCGGAGCGCATACGCCGGACGCGATCTCGCGCGGCTGTCTGAACAGTGTTTTCAATTCTTTTTCCCTGACGGCGAAGCACTTTCGCATGCTCAGCAGTTCGTCCGAGCTCATACCCAGACTGTCGCCCGGTTTTGCAGGCGGATTTTTGCCCGAAACCGCTAGAACGCGGTCGGTATCGGTAATCATAGCCGTCAGTCCCGTGGTAGTATAAATGCTTCTGACGTAATCGGCTTTGAAGTCGGCAAGCTCCTCTACTGCGGAATACTTCCTCAAAATCAATTCGTTTTCGTCCGAGGTAAGCACTTCGAGTTCTTCTCCTTCGCGTATCTTAAGCGTGCGCCTCAGCTCTTTTGGTATGACGACTCTTCCCAGTTCGTCCATTCTTCTGACAATTCCCGTGGAACGCATAATCTCTCCTCGGGGAATATGGTGTGCAAAGGACGCGAATAAATGCGCCGGAGCCGCAAAAACATTTTTAAAAATACCGACGCGGTTGTGATATAATAAACATATACCGACTCGGGAGGTTTAAATGCAGATTACTTTTCTGGGCGCTGCGCGCGAAGTCACCGGATCCTGCTATCTTATAAACGTAGGTAACAAAAACGTCATGATCGACTGCGGAATGGAACAAGGTCCCGATCTTTACGAAAACCAGTCGCTGAAAATGCCTGCCTCAGGCGTCGACGCCATATTGCTGACGCACGCGCATATCGACCATTCGGGCAAACTGCCTCTGATGTACAAAAACGGCTACCGCAACAAAATTTATATGACGCGCGCTTCGCGCGATCTGTGCAAAATAATGTTGATGGATTCCGCCCACATCCAGGAACAAGAGGCGCTTTGGCGCAACAAAAAAGCCAGACGCTCGTCTACCAATCCGCCCTATACCCCTTTGTACGATTCCGCCGACGCCGAAAACACATTAAAATTGATACGCGCGCTGGATTACGATACGCCTTTCGACGTGGTTGAGGGAGTGCGCGCGCGGTTTATTGACGCGGGTCACCTTCTGGGATCGGCGTATATCGAGTTGATTCTCACCGAAAACGGCGAGACGCGCAAACTGATGTTCTCGGGCGACATAGGCAACGTGAACAAGCCCATCATCCGCAACCCTTCCGTGGTGACCGAAGCGGACTATGTAGTGATGGAATCGACATACGGCGACCGCGTGCACGGCGACGACCCCGACTACGTCAACAAACTTTCCGAAATAATCTCCGACACTTTCCGCCGCGGCGGCAATGTGGTAATTCCCACGTTTGCGGTGGGCAGAATGCAGGAAATGCTGTATTTTTTACGCGAAATAAAGAACAGGAAGCTGGTAAGCGACTTTCCGAATTTCGAAGTGTACGTCGATTCGCCTTTAGCCATCGAAGCAACGGGCATTTATTCAAAAAACGTGGCTTCGCTTTGCGACGAAGAAACCGCAACGCTCATACAAAAAGGAATAAATCCCATATCTTTTTCGGGAATGATGCTTTCCGTGACGGCGGACGATTCCAAAAAAATCAACGCCGACAGACGCCCCAAAGTCATTCTGAGCGCTTCGGGAATGTGCGAAGCGGGCAGAATACGCCACCATTTAAAGCACAATCTGTGGCGTCCCGAATCCACCGTGGTGTTCGTAGGCTATCAGGTTGCCGGAACGCTGGGCAGAACGCTTCTGGACGGCGCCAAAGCCGTCAAATTGTTCGGTGAGACCGTGGCTGTACGCGCAAAGGTGGTCGAGCTGCAGGGCACCAGTTCCCACGCCGACCGCGAAGCGCTGCTGAAATGGGCGCTGAATTTCACGCCTAAGCCTACGCGCGTATTCGTCACGCACGGCGAGGACGCGGTAGCGGCAGCGTTTGCGGATCTACTCTACCGCGAAGGCGGTCTGCGCGCCGTAGCGCCCTATCCGGGGGGCACTTACGATCTTATCAGCGACGAATGCATAGACCGCGGCAACACCACTCCCAAAAAGCAGCCGAAGCCCCAAAAACAGAAAAACGTCTCCTCAGCCTATCAGAGCGTTCTGGACGCCGTGAACGAGTTGCAGATCGCCGTGGCTTCGTCGGAGGGGCTTTCCAACCGCATACTTCGAGATATAGCTGCGGATCTCAGAAAAACGCTGAAAAAGTTTTAACCCGCCTTCAAAATCGTCTTTACGAAAAAACGGCTGCCCTACGGCAGCCGTTCCGTTCCGAATAAACAGACGTTATGCCAGTATCACGTCCGAAGAAGTGGCTTCAACCTCGTCGCCTGCGTGTAGTATAACCTTGTCGCCGTGCTTATAGGTACGGACGTAGCCCGCCACCCTGATCTTGAATTCGTCCACGGAATCCGCAGATTTCAGCGCCGTATAAACGCCGGGCATAAGCTCGCCGCCCTGTTCGACGACGTACACCGTGCCGCGCGCCAGCACAAAATCTTTCGGGGTAAGTCTGACGTTTTCCTCGCCTTCGGTGAACGCCGCTTCGTCGCGGGAATAGCGCACTCCCTTCCTGACCTTTACGTCTTCGGGATACTCTCCCTTTTCCCTCTGTGCTTTTTTGAGCCTGTAATAGGCTACGGAAACCAGCGCTATGCCTACCGACAATATCGCCACGGCAATCGAGAACAGCAGAATCGTCAGCTGAGTTTTATCCATATTGGGCCTCCGTTACAGTTTTTTTCCGCACTCCGGACAGAATTTCGCGCCGGTGCCGACCTTTGCTCCGCACTCGGGGCAGAATTGAGAGCCGATCGGTTTGCCGCACTCGGGGCAGAACTTCGAATTTGCGGGAACGCTTTTGCCGCACGCGGGACAAACCGCGCCGGCTGCTTCGGGAACGGCTTTTTGAGGTTCTCCGTTTTGAAAGCTCTTGGAAAACTGCGCGCCCATTCCGAAGCCCATAGCCGCACCCATGGCGGTACCCATTGTCTGACCCATGGCGGAATTGTTCTTAGCAGCCTCGCGGATAGCGTCGGCTTCGGCGAGTTTTCTGTAGATTTCGGCGTTTTTGCCGAACATTCTGAGCCTTGCGTTTTCGTCGAAGGCTTTTTCGAGTTCGGGCGGCAAGGACACGCTTTCGAACACGAAAGTGCTTAGCTCTATGCCGTTTTCCTCCATGTGCGATTCCAGCTTACTGCCCACCGCGGCGCTTAGTTCCATCAGGTTAGCCGCCATATCCAGTACCGGCAGGCCGCTCTCGCCTATCGCGTCGGACAAGCCCATGACCAGCATACTGCGTATGAAATCGGTGATGTCTGAGGTGGCAAACGAAGATTTTACGCCCATAAGCACAGTCAGGAATTTATACGGGTCGCTGACGCGGAAAGCGTAAGTGCCGTAGGCTCTGATCCTTATCGCGCCGTAGTCGGCGTCGCGCACCATAAGCGGAGTGGCAGTACCCCATTTAAGTCCCGAAAAGCGCGCCGTATTAACAAAGTACAAATCGGATTTGTACGGTGTTTCGAACGCGAACCGCCACGCCATAAGTCTGGTCAGAATGGGGATCGTCCTTGCGTCGAGGCTGTACGTACCCGGTCCGAAAACGTCGGCAAGCTTGCCGCGGTCGCAAAAAATTGCCGCCTGTCCCTCTCTTACAACCAGTCTGGAGCCGCGTTCTATCGCGTTCTCCCTGGTAGGATACTTATATACTATCGTATCGGGCGCTCCCATCCATTCTATGATCTGTAATAAAGCCATATCCTCTCCCGCGGTTTCCCGCAAATATATTAAATTCAGTTTATCATAGTTCCGTATATCTGTCAATCCGCACGTTTTCCACCTTGACAAAGCCTGCCCGAGAAATTATACTAAAAGCGATATGGAAAAACTTGATCGCGATCTGAAAAAACAACTGAGGACTGCGGTGATATTGACCGTGGCGCTGCCTTTGGGCGGAATATTGCTAGGAGTCGGTCTGGGCATTCGCCAACCCGGCGTATGGGCTGTGGGTATAGCCTTTATGGTGGTAGGCTTTTACGGCTGTCCGATAGCGTGGGCAGCGGGATACGGCAACACCAAAGGGCTGGTTCGCGTTGTCAACGCGGTGCGCGACGAACATTTATATACCGTAAGCGAAATAGCCGCGCAGCTGGGGACAAACGAACGCCAGGTCCGTATGAAGCTGGACGCGTGCTTTAACAAACAGTATCTGACCGGCTTCAAACGCGAAGGCGACGTCATAAAAGCCAATTTCAACAAGGATATCCTGAACAGGACTCTGAGCACCGAATGCGTAAACTGCGGAGCCAAATTCAGTTACATCGCTTCAGACCACGCGCCGCGTTGCCCCTATTGCGGCTCGCCCGCCCCCACGGACAATTCAAACGCGTTTTAAAATACATTAAGAAAGCCCGCCTTGCGGCGGGCTTTTCGTTTAAATTCGATTATTCATCCTTTGCCTCGGTTTCGGCTGCGGGCGCGTTCTCCGCAGCGGCTTCCGATGCCGCGGATGCTTCGGGAACGATCTCGACCTTGGCGACCGCGCGCGAAGCGGCTATTTTTTTGATGGTGCCGACTATGACGGCGAATCCTTTTTCGAACACGTCCACGGAAAGTCTGTCGGACGTATCTTTATTGGTGTGGTAATAGTCGGACACGGTGGGCATCTGAGCCGCGAAGGTCACGGTCCTGACGCCGACCTTGCAAAACGGAGTGGAGTCGCAGCCGCCCACGGGGTTGACGATCTCGTTGACTTTCTCTCCTGTCTCCCCGATGGCTTCCTTCATCATGTCGATCATGCCTCTGTCGAACTTGGTGCCCTGCCACGGGTCGCCCTTGACGGCGGAGAAATATCCGGGATCGGAAATGGAGTCCACGTTCAGAACGTACATATTGTCCTTGTCGAATTCGTTTTTGTGCGCCTTGACGTATGCGAAAGAGCCTTTGAGTCCCGATTCTTCCGCCGCGAAGCCGATGTTGACGAGTTTCATGCCCTCGGGCATTTCTTCGGGATGCTCTTTAAAATACTTCATGACCATCATGTTGAGACCTATACCGCTCATGTTGTCCATGGCGCCGGGGCTTCCGATGGTCTTATCCTGGGTAAGGAAATGACTGATAAAGAAAAATCCGGGTATAGCCGCCACGGGCAGCACGTACAGCACTATCGAAGCGGTAAACGGATCGGCGAGCACGCCGAAAGAATTGAGTATGCTTATAAGGCTCATGACCGCCATACCCACGGCGCACAGTATGCCGTAACCGGTTTTTATCATAGCGGTCTTGGGGTTCATGACGGCAAGCTTCCAGCACCAGCTTGTATCGTAGTGCGCGCCCAGATATACCGTAAAGTCGGTTTTTCCGTTTTGGGGTTCCAACTCGGTGATGATGTTTTCGGCTCTCTCCTTTTTGAAGCAGAAATCCCATATCCCCGTATAACGCACTATCTGCATGAACGTAAACACCAGCACCGATATGTATCCGACAAGCGACAGTATCGGAGCGCCGAGATAATACAGTACAAGTAATCCCATACATACCCAGCCGAGTTTGTTTATTGCTCCTATACTCGCCTCAGGCGCGAAAACGAAGCTTTCCGTTCTGGGTTTCAGACCGACTCTGTCGTTGATCTCGCCGATGATCTTTTTGCAAGCGGCTTTTTCTTCGGCGGAGCCGGGTAGCCTGGCGCCGTCCGCTTCTATGGTGCGGACGATCTCCATTGCTTCTTCTGCGTACTTTTTATACATATTGCCCTCCTGCGCTTAAAGCGCGTTTTATACTTTCAGATTGTGATTTAAACGGAAGTTTTCTTCCACCAGAATATTTATTTTTGCGGAATATTTGACTTCCTTGAAATAGAACCTGTTGATCTGCCTGTTGATCGTCAGGTCGATCGCCTCGTAATTTTTGTGCACTACGGTGAACTGGTTTTCCAAGGGCACCTCGATCAGGACTTCGCCGCCGCCGTCATAGCGCGTTCCTTTAAAGCCTATCCTGTCGCGATCCATGAAAAATTCGCCTTCGCCCGCGTCCGCGTAGTTGTTCTCGGCGTCGCACTCCGCCCATACCGCGGGATGCGAAACGTAAAAGCCTTCTTCCAGAAGCTCTTTGCGCGCGCTTTCGCGTTCGTATTCGTACCACAGATCGATCCTGTCGAAGGTCACCGAGTCGCCCTCGGGCGTAAATTTACCGTACTCGTCATAGCGCACCTTATTGCCGCATTTCTCGCATACGATATGGTGGTCCGTAGAAATCGTTTCGTACTCGGCTCCGCATTTCGGGCACTTGTACAATATGTAATGGATACCCGAAGCAGGTCTTTTGCTGCGGTAACGCAAGCCGTTTTCCTGTTGGAAGACGTTGTCGTTAAAGGTGAATTTCTCTTTTAAAACGGAATATATCTCATCGGAGGAAAGCGTTTTGAGCTGCTCCTTGGTGAACAAAAGCTCCGACTTGTTTATAACCAAACCGCGTTTGAATCCGGAATACCACCTGGGACGCGAAGAATATCCGCCGTAGTTATGCATGAACACTACGTCGGCGTTGAGCATTTTAAGCAGTTTGGCGAGGCTTTCGGGCAGGTAGAACAGATTTTTGCCGTCCAGAGTGAACTTGCCCTCGGGGAACAGCGCGAGACTCAGTCCCGCATCCACCGCCCTTTTCATTACGCGTATGGAACCCAGATCCATCTCGAACTGGTTTATCGGGATAAGTCCCGCCGCCTTTTTGATAGGCTTGATCTTACCCCAGGTGAACACGTCCCTGCCGCAGACGATATTCAGTCGCGTCGGGCACATGGATATTTCCATCATCGCCACGTCCATTATGCACGTGTGCGTTCCCAGCACCACGAACGGTCCCTTGCGCTTTTTGATCTCGGGGTCGCGTTCGAAACGCGCCTTGATCAGTATCTTGGACAGCAGTTTTGCCAGCGGCACCAGCGTCCAATACAGAAATCCTGCGGGACGCTGCGGCGTAAATTGTTCGTTCTTGGCGGTCAATGCCGTTTTTTCCTCTGTTTTCATAGCTATTTAAGATTTTCCGGGTTTAAGCATTCGAGTTCGGGCAGTACGAACCTGCCGTCTTTTCTGATGAGTACGTCGTCGAAATATATTTCTCCGCCGCCGTATTCGGGAGTCTGTATCAGGACCAGATCCCAGTGGACGGCGGACACGTTGCCGTTGTAAGCGTCGTCATAGCACGAACCGGGCGTGAAATGTATGGAACCCGAGATCTTCTCGTCGAACAGGATGTCGCCCATTGGCTTTGTCACGAAAGGATTGACGCCTATGGCAAATTCGCCGACGTATCTGGCACCGGGATCGGTGTCGAAAATACGGTTGGCGGCGTCGGTGTCGGAGGCGGTGGCTTTGACTATCTTTCCGTTCTCGAACTCCAGCCTGACGTCCTTGAACTCTATGCCGTTCTCCACGGAAGGCGCGTTGTAGTGTATATAGCCGTTGACGGAATCCCTGACAGGCGCGGAATAGATCTCGCCGTCGGGGATGTTCCTGAGTCCGGCGCATTTTTCGGAGCCGATTCCTTTTATGCTGAACGTAAGGTCGGTGTCGCGTGCGGTGATTCGGACTTTGTCGGTAGAATCCATCAGCGCTTTCAAAGCGTCCATGGCTTTATCCATTTTCCCGTAATCCAGCGTGCATACGTCGAAATAGAAGTTTTCGAAGGCTTCCGTGGACATTCTGGCCTGTTCCGCCATTCCCTCGGTGGGATAGCGTAAAACCACCCACTTGGTCTTATTGACCCTGAGTTCGTGATGTACGGGGTGCGAATAGAGCCTGTCGTAAATGCCCGCCTTTTCGCCGTCTATATCGCTGAGCTCATAACAGTTGTTGCCGCCGCGTATGCCGATATACGCGTCCATTTCGCTCATTCTGAGCGAATCGTAGCGTGCCATGCTCTTTGCCAGTTCCTCGCTCATTCCGCGGCGCACGGCGCGCGTGACGCGCATATCTTCTATACTTACGAAAGGATACGCTTTTACTCGGTAGACTTCCTCGACTATCGCTTCCACCAGCATATAGTCGATGCCGCGCGCTTCGATGAGGATCTTCTCGCCCTCTTTCAGCGCGCAGGAGTAATTAACGAGTATTCCGGCAAGTTTTCCGATACGGGGATCGCGCATTATTTTTTCTTCCTTTCCCTTTTTACGGGGTACACCAGATTTTCTTTTTTGGGATCGATGATGATATTAAAGTACATCGTCGCGTCTATTCTGGCGGCTTCCAGATCCATGTCGATGCAGTTGCCGCACTGTTTGGGATTTGCGCCGGGTATCTCGCCGGTGAAATCGGATATGTAATCGAACGCGCGCTCGATCAGCGGCAGAATGTCTTTGGGCGTCAGATCGCCCGACACCATTACGTAAAACCCCGTCCTGCAGCCCATGGGTCCCACGTAAAGGATCTTGTTGCCCCACAGCTGGTCGCCTCTCAGATAATCCGCCAGCAGATGCTCCAGGGCGTGCACGGAGCCGGTGGACATGGGTTCCTCGCGGTAAGGGCGCTTCATCCTGAGATCGAAAGTCGTTATCACCAGTCCCGTATCCATTATATCCTTTCTGGACACGAATAAACCGCATTTGAGTTTGGTATGATCTATATTAAAGCTGGAAACGTTGGGATTTTCCTCCATACTTCCTCCGATTAATGAAATTATTGAATATTATACACTAAAGATAAAAGTTTTTCAAGTATTTTACTTAAACGCCGCCCGGCTTGCCGCCGCCCGGACCGACGTCGGGGATGACGGATTCGGAAAAGTCGGCTATGGCTTTTACGAAAGGCAGCAATATGACCGTGGTGACCAGATTGAACGCGATATGAAAATACGCCACCAGCGACGCCACGCCGAAAAACGAAAGCGCGCTGACGATCCTCTCCCCGAATACCACGACGAACGGTAAAAATATCACCACCCCTATCATGTTGAAAGCAAAATGTATCAGCGCGGTGCGTTTCATGTTAGGGCTGCCGCCCACGGCGGCAAGCATCGCGGTGGCGCACGATCCTACGTTAGAGCCCATTATCACGTAAAACGTGGCGGTCACGGGCATTATGCCCAGCTGCGCCAGCGTAAGCACTATCCCCGTGACCGCAGATGACGACTGTATCACGGCGGTAAACGCAAGACCCATAAGAATAAGCAGCAACGGGGAACTGAAATTTTGGAATAGGGATACGAAAGTCTGGGATTCTTTCAGATGCATGGCGCTTGTCCTGATCACGTCAAGCGCTATGAATATCAAACCCAGAGCCGATACGATCCAGCCGAAAGTCCTGACTTTTCCGTTTTTGGCGCCCATAAAGATCATGGCGCCTATAAACGCCGTGAATGCGAAAAATTCGGCTATCGGCAGCGAATTGAATGAAATTATCAGCGCCGTTACAGTGGTGCCTATGTTCGCGCCCATGATGATACAGGTCGCCTGGAAAAGGCTGACGATGCCCGCGTTCACCAGTCCCAGCAATATCACCGTGGTCGCCGACGAGGACTGCAAAACCGCCGCGCTCCCCACGCCTACGCCCACTGCCGCCAGTTTGTTGTTGCCCAGTTTTTTGAACAGTTCCTCTATTTTACCGCCCGCCACACCGGTTAGCGACGTCGAAATCAGGCGCATTCCGATAAGGAACGCCCCTATACCCGAAAAAAGGCGCAATACGTATGCCGTCATACATATATCGTATGCGCGCACTCTGCGTGTAATGCTTTATGCTGCCGGAAGCAAAAAAAGGACGCGCCTTGACGGCGCGTCCCGAAAGCATTGCATTTTTATCAGGTGCCCACTTTGGTGACGCTGTATCCGGGATACAGTCTGATGTCGTAATTGTACTCCTCTTTATCCAGCACCTTGTAATTCAACCCGGGATCGACGTACCAGCCCTCGAATTCGAATGTATATTCTTCTCCCTTTATGGTAATGGTAAACTTGTCGGCGGAAGTAACGCTGTCGTATTTGGGCAGGTTCTTGTACTTGTTGATGTTGCCGTCGCCGGTATACTCGAACAGTACGGAACCGATCTCCTCGTCGGTCATCAGCGTGACGATCACCGCACCGTTGCCTTCGGAATCCGAATAACCGTTGCGGGCAGTGCCTTTATTGAATACGGTATCGTTTTTTGTACCGCTTTCCTCGTCGGTATAGCCTGCAAAGGACGTGAATTTCTCCCAAACGAGCCTGGTCAGAGTGACTTCGATCTGTCCGTACATATACCTTAACGTCATCTCGTGGTAGTTCAGCAATTTGGAAAGCGCCCAGTCGGTGTCGTACTCTTCCTCGCAGGTGCCCAGGTGGCTGCCTGTGGAATCGGGGTCTCCGCAAACTTCGCCTTCGCCGCCGCAGTTCCATTTCTTCTTGATAAGCGTGTCTTCGAAATATTCGTCGACGGGTTTATCGCCCTTGTAGTTTTTGTAGTCCTGCGCCAGCGTCGTGGCGATATTGCTCCTGACGCCGTTCCAGTCGGCCTGAGCGGCTTTGTCGATCTCTTGGTTCATCACCGTCGGTTTATAGTTCTTGTCGAGGTTGTAGTATTCGGCGGCGTTTCTGCCTTCGTTCTCGATCAAGTCGTTATAAGCTGCACGTTCGTTTGAAGAAAGCGTGGTCTCGGTTCTTCCCAGCGCGGTGAGCATTCTGTCGATGTCGATGCCGTAAATCACGTCGTTTTTCTTGTTCTGCTGGATCCCTCTTACGGAGTCGGCGGAATAGGATTTGATCTCGTAACGCAACGCGCCCACCAGATCGGCATCGCTGATCGTGGCATGGTTCAGAACATAGTTCTGGCTGTTTAGCAGCTCGATCTCGTATTCGACTTTATACAGGCGCTGAGTTGGCGAGGGATCATCCTGATCGACCGAGGGGTTGTTCCATCTCTTGCTGACGTAGTTCATTCTGAGGACCCTGTTGTCATCGGCGCTGTATTCCCAGTTGACGTCGCCTATTTTCATGTTGGCGTCGAGACCGTATCTCAGCGCCTGCTGCATTTCGCTGGAATATGTCACCGTGTTGGTGCCTTTCTCCGTTCCGGTGTTCTGACCGTAATAGCTTATACCTTTGTTGTAATTTTTACCGACATATATCTCGGCGTCGACGTCCTCCTGGATAGCCTGGAATTCCAGCTGGCTCTGATAGTATTTTGTCAGGCAGGAAGTGGTGTACCGGTACGCTTCGGCATACTGGCGTCTGTCCATGGTGCGGTAATCGAGCGCCTCTTTGTCGGTTTCGTAATAATCCTGATGGCTCAGCTTGAGGAAATATTTGTATTCGGTGATTGTTTCGGCTTTGTTGTCCTCGTTATAATCGTAGCTGATCGTAACGGAATCGTCGAATACGTTATAGTCGCGCTGTTTGAACTGATAATGGTAGCCCAGCAGCGTCATGGCGGCGATCTTGTCGGTAGCCAGATATTCGGAGCTCATGTTGGTGAACTCCCTGAACGCGATAAGATAGCTGAGCGAATCGTAATCGTACATCTCGGTGCGCATATACGCGATAAACTCTTCGTAGTTTTTGCCGTACTGATTATAAGTACCTTCGTCGCCGAACTCCAGTTTCGCGGCGTTAACGGCTTCTTTGTATATCGGCATCATGACGCTTTCGATGACTTCTACGGCATATTCGGTCATGGCTATCGAAGCGCGCGCGAAATCGTCGACTTCGTTGCCGAAAATTTTAAATATTTCGCCGTATATCTTGCGGTTTTTGAGATATATGGCGTCGGACACCTCGTCGGAGTTTCTGAATTCGCCGTGTTCCTCGATTTCTTTCTCCGTCCAGTCGTCGTACATTTCTTCCAGCTCCTCAAGCTGGGAATAGTCGTCTATCGCCGAAGAAGTGCCTATTTCGAAGGTGAAGCCGCGATACTTTTCCCTGTTCTCCTCATCGGGGCCGGTACGGCTTATGTATTCGACTATCAGGTTGGTATGATCTCTGGCTACGCCTGCCAAAGAGAGTTTATCGATGACAGCCGAAGGATCGGAGTAGCAGAAAATACGCTCCACGGTGTTGGCGGATTCGCCGTCCTCCCAGTAATAAGACTGCTCGTCCTCGTCGTAAGCCAGATATCCGTAAGGATGTTTCCTCGCACCGTCGACGATAGCGGCAAAATCCCGGTATGGGGCGTCATCCCATTTCTCGCCGTCCAGCAGCCAATAGCCGCGTTCCTCGTCCTGCTTTTTTTGCAGTTCCGCGGTCCAATCCGCAATATCGCCCGCGCTGTAATCGACTGGCGGCACGCTTATGTACGCGCTGTTGCCGTAATCCACCATATCGGGCAGATAGTCAATGTTCACCTTGGTCGACGAGTTCTTTTTGTCATCGTTATTGACTTTAACGCATGCGGCGGCGGCGATCATGATCACCGACAGAATAACCAGACAGGAAACAATCTTGATGAATTTGCGCATCTTGTTTTTCTCCTTCATTTTACTTTATAAAGACGGAACCGGCGTCCGTATTACAATTTTATCATATACCGACGATTTTGTCGAGGACTTCGCTCCACGCGTCGTGGTACTTTTCAATGTACGCCGCGGGAACGCGGATCTCGTCCACAGCGTCGAATACGCCGTCGGCAACGGATACAGCCCCGGGGTCGGAGCCCGTAAACGTAAGCGCGAATCCCTCTCCGACGCCGTCGAACGCGCCCGCTCCGATAACAATGACCGTCGCGGGAAGAATGATCCCGGTCAGCGCGCTGCAGCCTGCGAACGCGCCCGCAGGGATCTCGCTGAGTTCGGTTCCCTGCATATTCACGGATACTATCACCTCGTTACCCGCGAAAGCGTCGGCGGCAATGCCCTTGATATTTTCGGAAAGCTCTATCTCGCTGCCGCTGCCCAGATACTTCAGAAGTATTCCGGGGTTTGCCGCGACGATATAGTCGTCCGTGGCGGAGGTTATCCTCCCGTTCATCCACGCCGTGCCGTCGAAAGCCCTTGCGCCAATGCGTTTGACTTTATTGGGAATATTGACCGACGTCACGCTTTCCCAGCCGTACAGGAATTCGTCGGTTATCGAGTCGGCATCGTCGAGTTCGTAGATACTGACGGAAGTGATGTTATCCAGCGTGCCGCCTCCTATCAGCGAGGACAGCGCGACGTTGCCGTACACGGTCAGCGCGGTGATGCCGGGGTCGGAAAGCAGCTGCTTAAGCTCCGCCGCGGAAACGGCGACGTCTTTAGGCAACGACACTCCCGTTATACCGCCGTCGCCCGTCATGCCTTCAAATGCGCCCGGAGAAACGGACTTGAGATCGGAGCCGAGTTCCCAGTTGCCCGAGTAAGACTCTATCTTGCGGTAAAGGATGTATCCGTTAACGCTGTTGCCGAACTTCACGTCCTTGACCGCAGAATCAAGCCACGCCGTATTCAGGAAAGCCTCTCTTCCGACATAGGTCAGAGTACTCAGCGTCACGAGGTCGGAATCCAGCGAAGCCAGGTTCACGCAGTCCTTGAAAGCGCCGTCACCTATATAGGTCAGCAGACTGCCCCTCTCCAGTTTGAGCGCCGTCAGCGACTCGTTGCCCTCGAACGCGCCGGGGGCTATATACTGAACTTCGAACGGAACGGTATACTCCGAAGCGCTGCCCGTATATTTGACCAGCACCTTGCCGCCTGAAGACGAATTGATTATCAGCGCGCCGTTGTTCGACACTATCATCGTGCCCGTGAACGCGGATTCGGCAACGCTTACCACCGTTCCCGGCAGCGACACGTTCTCAAGATACTGACAGTACGCGAAAGCGTATTCCAGCACGGTTTCCAACTTGCTGCCCGGCTCGAAACGTATCTGTTTTACGGACAGCCCTGCAGACGAATACGCGACTTCGCCGCCGTTTACTGTGGCTTTGGCGAACGCCGCCGTGTTGACCACGACCACGTTGGCAGGTATAACCACGTCGGTGGATCCGCCCGTGCCCGCAATATAGTATTTATAATACAGCACGCCGCCCAGTATCACGTTGCCGCCGCTTCTCGACGCCGACGCGTACCATGCCGTGTTCTCCAGCGAATTTACGCCGACCTTTCTGATGCTTGACGGGAACGTGACCGACGATATATGATCCCAGCCTTTAAGCAGTTCGTTCACCGTCTCCACGGTGCCGTCCTCGATGGAGACCGAAGTCAGCTTGGTCAATACGCCGGAGTTGCCGTCCAGCAGTTCGTTCAGCGTGACGGAACCGTTATAAACGAGGTTATTGACGTTATGAGCGTCGATCATGCCCCTCAAAGCCGAGGCCGTCAGCCTACGGCTGTCGGGGTTGACGCCAAGTATCCTCAGCTGCGACAGCTCGGACAGATTGCCCAGAGCGTCCGCTTCCGCGCTGACCGAATAATAGATGCCTACCTTGGTGACGGCGGAACCGAGCACGTTGACGCCCAGCGCCCTGACGGGGTTGGAAACGGTACTGCCGGCCGCGGTGACCATAAGCGTTTCGGGAATATCGACGTCGGTGACCTCGCCCAGGTATTCTCCCGATGCGCTTTCCGTATACACTCTGTACATGAACAGCGTTCCGCTGGTGGAGATCAGATAATGCGCCTTGACGCGGATGTCGGCGGAGAACGAGATCTCACGTTCTTCGTCATAGACGTTGTCGGTCAGATTGTATGTTCCCGATATGCCGTAGCCCCAGACCGAATAGTCGCCTGTGCCGCTGTAGAACACCGACATTCCGCTTATTCCGTTCAGCACGCTGCCGTCGGTGAGCGCGGGCGCGCCGCCCGTACGGTCGGGCAGAACAAGTCTGGACAGTCCCTCGGCGCCGCTGAAAGCGTTTGCGCTGATCTCGGATACTCCGGCGGGAATGTAGATCGTTTCAGCCGCCGTGCCCGAAAACGCGTATCCGTTGATGGACGTCGCCTCGGCGCTGATGCGCACCACGGGTTCGGACGTCCTCACTTCTATCAGCATACCGCCTATGAACACGAAATCGGAATCGCGCGAGTTCATCCAGCCCGTGCCCCTGAAAGCGGCGCCGCCGATGGCTATGCCGCCGAGTGCGTCCTCCGCCTGTTCCAGCGCGTAGCTGTCCGAACCGTCCACCACAAAGATCGCGCTTACGCCGACTGCGTCTTCCAGGAAGGAATCCGGGATCCTGGTCACGCCTGCAATATCTATGTTAACGACCTTAAGATTGACAGGCAGTTCCTTGCCGGACGACTGACCCATAACCTCTGCTACCGTTGCCGAAGCGTTGACGGTCAGTGCAACCGTTCCGTCGCAGACCGAGAACAGCTTATATAAAATGTTTTGATCGCCGTTGCCGCTCCTGAGCGAATCGGAGGGGTCTTCGACGCCGTTGCGGTTGACGTTAAGAATGATGTTTTCAAGCGCAGTCAGCCCTCCGAACGGGTTTTGTCCGCGGCCTATCGGCACCAAAGCGGTGTCGACGGCTATAGCCTTGGCGCCGCGCGTGAACGCATAGTCGCCTATATTCAGGTACTGCGTGCCCTGCGGCGTCGAAATAAGCTCGGTCGAATCCCCGAAATATTTCAATAGCGTCCTCTCGTTGTCGTACGTGGCGTATATCCAGCCCGTAGCGCCGTCATAGTTTATGTTGCTGACCACGAACGCGGCAAGCGAGCCTACGCTGAGGCTGCTTTCGGCATACAGCGACAGCTCGCCGGAATCGTAAAGCGTCCCCGTCAGCGCGGTTTCGGCAACGGTCGCGCTGCCGCCGACGATGAGAACGGAGAGCTTGGACGAGTTCGCAAACGCATAACCGCCTATATCGGCGTTGGCGCCGCTTACGTACACGCTCTCCAGATTCACGGCGTTCGCAAACGCATATTCGCCTATCTGTTTGACGTTTTCGCCCAGAACGACCAGTTTAATATATGAGTTGTTTTCAAACGCGTTCGGGGATACCGCTATTGTGTTTTCGGGAACCTTTACAAGGGATTCCTTGCCGCTGTACGAATACAGTATCCCGGCGCCCAGCATGGTGAATCCGTTTTCGTCGATATATCCTTCCACCCAGGGCACGCCATCGAAAGCGCCGTTACCGACAGTGGATACCACCGAGGGAATACCGTCTTTGTAGCCCTGCTCCGTCAGAGTTCTGACCGTGGTCAGCGAGATGGCGCCGGCAAACGCAGATGCCGATATCGAGCTAAGCGAATTGCCGTCCGTAAAGCATATCTCCGAAAGCGCCGTGGCGCCCGAGAACGCTTCCACGCCTATACCCGTGACGTGTTCGCCGATGTTGACGGTGATGACGAACGCCTGGTTCTCGAACATATAGTCGGGCAGCGCGAAATCCGTAGTTCCGTACACGCTGACGAACGTGATTTTAGACGGCATCGCTCTGCCGAACAGCCTTTCCGCGGTAATGTTGGGATTGACCAGCGTCAGACTGTAAAGGCTGTCCGAAGCGGAATACGCCGCATACAGCGCGTCGGCGGAAAGGGTATAGCCGCTGCTCCACAGGTCGTCGCGCACTATCGTCAGGTTAGTCAGTTTCGACGCCGAAACGAAAGTGTCTTCCTTTATCGAAATATTGCTGTTGAACGTCACGCTGCCGATAAGCGACGAGAACACGTTGGAACCCAGTCCCACGACGGTATAATCTTTGATCTGTCCGGACTGGCCGGTTATCGGAAGTTTGGAAGGAACGGTCACGTCGAAGGACGCGCCCGTCCTGTCGTCGCCCAAAAATTGCAGCAGTATCAGGCTGTCAGGCATCGAAGGCTCGATCTCATACGACCATAAACCGCCTTCGGTATCCGTGGTTATGTTGTTCTTGGAAACTATTTTTTCCGTCAGTCCGCTCCAACCCGCGCCGCCGGCAGTATATCTTGCAACGTCGGGAACGTATACCCTGAAATTCAGATATGACAGCCCGGAGCTGAGGAAGACTTCCTCGCCGAGAACGGCGGGCTCGGCACGGTCGAATACCACGTACATAAGTTCGAAAGTATCGAAGAACGCCCTGTATTCCAGCCTCTGCAGCGAAGCCGGGAAGAATACGCGGCGCAGCACGGCGGCGTTCATGAACGCGCCCTCTCTTATTTCGGTAAGCGAAGACGGGAAAGAAGCGCTTTCCGTTTCGACGGCGTTGCCCGAAGCGTCCACGCTGATGAGAGTGTTGAGCTTGAGCGACTCGCAGCCTGCGAACGCGTAACTGCCGATTACGGACAGTTCAGAGCCTTCGCGGAATTTTATCGTAGTAAGCGACCTGCAGTCGCGGAAGCAGTTATCCGGTATTATCGTGACGCGCTGCGGCACGGTTATCTCGACCAGGCGGGTATTCTCGAACGCTCCCGGACCGAAATAGGAAACGGTATCGGGCAGCGTCACAGAAACTATATCGGTATCCGCGAACGCCTCCGTGCCTATCTGCGTTACGGGCACGCCCTCATAAAAGTTGGCTATGATTACGTTGACTTCCGTACCGGTGTAATCCTTGACGAAAGCCTCCGTTCCGTTGTCGTTGAGCGAGTAAACGACGCCTTCGGTGCCCTCGGTGATGTCTTCCCAAGCCGCATACAGCGTAATGTCGGAAGTTAAAAATAAAAAAAAATCGTAAAGCTCGGTGAATTTTTCGTCCGAATACCACGCGATAAAGACCTTGCCTTCCGCGCTAGCTTTGGGAGCGGTAAGCAGCGAATTATAAACCACCCTTGTCGGTTCGATCTCGTAGCCGTCGATATTGGTAACGTACGAAACGGTATACCTGGTGGCTTCCGTTACCGAATAGAACAGGGTCGGTCCGCTGATAACGTAGAACAGTCCCGCAGGTATCAGGGATCCCGAACCGTTGCCCACCAGAACGCTGCCGGAAGCGGTATCCGTGAACCAGCTGCCGTCGGTATAATATACGTTTTCGGCATAGTCGGACCAAGTGTCGTTGAGTATCAGCGTCGCGATGTCGCCGGCGGTGTTCCTGACAAGGAAATTGCCTTTTTCGGTCACGAACAGATAAGATGCGGTGCTGACGTCGTCGCCCTCTCCGCCGGGCAGGTACCATTTGCCTATGGCGGGATCGAAATACAGCCTGGTGCCGGACATGTCTTTTCTCCAGCCGAGGAAGTCGGTGCCCGCACTGCCGCCGAAAGACACGCTTTCGTGGTATCCGCTTATGCCGGAAGTAAGAGCGATTACGGTGTTATATCTGTAGTTCACCGGCAGCGTCATGGAGTTGCCCAGATAATCGGTTTGAGCCAGTTCCTCGTTGCCCTCGGTGATGAACCGGAGATTGTAACTGTTGATGCTGAATAACGGCACGAAAACGATGTCCCTGTCGACGTCGAGGTTGTCGGAGCCTTCGGGCGTCGCCCTGAAGCCGACGAAAGTATAGCCTTCGCGCGTGGGCTCGGGAATGTTTTGCGGCAGTCTCGCGGAAGCGTGGAAGTCCGTTTCCACCGAGTACAGCAGCACGGTGGCGGCTTCGTCGGCGTACCATGCCACTGTAAAGCGGTTCACGCGGCACTTGGCCGCTATCACGGTATTGGAAGTGATCGGCGCGGCGATCATGCCTTCGTCCGTCCAGGAGAACTCGGCACCGTCCAGTTCGTTCTGCTGGTATCCGCCGTAGGTCATTATCAGTCCCGCGACGTCCGCCTTGACGGGCAGAACGAATTCGGGCTTGGAGGAAAGCACGGTTTCGTTGTATTTCACACTGACGACCAGATTCGCGTCGGGGTCGTGACCGTCAATATCGGGTATAAGCGCCGAATCGACGACTATTCCCGAAGAATTTACGAAATCGATGCGGAAAGTAACCTCGTACTTGTTGATGTCGTATACGATCCTGAGTTTTACCGGACCGGCTATCTGAGCGCCGAAGTTGTATTCCTGCTCGGTCGCCGCGTTGTATTCGTCGGCAACGTGCCACGAACCGG